>CAYTLZ010000026.1:0-26284 GCA_964438785.1 uncultured Actinomycetota bacterium | reverse complement strand
CGCCGATCAGCTCGGGATCGAGGGCGGCGGTGACCTCATCGAGCAGCAGCACGTCCGGGTCGGTGGCCAACGCCCGCACGATCGCGACCCGTTGCTGCTGTCCGCCGGAGAGCTGTTCGGGGTACTTGTCGGCGAAGTCGGCCATCTCTAGCAGGCCGAGCAGCCGCCGGGCGTTGGCCTCCGCTTCCCCCCGATCGACCCCGTGGACTTTCCGCGGAGCCAGCGTGACGTTCTGGAGCACGTTCATGTGCGGGAACAGGTTGTAGGCCTGGAACACGATGCCGATGCGTTCACGCAGCCCGGTCTTGCCGAAGCTCGGATCGTCGATTCCGACGCCGTCGAGCCGGATCGTGCCGTAGTCGAACGGCACCAGTTGGTTGATGCAGCGCAGCAGGGTCGACTTGCCCGACCCGGACGCACCGATGAGACACACGACCTCGTGTTCGTGGATGTCGAGGTACACCTCGTCGAGCACGAGCGTCTGGCCGTAGTACTTGGTCAGGTCCTCGATCGACACCCGGGGGGTGGCTGACGATGGCTGGTCGATGGCACTCACAGGGTCCTCTGCAGTCGACGTTCCTGATCGCGCCGCGTGACCCAGTCCGTGAGTCGTGCCATCGGGATCGTGGCGAGCAGGAACAGCAGCGTGGCAACGATGTAGGACGAGAAGTTGAAGGTCCGCGCCGTGAAGATCTGCGCTTCGCGGACCGCTTCACGGGCACCGATGACCGAGAGCAGCGCGACGTCCTTCTGCAACGCGACGGCGAGGTTCAGCAGGGCCGGGATCACGTTGCGGATGGCCTGCGGCAGGATCGAGTGACGCAACGTCTGCCACTGCGTGAGGCCGAGTGCCTTCGCGGCCGCACGTTGTCCGTCGGGCACCGCCTCGATCCCGGATCGGTACACCTCGGAGGTGTAGGCGGTGTAGCCGAGCACCAGGGCGACCGAGCCCCAGAACAGCCGGCTGTCGGTGACCCCGGGCAGATTGAGGGCCGGAACCCCGAGCCCGAACAACAGCACCAGCAGGATCGAGGGCATCCCGCGCAGCAGGTCGATGAACACGATCGCGAACACCCGCAGCGGTGCGGCCCACGGGCCCGTCAACGACCGGAAGATCGCCACCACGACACCGAACAGGGCGATGAGCACGAGCGCGATGGCCCAGACCGCCATGTTGATCCCGAACCCCCGCAGCACCATCGGGAATGCATCACCCATGGCGTCGAGGTTGAAGAACTGCCGGCGGATCAGTGGCCAGTTCTCCGCGGAGGTGATCACGCGGGCGAGTAGCCCGAACACCACCACCGTCGAGAGCACGCTGATGGCCGCCGGGAGGTAACGCTCCCTGGGCGTCAGCGTCGCTTTGACCGGTGGACGGGGCCCGGCGCGCCGCGCCGGAGCTGCCGACGCGGCGCGCTCGGGACTCACTCGGTGATCTCCGTGACCTCGGCGTCGCCGATCAGGTACTCGTCACGCAGCGCGTCGACGGTGCCGGCGGCGATGACCTCGTCGAGCGCCTGGTCGATGCAGTCGACGAGCTCGCTGCCATCCTCGAACAGTAGCCCGTGGCCGGTGTCGTTCGGGTCGGCGGGCAGCGACGCGACGATCTCCGCCTCCGGGATCTGCACCGCGGTGGCGAACAGCGCGGTCGGGAAGGCCACGACGGTGGCGTCGATGTTCCCGCCGAGCAGCGCCTGGAAGGTGGTCGCCTGGTCGTCGAAGACCGCGACGTCGGACGCACCGATGATGTTCTCGATGTAGTCGAGGTCGGTGGTGCCGATCGTGGCCCCCCAGTTCGCGTCCTCGAGCTCGGCCAGGGTGGTCGCGTCCACGACACTGGAGTCCGGCAGGGCCAGCAACGCCTTGTCCGGCTGGTAGTAGACCTGGGAGAAGTCGACGATCTCCTGACGGTCCTCGGTCACCGAGATCTGCTGGATCGCGAAGTCGAAGTTCTTCGCACCCGGGGCGATGGTCTCCTCGAAGGAGTTGCCGACCCAGACGACGTCGTCCACGTCGAAGCCGAGCACGTCCGCCACTTCGTAGATGATGCCGTTCTCGAAACCCTCGCCACCGGCCGGATCGTCGTTCAGCATCCACGGCGGGAACACCGGATCGCCGGTACCGACGGTCAGCTGGCCAGCCTCGAGCAGTGGCAGCTCGTCGGGCGCGCAGCCGGCGATGCCGGCGGCGTCAGCGGGCTCGTCCTCGGCGGCCGCGTCGTCGGCGGCGGCCGCGTCGTCGGCGGCGTCCTCGTCCCCGGCGTCATCGGGCTCCTCGACGTCCTCGACGTCCTCGACCTCGGGTTCCGCGTCGTCGGCACCACATGCACTCAGCACCAGGGCTGCTGCTGCGACGACCGCAGCGCCCCGGCGCATGGTCTGGCGAACCATCTGATCCTCCTCTTCGGCCACGACGTGGCCATCGTTGCTGGGCGCATCCCACCGGAGCGCCGGCAGAAGCTACCCCCGACACGCCGCGCGGTGACAACCGGCCCGGGTGAATACGCATGTTCGTAACCTGGACCGCCCGGGGCGGACGTCGGGCCGCGGGCGATGGGGACCGTCGACGTCAGCGCGCGTGACCTGCGGCGGCGGTCGCCGCGGGTTCCGGCGATCAGCGCGAATGCCACCGCTATCGTTCGCCGTCATCGGCCCGGCGACCACCGACGCCGCCCTGCACCGGCCAGGATCACCGTGTCCCGAGAAGCGTCGCACGCGCTGCGCGACGACGTCCCCGTCGAGTCCGTCTCGGACCCGCACGCCGTGCTCGACGTCTACCTGCGCCACCCCGCGATCCACCCCTACGGCATCGCCGACGTGGTGCAGCTGTTCGACGACGCCCGCTGGTGGCGACGCGGTGACGCACTGCTCGGCCTGCTGGACCTCCCGGGCTCCGAGCTACCGGTCATCTACGCGATCGCCGCCGAGGACGCGGCGGGCACCCTGGAGCTGTTGGCCGATCTGGAACGCCGGGGGCAACTCCCGGACCAGTTCGTGATGACGGGGCCGGTCGGGATCAGCGCTGCGCTCGCACGGACCCGTTCTGCCGTGTGGCGGCGTGACTACGAGAAGCTGGCCTTCCCCGCGGACCGGCCTCCACCCGCCGGCGACAGCCGGGTCCGCACGCTCGGTCGCGCCGACCTCCCCGCGCTCGAGGCCCTGTTCGCCACCGACCCGGCGGCCGGGGACTTCTTCCACCCCGGGCTGCTCGACACCGGTCACTACCTCGGCGTCGACCTGGCGAACGCGGACGGTCCGGCCGACGGCGTCGGGCTCGCCGCGGCCGCCGGCATCCACGTGATCGAACCGGGTCACGGTGTCGCCGCGATCGGCAACGTGGTCACGCACCCGGCGATGCGGGGCCGTGGACTGGCCACCGCCGTCGTGTCCGCCCTCACCGCCCGCCTGCGGACACGGGTCCACACGGTCGGGCTCAACGTCACCCTGGCCAATGCGACGGCCGGGCGGCTGTATCGACGGATCGGTTTCGTGCCGGTCCTCGACTACGAGGAAGCCGAGCTCCGACGGCGTTGAACCGCGACGGTGAACGGCGGCGATCAGATCTCGTCGATCACCCAGGTGACGACGTCGAGCCACCAGCGCCAGTTCGGCGGCACGTAGGTCTGGGCGAACTCCTCGTCGACGTTGTCGGTGTCGTAGAGCGCTCCGAGCCGTTCGGCGTAGTAGTCCAGCGCCTCCTCCCACGAGTCCCAGTGGGCCAGACCGAACTTGCCGCTGCCGCCCCAGCCCCAGGCATTGTGGCTCCCGACGGGGAGCCGCTCGCCGCCGTTGGACTCCGCGATGGCGATGCCGACGATCAGCCGGGGGTCGACGTCATGGGCGATACCGGCGGCGAGGATCTCCTCGGCCTGGTCGGCCATGGGGGCGTCGCGGGCATCGAGGAAGGTGTGGATCCGTTCGGCGGTCACCTCCACGCCGTCCGCGGCGGTGTAGAAGTCCACGCCCTGCTCGGTCGGCGCATCGTCGGCGTCACGCTCGTCACCGAGCCAGATGACGGTCACCTCGGAGGTGTCGATCGCGTCGAGTTCAGCGGCGGTCAACCCGGGTGGGGCAGCAGCAGCAGCGCCATCGACGGCCTCGGTGGTATCGACGGCCTCGGTGGCCCGCAGCGTCTCGTCCACGACCGGGGCGGACTCGAGCCAGGTCGACCCGAAGGTGCCGGACGCGGCGAGGTGGACGGGTGCCGACGTCCCGACGCGGTGATCCGATCCGGTCGGAGCGGCCGCCGACACCGGCGCGACGACGGTGTCGGCACCGGCCCAGCCGGCGATCAACGGGGTGGTGGACAGCAGACCCAGCACGGCGGCATGGGAGATGGACCGACGGGTGGACAGACGCATGGCTACGACCTCACAGGTTGAGCCCGTCCCGGCTGCCGGCGTACGGCCCGCTCCGTGTGACCGGAGTGGTGGCGTCCGCCGGGGGCAGGGGCGGGCTACAGATGCGGCGTCGGGCCGCACGGGCGACGCGGGGCGGTGTGCCGCCTATTGCGCGTCGTCATGGGACGGTGCGCAGCGAGGACCGATTCCAGCGATCGGACCCACGGCGCTGCGCGTGGTCCGGAAAGGGTGGCGTTCCGCCGGCCGGCTGCACGCCCCCGCCCCGGCCGATCAGCCAGGGGGCCTTCGGTACCTGGTCGAACGACCAGCCAGCCCGTACCCCCGCCGCCGCAAGGCCTCCCGGGCGGCAGCGGCAGCCACGGCGTCACGCGATCCGGTCCCCCGACGGCTCGCACGATCGACTGACCGCCTCGTCACGCGACCGGTGTGCCGCCCGATGTGGTCGACTCGGTGCTGATCACCGACCGCCGTGGGCGCCCATGGTCCGCGTCGGGGGGAACCTCGACGTGCGACCAACGCCCGTCGCCCCCCCGATCCGCACCCGGGGAGGGCCCACACGACCGTGCCGGCCGCAGCCGACGGGATGCCACGAGGGACACGACGATGACGACCGCCTACCTGGCCGCCGCCGGCTTCGGGGACGAACTCGACGAGGAGCTCGCCCGAGCCGGTGTCGCCGTGGACCACCACCACGGCGAGCTGCGGATCAGCGAGAGCCGCCCGGTGCATGCCGCCTGGGCGGCCAACACGTGGTGGGAAGCGGAGCGGATCCCGGTGACGTCGATCGGACACGCCGCCCGCGAACTGCGCGCCCGCCAGCGCAACTGGGCGGCCTATGCGCCCGAGCACCGTGGACGGGCCCAGCTGATCACCGACAAGCTCCCGCACGTCGCGGCCCACCCGCTGGCACTCGGCGAGGTCGCTCCGGCCTCACCACTCGGCTCCTGGACCCTGCTGGAACGCGATCTCGTGCTCGCCGCGACGGACTGCTCGAGTCCGTTCCCCAACGGTGAGCCCCGATTCGTCGAGGATCGCGACGGACCGCCGAGTCGGGCGTATCTCAAGCTGTGGGAGACCTTCGCTCGGCTGCGACGCCAACCGGCGTCGGGTGACCGCTGCCTGGATCTGGGGGCCGCACCGGGTGGCTGGACCTGGCTGCTCGCGCAGCAGGGGGCCCAGGTCATCGCCGTCGACCGGGCACCGCTCGACCCCGCCATCGAACGCCGCCCGAACGTGACCGTGCGTCAGGAGTCCGCCTTCGGCCTCGAGCCGGCCGACATCGGCGCCACCGACGGGTGGTGCAGCGACATCATCGCCTACCCGGACCGGTTGCTGGAACTCGTGACGCGCTGGCTGGACAGCGGGCTGGTAGGCAACCTCGTCTGCACGGTCAAGTTCCAGGGCGCGACCGACCACGACACGGCCGCCCGGTTCGCGGCCATCCCGGGCGGCCAGCTGTTCCACCTCGCCCAGAACAAGCACGAGCTGACCTTCGTCGTCCTCGACGCCGACTGACCGCATCATCACGGGCATGGCCGACCGCCCGTCGCCGCGCGACCCGGCGGCTTCGGCACGGACCTCAGCGTGCCGTGCGTCCGAGTGCGGCCGACACGCGGTTGCGGGTGTCGGCCGGGTCGATCACGTCGTCGATCTCCGCATACGTCGCCACGTTGAGCGCGGCCGCGTGTGTGTGCGCGTCGGCGATCATCCGTGCCTCGGCGGTGGCCCGTTCGTCCGGATCGTCGATCGCGTCGAGTTCGCGGCGGTACCCCAGCCGGACCGCACCCTCCAGGCCCATCGGCCCGAGCTCGCCGGTCGGCCACGCCACCGTCAGCACCGGGACCTGCAGATGACCGCCGAGCATGGCCTGGGCACCGAGCCCGTAGCCCTTGCGCACGACCACCGCCACGATCGGCACGCGCAACCGTGCCCCCGCGACGAACAGCGCGGCGAAGCGCCGCACCCCACCGTCGTGTTCGGCCTCGGGACCCACCATGAAGCCCGGCGTGTCGCACAGCACGACGACCGGCAGCCCGTGCGCGTCGCACAGCTCGAGGTGCCGGACCGCGGAATCCGCGCCCTCGGCGTCGATGGCACCACCGAGGTGACGGGGATCGTTGGCCAGCAGTCCGACCGGTCGATCGCCCATCGTGGCGAGCGCGGTGATCATCCCCGGCGCGGCGTCCGCGCGCAGCTCCACGAACGAGTCGGTGTCCACCAGCGTGGTCAGCACCGGACGCATGTCGTAGACCCGGCGGCGGTCCGCGGGCACCAGCCCGCGCATGCCTGCCTGGTCGGGGTGGGCCACCTCGCTGTCGCCGGACCCGCCGAGGCGGGTGGGCCGCAACAGCGCGAACACCTCCCGGGCACGCGCGACCGCGGTCACGTCGTCGGGCACCACGAGGTCCACGACGCCGTTGCGCCGCTGGACGTCGATCGGACCGATGTCGGTCGGCGCGACCCGGCCGAGCCCGCCGCCCTCGATCATGGCCGGACCGGCCATGCCGAGGTTGGAACCCTCCGTGGCGATGAGGACGTCGGCGCACCCGGCCAGTGCCGCGTTGCCCGCGAAGCAGAAGCCGTCCACGATCGCGATGATCGGCACCTGACCCGACAACCGGGCCAGCAGGTGGAACGCCGCGGCGGTCAACCACGAGGCACCGAGCGCGTCCGTGTCGCCGGGCCGACCGCCGCCGCCCTCGGCGAACAACACGACCGGTAGCTGCTCGCGGGCGGCCAGCTCGAACAGCCGGTCGGTCTTGCGGTGGTTGACCTGACCCTGGGTGCCGGCGAGCACCGTCGCGTCGTAGGCGAGCACGACACAGCGGGCGGCATCCGGACCCAGCCGGTCGGCGGCGATGGTCGCGGTCCCGCCGACGAGGCCGTCGGCCGGGGTCTCGGCGATCAGCTCGTCGACGTCGCGACGGCGGCGTTGCGCGGCGATCGCCAGCCCGCCGTACTCACTGAAGCTGCCCGGATCGACCAGCGCATCGATGTTGGCCCGCGCCGTGCGGCGACCGTGGCCGGCCCGGGCGGCGACCGCGTCGGGTCGTGCGGCATCGAGCAGGGCGGCGCGTCGGGCGCGTACCTCGGCGAGGTCCTCGCGGGCGGTGGGCTCGGCCGCCACATCCGACACGTCCGACGTGACCGATGCGTCCGACGTGGCCGATGCGTCCGACGTGGCCGTGGGGAGGTCCGCGTCCACCGCGACGAGTCGGGCGAGGGCCTGGCCCCGCTCGACGACGTCGCCGGCGTCGACCAGCAGCGCATCCACCCGGGCGGCCTCGGTCACCTCGACCGGATGTTCGAGCTTCATCGATTCGAGCGACAGCAGGCGTGCGCCGGACTCGAGCCGGTCACCCACCTGCACCGTGATCTCGACCACCGTGCCCGTCATCGGGCTTGCAAGGGTCCATCCCGTCATCGTCCGCTCCCGTCGTGGTGGAACGGGTGGTAGCACACCACATGCGACGGCTGCCGACGCCGCGGGTCCGACGGCCGCGACCACGCACCGCCCATCCGCTGCCATCCCGTCAGGGGACGTTCAGGTGGCCGCCACCTCGTGCGACGCCGGACGGACAGGACGTGCGACCGCGACCAGGGCCCCGAGCAGCACGCCCCCGAGCAGTGTCCACGGCAGCCACGGCACCATCCCGGGCAGCCCGATCGGCAGCGCGCCGACGGCGATCCAGGCCACCGCGCCCTGCACGACGACCAGACGCACCGTCCGGCCACGTTCCAGCCGCTGGCGCACCGCCTCACGCAGGGCACCGTCCCCGGCACGGAACATCGGCCCGAGGTAGAGCAGCGTGGTGACGACCGCCTGGGCCAGGACCCCGGCCAGCGCGATCAGTCCGACCGCGTCGAGCCACCGCCACGACCCCGTCGCCACGACCACGACGTCGGCCACCACGACCAGCGCGAACCAGCCCGCGACGGCGATCACGTGGCCCCGGGGTCCGCTCGGCTTCGCCCGCCACGCGGCGGTCGCGACCGGGGCCAGGACGACGATGGCGGCCACGGCGTGGACGGTCAGCCCGACCGTCGCGACGAACCGAGCCGCGGTTCCCCATCCCCCACCGGCACCGACGCCGATGAGCGCGAGCGTCGCCACGCTCAGCCCGGTCGCACCGTGACGCAGCGCCCGCACGGCCCGGGCGTCGGCACCGGGCTCGATGCGCGTGCGCGCCATCGTCGGCCCGAAGAACACCAGGGTCGCGAGCAACGTCAGCCCGCCCCAGCCGAGCACCATGGCGTGCAGGTGGGCGAGGCGGACCGCGCCGTACCAGGGCCCCGTCACCACACCCACCCCGAGCAGCGCCCCCAGCACCGCCCCGTGGACGAACGCCCCGTGCGCCTGCTCGTAGTCCCGCACGATCCAGGCGAAGCGCGCCCCGACAGCGGCCCGGCGCATGCCGCGCAGCCGCCACCAGTTCGCCACGACGACCCCGCTGACCACCACCGCACCGCCTGCGAGCCCGGGCAGCCAGCGCGTCGGCAGTCCGGCGAGCAGCGCGAGGATCCCGACGTTGGCGGCGACGAGCCACCAACCGCTCGGACCGTCGCCGGGGGTCCTGGTCACCGTCCGGGCGAAGTGATCGCTGAAGGCGAGGATCGCGTTGGTCAGCACCCCGAGGGTGAACACGTGCACAGCGAACCAGCGTCCACCCGGCAAGCCACTGCCGAACAGCACCCAGCCGATGGTGACGCCGAGGTAGCCGACCGCCACCACGATCGCCGGGAGCACGGCTGCGAACGGCGATCGCCGCGCGAAGGTCCGCGCGGCGTCACCGTCGGGGGATGACCGCTGCGATGCCGAGATACGGGTCACGAGACCTCCAGCGTCGCTTCCATCCCACCGCCGCGGTGGCCGGGGACGCTGCAGTACACGGTGTAGGTGCCGGCGTCGAGCTCGACCGTGCCCGTTGCGGTGTCCCCCGGTGCGACCATCCCGACCGCATCGAGGTCCCCGGCCTCCTCGATGATGAGGTCGTGCTCGATCGCGCCGGTGTTGTCCAGGGTGACCTCGATCTCCCCCGCGGTCGTGCGCAGGCTCGAGGGCTCGTAGAACAGGTCGCCGGCCTCGACGGTCAGCGTGGACGACCCATCGGCTGCGGTCGGCTCCGTGGCGTCGTCACCGCCGCAGGCGCTCAGGGCGAGTGCGGCGATCGCCAGACCGGCGACGACGCGGCGGATGGGGCGGCGGTCGTGGGTGGCGGTTCGGTGCGGTGCGAGGTCCATGGTGGTCTCCGGTCGGGTGGTGTGAGCTCCCGGTCGCGGGGTGCGAGCCGGGGTCGGTGGTCGGTGTGGAGGAGGCGCGTCGCGTGCAGCCGTCCGCGCCGCAGCGTTCAGTGCCCGGCGTCGGCGTCGGCGTCGCCGACCAGGAACACCCCGAGCGCGCCCTTGCCGACGTTCGAGAACTTGTGGGTCACGAAGGGGTAGAAGCCGTCGGTGTCGAAGGTGAACTCGACGAACCCGCCCTGCGACGGCTGCAGGTCGAGCGCCTGGGCCCCACCGTCGAGCCCCATGTCCGGGTGCAGGCGGTACGCGCCTTCCTTGTAGACCGTGTCGAAGATCGTCCCGATGACGTGGAAGGAGGAGTTCTCGCTCGGGCCGGCGTTGAGCAACCAGACACGCACCCGCTCGCCGGGTTCGACGTCGGTGATCGGCGCGTGGGCGTACTGGTCGGCGAAGCCGTTGAAGGCGACGATGTCCCAGGCGTCGTCCTGCATCTTGGTCATGTCGCCGATCTCACCGTCCGCGCCGAGGTAGAACTCCGACTGCACGAGCACGTACTCGTGGTCGACCTCGGGCAGGTCCGGTGGGTCGATGACGACCGCGCCGTACTGGCCGTTGCCGGTGTGCAACAGGACCGGGGCGGTACCGCAGTGGTATATGAAGATCCCGGCGTGCTTGGCCTCGAACTCGTAGACCAGCGACTCGCCCGGCGGGATCGTGCGCATCTCCGTCGCGGGGTCCACCTTGCTCGCGTGGAAGTCGATCGAGTGGCTCATGTCGGCGTCGTTGACGAACGTGACCCGGAAGGTGTCCCCGACCTTCGCCCGCAGCGTCGGTCCGGGGACCTGGTCGTCGAAGCCCCACAGTTGCTGGACGACCCCACCACCGACGTGGGCGTCGACGTTCGTCGCCCGAATCTCGATCTCGTGCAGCTCCCCCTCCGGTGCCGGCGGCAGGACCGGATCGCGGCGCTCCCAGCCATCCGGCGGGTCCGCGTTGGGGTCGTAGCTCGCGCCGGTGGCCTCGGCGCTGTCGCCGGCCGCCTGGTCGTCCGCGGTGTCATCGGCGATCGCGGCGTCGTCAGCCGTGTCGGTCGAGCAGGCACCGAGCAGCAACGCCGCGATCGCCAGCCCGGCGAACGAGGTCCTGGTGATCCTCATGATCGTGCTCCTGAGCCCCGATCGGTCCGGCCCGGAGGCCTGGACGCCGGTGGGCGGTCCACCGGCCATGCAAACTTTTAGCTCTGCACTAATAGTTGCGGGACGGGAGCGCCCGATCCAGGGCACGAGGACCCATCGAGCCATGACCATCGGCCCCTGACCCACGAGTCCTGGCCCACGAGTCCTGACCAGCGCCCATGCCGGGCAGCGACGCCCGACGCACGGCAGGTCGTCGCGTCAGTCCCCGGACCGGCCGGGGCGGCCGACACGTCCCGCCCACCGGTCACGCAGGTCGGCAGGGATCTCGTAGGACCCGTGCTCCAGGGCGCGGTCGATCGCGAGCACCTCGGCGAAGGTGGTGGACTCGAGCTCCGCCGCGATCGCGTCCGTGGCGCGCAACCACGGCACGTGCACCGCGCACATGTCGTCCCACCGGCACGGTCCGCCACGCAGGATGCACGTCGGCGGCGCCGCCTCGAGTTCCACCGCCGCGACCACCTCGGCGAGCGTGAGCTCGTCTGGTGGCCGCGCGAGCCGGTAGCCGCCCTGTGGACCGGCGACGGAGTCGGCGATCCCGGCCTTGGCGAGTTCGGCCAGGATCGGGGCGACGTAGGAGCCCGGAATCGCCATCGCCTCGGCGATGACCCGGGCCTTCACGCGTGCGTCTGGCGCAACGCCGGCCAGATGCAGCGTCGCGCGAATCGCGTAGTCGGCGCGGCGGCCGAGATCGAGGCGCATGTCAGCACGCTACCGAGCCAGCTGGCAGGGACCATGACCGCCGACACTCCGAGGCACGACGCGGCGCGCCGTCACACCCGCCTGGGGACGACGGCGGGTCAACGCACCTCGAGGGTGGCCTGCATGCCCGCGTTGCGGTGCCCGGGGACGGTGCAGTAGACGGTGTAGGTCCCGGGCCCCAGTTCGACGGTGCCCGTCGCACGCTCACCCGGGTCGACCATGCCGACGACGTCGAGGTCGCCGACCTCCTCGATCACGAAGTCGTGCTCCACGATGCCGACGTTCTCGAAGGTGACGGTGATCTCCCCGGCGGTCGCCACGAGCACGTCGGGGTCGTAGTACATCTCGCCGCCCTCGACCTCGAGCGTCGCGGACGGGACCATGTCGCTGGTGGGCGCGTCGTCACCGCAGGCGGTCGCGCCCAGAGCCAGGCCGACAGCGATCGCCGCCAGACGGGCGGCTGACGGCAGGGGGCGAGCGGTCCGGGGCGATGGCGTGCTGCGGCGGATCATGATCGGCTCCGGTATGGGCTCCAGCCGGTCCCGGGGTCGCACGGACCGGGTCGACGCGGCGGCTGTGGTCCGACCCTACGGGCATCGCGGCAGGCGGCCGAGGGCCGAACGCCCCCAACCTGGGGACGCTCGTCCATGCGGCGAGAAGCTCGACCGGTCGGCTCCGGACAGCGCGTGAGGGGGCGGCCGAAGCCGCCCCCTCGTGTCCTCGCCCACCCGTCGGGCGGACGGTGCGTCGGTCAGCCCCGTGGCCGCAGTGGCTCGCCGGACTCGGCCTTGGCGACCAGACTGGCCGGCGGCGCGAAGCGCTCGCCGTAGGCGTCGGTGAGCTCCTTGCACCGGGCCACGAACCCGGTCGTGCCGCCCGCGTACTGATCGATGTACTGCGCGACCCCACCGGTCCAGGCCGGGAAGCCGATACCGAAGATCGAACCGATGTTGGCGTCCGGGAAGGTCTCGATGACGCCCTCGTCGAAGCACTTGACGGTCTCGATCGCCTCGGCGAACAGCATGCGCTCGATGAGGTCCTGCAGCGGTACGTCGGTCCCGGTCGCGAAGTGCTCACGCAGGCCGGGCCACAGCCCGGTGCGCTTGCCCTCGTCGTCGTAGTCGTAGAAGCCGGCCCCACCCGAGCGGCCCTCGCGACCGTGCTCGTCGATCATGGCGTCCACGATCGCGAACGCCGGGTGGCGGACATAGGTCTCACCGGCGGCCTCCGCCGCGGCGCGACCCTCAGCCTCGATCTTGCGCGGCAGGGTCAGCGTCAACTCGTCCATCAGCTGCAACGGCGGGGCCGGGTAGCCGGCCTGCTCGCCGGCACGCTCGATACGCACCGGGTCGACACCCTCACCGAGCGCGGCGATCGCCTCGTTGAGGAAGGTCCCGATCACCCGGGAGGTGAAGAAGCCACGGCTGTCGTTGACCACGATCGGCGTCTTGCGGATCTGCTGGACGAGGTCGAAGGCCTTGGCGAGCGCCGCATCCGAGGTCTGTTCACCGCGGATGATCTCGACCAGGGGCATCTTGTCCACCGGTGAGAAGAAGTGCAGCCCGATGAAGTCCGCGGACCGCTCGACGCCTTCGGCGAGGGTCGTGATCGGCAGCGTCGAGGTGTTCGAGCACAGCAGCGCGTCGTCGTTGACGACCGGCTCGGTGTCCCCGAAGACCTGGTGCTTGAGCTCGGTGGACTCGAACACGGCCTCGATCACGAGGTCGCAGCCCGCCAGGTCCGCATAGTCGTCGGTCGGGGTGATCCGGTCGAGCAGCGCCTGACCCTTCTCCTCGGTCACCTTGCCACGCTCGACGCCCTTGGCGACCAGCTTCTCGGAGTACCCCTTGCCCTTGGTGGCGTTCTCCAACGACACGTCCTTGAGCACCACCTCGATGCCCGACTTGGCGCACTGGTAGGCGATGCCGGCACCCATCATCCCCGCACCGAGCACCGCCACCTTCTGCGCCTGCCAGGTGTCGTGGCCGTCGGGGCGCGAGCGGCCCTTCTCGATGGCCTGCAGATCGAAGAAGAACGCCTGGGTCATGTTGGTCGACTGCGGCGAGTTGCAGGCGAGGTCGGCGAAGTAGCGCGCTTCGATGCGCTGCGCGGTCTCGACGTCGACCTGGGCACCCTCGTAGGCGGCGCACAGGATGTTGCGCGGCGCGTGGTAGTCCGCACCCTTGGTCTGCTTCTTGAGGTTCGCGGGGATCGCGGGCGAATTGGCCGCGAACGACGGGCGCGACGGGTCGCCACCGGGCATGCGGTAGCCGTCGGTGTCCCAGGGCTGGCGCGCATCCGGGTTGTCGGCGATCCACTGGCGGGCGGCCGCCAGCATCGCGTCGGTGTCCGCCGCCGTCGCATCGATCAGGCCGAGTTCGACGGCCTTGTCGAGCTTGTGGCGCTGGCCCTGGGTGAGCACGTTGATCAGCGCGTTGACGATGCCGAGCAGCCGCACGGTGCGCACGACGCCGCCCGCCCCGGGCAACAGGCCGAGGGTGACCTCCGGCAGACCGAACACGGCCTTGGGGTTCTCGAGCGCCACGCGGTGGTGGCACGCCAACGCGATCTCCAGGCCGCCGCCGAGCGCGGTGCCGTTCAGGGCGGCGACGACGGGCTTGCCCAACGTCTCCAGGCCCCGCAGGGCGGTCTTGATGCGCATGCTGTTGTCGTAGACCCGCTGGGCGTCGTCCGGACCGGCCTTGATCAACTCGTTGAGGTCGCCGCCCGCGAAGAACGTGGACTTCGCCGAGGTCACGATGACCCCGGTCAGTTCGTCGTCCTCGCGGAGCTCACCGACGATCTGCACGAGATCGTCGGTGAACTGCGCGCGCATCGTGTTCGCACCGCGATCGGCGTCGTCGAGGGTGAGGGTCACGATGCCGTCGGCATCGCGTTCGGTGCGCATGGTGTCGAGGGTGGTCATGGGAACTCCTTGGCGTTCATGGTCCGACCGCGGGCGTGGCCCGTCACGTCGGCCCGCCCCGGCTCATGCAGCGGGGCGTCGAGGTGGACGGCGGGCGGTTCAGACCCGCTCGACGACGGTCGCGATACCCATACCGCCACCGATGCACAGGGTCACGAGCGCGGTCTGCAGGTCGCGACGCTCGAGCTCGTCGACGGCGGTACCGAGCAGCATCGCGCCGGTCGCGCCGAGCGGGTGACCCATCGCGATCGCGCCACCGTTGACGTTGGTGCGGTCGTGATCGATGTCGAGGTCACGCATCAGCTTCAGCGCCACCGAGGCGAACGCCTCGTTGATCTCGAGCAGGTCGATGTCAGCGGGGGTCATGCCGGCCTTGTCGAGCGCCTTGCGGCAGGCCGGGGCCGGGCCGGTGAGCATGATGGTCGGCTCGGAGCCGATGACGGCCGCCGAACGGATGCGGGCCCTGGCGGTGAGCTCATGGCGACGACCGGCCTCCTCGGAGCCGAGCAGGACCAGGGCGGCACCGTCGACGATGCCCGAGGAGTTGCCCGGGGTGTGGACGTGATTGATCCTCTCCACGTCGACGTACTTCTGCAGCGCGACGGCGTCGAACCCGCCCATCTCCCCGATGCCGGCGAACGAGGGCTTGAGGCCACCGAGCGCCTCAATGGTGGTGTCGGGGCGCACGTGCTCGTCGCGGTCGAGGATGACCAGGCCGTTGCGGTCACGCACCGGCACGATGGAGCGGTCGAAGTAGCCGTTGGCCCAGGCCTTGGCGGCGCGGACCTGCGACTCGAGCGCGAACGTGTCGACGTCCTCGCGGGAGAAACCCTCCGTGGTGGCGATCAGGTCGGCACCGATGCCCTGGGGTACGAATCCGGTGGCGAGGTTGGTCTCCGGGTCCATCGCCCACGGGTCGCCGCCGGTGCCCATCGGCACGCGCGACATCGACTCGACCCCACCGGCGACGAGCAGGTCCTCCCAGCCGGACCGCAGCCGCGCGGACGCCTGGTTCACGGCCTCCAGGCCGGAGCCGCAGTAGCGGTTCAGCTGCGTCCCGGCGACGGGCTCGGGCAGGCCGGCGGCGAGCGCCGCGGTCCGCGGCAGCACACCACCCTGGTCGCCCACGGGCCCGACGATCCCCATCACGAGGTCGTCGATGCCGGCCGGGTCCATGCCCGGGTTGCGGGCCTGCAGTTCCGCGAGCAGACCGGTCACGAGCGTGACGGGCTTGACCTCGTGCAGGGACCCACTGGCCTTGCCGCGGCCACGTGGGGTTCGGATCGCGTCGTAGACGAACGCCTCGGACATGCTCAAGCTCCTCGACAGGGGGAACGGCGAGCGTGGAGGCCCGCGCGGTCAGTTCGCGGTGCTCCCGTACCGCGTCCGCTCCCAACGATACGTGAGCGAGCGTTCACCTGCTGCATCGATGTCGTCCGTCGAGCGCTGTCCGGACCCGTGTCCCGGGGCCGTGTGACCGATTCAGGCCACCTCGGCGGTGTCGCGGGTGGGCACCTCGTGCCGGCCGAGGCAGCGGATGTCGACGGTCAGCTGCGTCCGCAGGTCGAGCTCGACGGGGTCGGCGACCGCCTCGCCGCGGTCGTCGAGCACCAGGCGGACCGAGGGCCGCTCGAGATCGAGCAGGTGCAGATCGGTCACCACACCGCGCCAGCCGGTGTGGGATCCGCCGGTCACCTCGATCCAGTGGCCGACGGGATAACTCGGGACCAGCCACCGCAGCCGGCGGACGAGCTCGGCGTTGAGGTGGCTGCCGGCCATCCCGGCCAGGGTCGCGGTGATCTCGTCGGGGGGCAGCGCGGCGCGATAGGGGCGGTCGGCGCTCAGGGCGCTGTAGACGTCGGCGACGGCACCGATCTCGGCGATCAGCAGCATCTGGCCCTTGCCGATCGCCTCGTCGACCAGCCGGTCGTCGATGCTGTTGCGACCGATGAGCCCGCGCGGGTAGCCCAGCCCGTTCTGCCGCTCGTGGTGCTGGAAGGCCACATGGGCGGGCAGCAGACTGGCCACCGGGAGCCGACGGATGAGTTCGAAGCCCATCCGGGGGTGTTCCTTGACCAGTTCGAACTCGGCGTCGGTGAGCTTGCCGGGCTTGTCGAGGATCGCCTGGTCGAGGTAGATCTTGCCGAGGTCGTGCAGCAGACAACCGAGCGCCAGTTCACGCAGCCGCTGACGGGGCAGGCGCAGCTGCTTGCCGAGCAGGACGCCGATGATCGCCACGTCGACGGAGTGCTGGAAGGTGTACTCGTTGTGGGAGTGCAGCGACTCCAGCCCGGCCACGGTGTCGGTCTCGAGCAGTTCGGTGATGAGCAGTTCCACGTCGGCGTAGAGCTGCGCCACCATGTCGCCACCGTCGTCAGGGGACAGGGGCTGGTCGCCGAGGTTCGCGACGGTCGCGTCGATGCCCTCCGAACCGACACCGCGTTCCGTCGCCACCATCGACACCCGGGAGAAGGTGGCGGAGACGTGGTCGCTCAGCGTCGAGCGGACCCGTTCGCTGATCAGCGAGTCCGGCACGACGTCGTCGGTCAACCCGTCGCGGATGTAGATCGTCGTGTAGCCGCGCTGACGCAGCGACCGCAGATACTTGTCCGTCAGTCGGGTGCCGGCCCGCAGCAGTGGCGCACCATCCGGCCCGTGGATGGTGCGACCCAGCACGGCACCCGGGGTGACGTGTTCGACCGACCGCTGGTACATGGGATCCTCGACACCTCGCGATGCGGGAGCGTGACGACTCCCGGAGCGATCCGTTGATCGCGGCGATGGCACCTGCGTCTCCGGGTCGGCCGGGACCCGGACCGCTGAAGTGCTCGGGCTCAGTCGTCACGCCGCTCGGTGGCCCGCTCACCCACCCACTCCCAGTGGTGGTTGTCCGGGGTGGTGAAGTCCCCGCCCCAGCGGAACCCGTGACGGCCGAAGATCTCGATCATCGCGTCCGGGGGGACGGGCCCGAGCCCCGGCATCGACAGGTCCACGTTGATGTCGATCGCCGCGCCCCACGAATGGCTCGACAGCCGGTCCCGGTCGGTCCCGATCCGCCGAGCGTGGAAGCAGCCCCCGTACCGGGCCGGGTCCACCCACGAGCCCAGCCGGGCGTCGACGAGTTCGCCGAGTGCCGCCGCGACGTCATCGATGATGGCACGGTGACAGGTGACGGCACCCAGCAGGGGCACCCGCGCCGTGACCATGTTGTCGGCGACGAAGTCCGGGTCGATGTCGATCTCCCTGACCCCGCTGCGCGGCCGATAGGCGAACTCGCCGAAGGTCGCCTTGAGCTCCGGCAGCCCGAGCACCAACGGGACGCGGCCGGCCGCGGCGTCGTCCCGCGCCGCCCGTCTGGCGGCCTCGGCCGCGACGTCCGTGATCCGCACGTCGTCCGGGTCACCGACGAGCGACTCGAGGGCGGCGACGAGCTCCCCGGTGGCCGTGCCCGGCGACGCCTCGTGGCGAACCGTCAGCGACCGACCCGGACGCATCCCGAGCGCACCGGCCTGCTCGGCGTGGACCATGATCTCCGTACGTCCGGCCGTGTCGTCGGGGACGACACCGACGACGACGAGGTCGGCGACACCGTCGAGGTCGATCCGTCCACCGACCTGCAGCCCACGGACCTCGGCGCTGGACGCCGTCAGCAGGGCCTGCCCCGGTGTGAGCGCCTCCACGACCGCGAGCAACGCCGGGTCGACGCCCTGGAGCGCCAGTGTCGCCGCGGTCGCCGGCGGATCGACGGCGGCCACCCCGACCGGGATCCGGAAACCGTCGCGGAGCTGATCGCGCGGGGAGCCGTCCGCCGTCCGTGATCCGAGCAGTCCCACGGTGTCCGAGCGGGACATGCTCACCGCCGTGACGTCGGCCAGCGCGGCGATGTCACCGGCCAACGCGGCGTCGAGGCCCCGCGGCAGCCAGGCGCGGAGGATCCCGTCACCGACATCGACCGTCGTGGCACGGTCGCCCCCGTCGTCCGACCGGTCGTGGGTCGGATCCGGGGCCGTGTCGTCGGTCCCCGGCGCGGTGTCACCGTCACCGACGTGGTCCCCGGCACCGTTCGCTCCCTGGCCGCCGGGGTCACCCCCGTCATCGGGGACATCGGCGACGACGGCGGGCGCGTCACCCGTCGGCCCGGATGCCGGGTCGTCGACCTGCGGGAAGGCCGCCGCGACGAGGGCGACGGCGACGATCCCACCACCGACACCACCGAGGACGAACCACCTGCGATGCACGGATGAGTCCTCTCGGCGGGCAAGGCGGGGCGGGGGACGGCCGTCGACCCCGTTCAGGCGACCGGGACCAGACGCTGGCCGGCGATCGACTCGACCGTCGCCAGCGCGGCGGCCCGGTCGGGGGCACACGAGGCCAGGATCAACTCGTCCGCACCGGTGGCGTCGGCCAGCTCGTCGAGTTGCTCGACCACGTGCGCGGTCGTTCCGACCGCCCGGCAGCTGAGCATGTCCCACGCACCGCGTCCCGCCGGATCGTCGAGGACCAGATCGGCGTCCGCATCCGTCAGTGTCCGGCCCGGGCGACTGAACAGCAGCCGTACCCGTTGCCGCGCGGTGGCACGGAGCAGGTGGTGCGCTCGCTGGTCGTCATCGGCGGCGATCACGTTCACCGCGACCGTGACGTGGGGAGCGGCGAGCTGGTCGGACGGCTCGAAGCGATCGCGGTAGACCGCGACCGCCTCGGCCAGGGCGGCGGGCGCGAAGTGGGACGCGAAGGCGTAGGGCAGACCGAACGCCGCGGCGAGCTGCGCGCCGTACAGCGACGAGCCCAGGATCGTGAGCGGCACGTGGGTACCGGCACCGGGGATCGCCTGGACCCCCGGGATCGTGGACACATCACCGAGATAGCCCTGCAACTCGCGCACGTCGTCGGGAAAGCTGTGCGCGCTGGCCGGCGATCGACGCAGTGCCCGCATGGTCACCTGGTCGGTCCCGGGGGCGCGCCCGAGTCCCAGTTCGATCCGACCCGGATGCAGCGTGGCCAACGTCCCGAACTGTTCGGCGATGGTCAACGGAGCATGATTGGGGAGCATGATCCCACCGGCCCCCAGACGGATCGAGCTGGTGTTCGCCGCGACGTGGGCGATCAGGACACTGGTCGCCGCGGAGGCGATCCGCGGCATATTGTGATGCTCCGCGTACCAGACCCGGCGGTAGCCGAGCACCTCGGCGCGCTGGGCGAGGTGGACGCTGCCCGCGAGTGCCTCGCCGACGGTCTCGTTTCGGTGGACCGGCGCGAGGTCGAGGATCGACAGCGGGGTGGTCATGGGCGGGCTCCACTCGGCGCGAACGGCATCGGGGCGGTGTCGAGCCCGGGACCCGGCAACGGTGTCGCGAACCACCCGGGAGGATCGAGGGCCGACCGGGGCGGGATCCCGCGCGCCTGGCGGTGGTGGAGCCGGGACGGGGAATCGAACCCCGGACCTATTCATTACGAGTGAATCGCTCTGCCGACTGAGCTATCCCGGCATGCCGCCCCGGAGGACGGACGGGCGAAGAGTAGCGACCGGTGCTGGTCGGGGGCCACCGCGGGGCCGTGGGCGTGGCCGCGGCGCGCACCCGGACGGGTGCGTTCCGTCGATCGGCGATGCTGCGCACGGCTGGACGGCGAACGAGGCAGGTGCGGTGGCAGCGATCACGATCCGCGGGGCGTGGACGACGACGGCCCCGGCGGCGGCGATCTACGCGGTCGTCGTGGACCTCGGGGACTGGCCTGCCTGGTGGCCGGCGATCCGCGCGGCACGGTTGGTCGGTGGTGGGACCACGGCACACGACGCGGTCGAACTCGTCTTCGACACGCCACGTCCGCTGCGTCCGCTGGTCGTCACGCTCACGGTCATGGAGCGCGAGGTGCCCCGATTGCTCCGGGTCGAGATCACCGACGGGCCGCTGCGCGGGCACGGCACGGTCCGGATCGCCGACGACGATCGCGGCAGTCGCACCACCTACGACATCGAGCTGCGCGTCCGCTCGCCGCTGTTCAAGCCCCTGGAGCCGGTGCTGGCCGGCGCATCACGATCCAGCGGTCGGGAGCGGCTGCGGCGCGCCGGTGCCGACCTGGCCGAGCTGGCCGGTGGTGACCTGATCGCCAGTGTGTGACCTCGCCCCCGTCGCACGTCGCCCACGACCGAGGAGCCGACATGCACCCGTGCACGCTGTCCGTCCGGGCCGTGCTGTTCGACCTCGACGGCGTCCTCGTCGACTCCACGGGTGCGGTCGAGGAGCACTGGCGGGCGTTCGCCGCCCGCCACGAACTCGATCCGGAACGACTGCTCGAGGACCTGCACGGGCGGCGGATGGTCGACATCATCACGCGTGCGCTGCCCGATCTGACCGCCGAGCAGCATGCCCACGAGTCCCGCTGGCTCGAGGGGCTCGAGGCCGATGGCGCGCGGGGTGACTGCGTCGTCGTGGAGGACGCGCCCGCCGGCCTGGCGGCCGGCCACGGGGCGGGGTGCACCACCGTGGGGGTCACCACCTCGCATGCCTTCGACGAGCTCGACCTGGCCGACCACGTCGTGGCGACACCGGCCGGCATCCACCCCCGCCCCGGAACGATGATCGAACTCGAGCTCGACTGCATCCGTCAGGACTCGGCGACCCACGCATCCTGACCGAGCCGGGCGAGCAGTGACCGGCGCCGCAGGAACCGGTCCCGGTAGAGCTGGCGGGCGACCTGCTCGACATGGCGGGCCGTCCGGGCGGTGGCCGCGGAACCGAGCACCGCACCGACCACGGGCACACCCCGGCGCACCGGGTGACCCGACACCGACAGCACCACGCCGCGGTGCAGCTGATGGACGAGCCCACGGGCCAGACCATCCGCCGCCATCCCGCGCGCGGACCGGTCCATGATCAGGCCGGCGATGTGGTGGGATCGACCCAGTGCCGCCGCCCGGTCCCGCGGCCGGGCCAGCGCGGTCGCGACGACCGCGAGCACCGCGGCCTGTTCCTCGGCCCGGCGGGGATCGAAGCCGTAGGCCGTGGCGATACGGGTCGTCGTGCGACTCGCCTGCAGGACCACGAACGACGCATCGGCCAGGGCCGCCAGCGCCACGACGCCGGCCGCGGCACCGAGCGCCAGACCGCCGGTGGCCGCACCCGTGACAACGGCCCCGGCGGCGACGGAGCCGGTGACGCCACCGACCCCCGCGTGCATGACCGTGCGTCCCGCGGCACCCCGTGACGCGATCCGATCGACGGTCAGCAGCTCGAGCGCCCCGACGGTCGACGGCGTCGGCTCATGGCCGAGGAGGCGTCGTTGACGGGCCCGGACCCGCTCGGCGACCGCCGGGTCGGCGAACATCGCGTCGATCGCCGCCAGCGAACGCTCGATCCGCACCGCGATGCCGCCGGTCGGCTCCACGGTCGGGGGCACGGGTGGCGTCGGGTCGATCGCGGTCGGACTCGGGCGGCCGCGCGACGCACCCGCGGCGACGAACTCCCGTTGCCACGCCTGCAGGGCGAACCACGCCTGCTGCTCGTCGACGCGCAGTCCCGGCGGCAGTGCCCACGGCTCAGCCACGATCGGGTGTCGGCCGTCGGGCGGTGGCGGCCGCGTAGACGCTCAGAGCCGTCCCCATCAGCAGCCGCTCGAGGTGCAGTTCCGGCGCGCCGTTGCGCTCGAGGGCGTCGCGGCAGCCGGCGACCGCACGCAGCGCCTGGACCGCCTCGGGCGCCGGCAGGCGCGCGACGTCCCGGCGCAGTGCCACCTCGTGGTCCGGATTGACCAGCGCCCCGACGTCGGCGTCCGCGTGGACGGCCAGCAGGTCGCGCAGGTAGCTGGCGATGTCGTCGAGCACGATGCCGAGCGCGCGGCGTTGCTCGGATCGTTCGAGCCGTTCGTGCCGCTTGGTGATCCGGGTCTTGACCCCGGGCGGCCACCCGCGGCTGCCGTCCACGCCGAACTGCGCCTCGAGTTCCTCGAGCTCCGCGGCGTTGGCCGCCTTCACCGAGGCCGACCGCCCCTTGGCCCAGCTCGCCAGTTCCTTCGCGAGCGGGACGACGACACCGGGCCCGCCGGTGGCCAGGCGGTCGATGACGGCGAGGTGGCGCGCGCGGGCCGCGGCGATGTCGGGGTCCGCGAGGTCGTGCAGTCGCTCGGGCGAGCCCATCGCCGCCCGGGTGAGCGCCGCGCGGTCCGCCGCGGGGATCCCCGTGGTCGCCGCCAGCCGGGCCATCGCGTCCGGGCCGAACGGGACCAGATCCAGCCGACGACAGCGGGACACCACGGTGTCGAGCAGTGCCCCCTCCTCGGCGACGTCGAGCAGCCACACGACCGACGGCGGGGGTTCCTCGAGGATCTTGAGGAACGCGTTCTGGGCGGCCTCGTTCATCCGATCGGCCGCGACGACCCGCAGCACGCGCCGGTGGCCCTCACTGAGGGTGCGGCTGGCCATCGGGATCCAGTCCTCGCGGACGGCCGACACGACGTGGTTGGTGCCCTCGGGCTCCAGATCCGTGATGGCCGGATGCACTCCCCGTCGGATCCGGGCGCAGACGTCGCAGGTCCCGCAGCCACGGTCCGCGGCGGGTGCTCGCGGACAGTTCATGGCGCATGCGAGCGCGGCCGCGAGCTCCGCCTGACCCACCCCTCGTGGCCCGACCAGCAACCACGCGTGCGCGACCTCGTCGGCCCGCAGCGCGGCCCGGATCGCGGTGACGGCGGCGTGTTGGCCGATCACCGCGTCGAACGGGTCGTCCGGTGGGGTCGGCGGCGTCGCGGCGCTCACGGGTGGCCGTCGGCCCGCTCGACCGGACCGGGCCGCCCGGCGCGGTCGTCGGCGACCGCGTCGAGCAGGTCGATGGACTCGGCGTCCCGGGAGCCCGCGTCGTCCCGGGACTCCTCGGCGTCCCGCGGCTGCTCGGCGGCCCGGGAGCCCGCGTCGTCGGTGGCACGGGCGGCCTCGTGCGCCTCACCCGCCTCGATCAGCGCCAGCACGGCACCACGGATCCGTGCGTGCAACTCCTCGACCGGGCGGGTCGCGTCGAGCACGAGATAACGACCGGGGTCGGCCTCCGCCCGGCGGCGGAACGCCGCCCGCGCCCGACGGTGCAGCTCGACGCCCGCGGCCTCCAACCGGTCCGGATCACCCTCACCGACGGCCCGTTCGAGCCCGGCCACCGGATCGACGTCGAGCAGCACGGTGAGGTCGGGCACCAGTCCGGAGGTCGCCCAGCCGTTGATCTGCGCCACCTCGTCCTCACCGAGATCCCGACCGGCACCCTGATAGGCGATGGACGAGTCGGTGAACCGGTCACTGAGCACCACCGCGCCGCGCTCCAGCGCCGGCACGATCGTCTCCCGGACGTGTTGCGCCCGCGCCGCGGCGTACAGCAGGGCCTCGGCACGCAGATCCATGTCGTCATGGAGCCCCGGGGTCAGCAGCAGGTCACGGATGCGCTCGCCCAACCTGGTCCCGCCGGGTTCACGGGTGATGACGGCGAGGTGCCCGACACGTTCCACCGCAGCACGCAGCAGGCGGATCTGGGTGGACTTGCCCGACCCGTCCCCGCCCTCGAACACGATGAACAGCCCCCGGTCGACCGCGAGCACGGGCCCGTTGTCGAGCGTCGGGAGCGGCGAACCGCGCACCTCGCGCTTGAGCGCACCGGCCAGTGCGTACCCGACCCACACCGCCCCGAGCACGGCGAGCACCCCACCGGCGATCAGCGTGATGCGCACGCCACCGAACGCGTACGGGAAGACGACCTCGATGGTGCCCTGCGGGGTGCGTACCGGCTCCGGGGTCTCACGGCCGAGCACACCGATCATGAACGGCACGGCGACCGACGAGCCGAAGATGGCGACGCGGACACCGGAGTTGAAGGCCCCGAAGGTCCGTCCGCGGATGCTGTCGTCCGCCCGCTGCTGCAGCACCGTGTAGCCGACGATGAACGACACACCGGCACCGAGTCCCATGATCATCCCGGGCAGGATGGTCCAGCCGATGCTCGGCATCGCGGCGGTGACGATCAGGGCGACTCCCGCGACCCCGATCCCGGGGGCGAACAACCGCTCGGGCGCGACCCGCTCCGTCAGCGGCGCGGCCGCCACGAGTCCGGCCACGAGTCCGCTACCGACGATCGCGACGAGGATCCCGTAGCCACTGGCCGAGGCGTTGAGCTGACGGGCGAAGAACTCCCCGGTGGTGATCACGATGCCCGCCGCGGCGAACGCGACCATCACCCCGATGATCAGCGCCCGGATCACCGGGTGGCCGCCGATGAACCGGAAGCCCTCCTTGAGTTGCTCGAAGGCACCCGGGGCCGCCGCCGGGTCCACCGTGCTGCGACGCTGTTCACCGCTCAGGCGCAGGCGCATCAGCAGCGGGACCGCGATCAGAAAGGTGGCCGCGTTGAACCAGATCGGCAGCGCCAGCGGGCGTGCCGCGAGGAAGCTGTCCGCCGGCGCGAAACCCGCCGCGAGCTCGACGAGGACCGCGTAGAGCCCGGCACCGAGCGGCAGGGTTCCGTAGGTCGTCAGCAGGTTGACCTGGTTGGCCTGGACCAGCTGATCGCCCTGGACGAAGCTCGGCAGCACCGCGTCCTTCGCGGGGGCGAACAGCGCCGACATCACCTCGATGACGAAGGTCGCGAGCAGCAGCGTCAGGACCTCGTCGGTGAACGGGATCAGCGCCATGACACTGCCGCGGCCGACGTTCGACGCGATCATGACCCGTTTGCGGTTCCACCGGTCCACGAACACCCCGGCGACCGGTGCCAGCAGCAGACTCGGCAGGACCCGGGCGACCATGACCCCGGACACGGCGAACGCGGCCGCACGGGTCGGGCCGAGGATCTCGGTGGTCAGCGCGATGATGGCGAGGAACCCGCTCCAGTCCCCGAGCGAACTGGTGCCCGTGGCCAG
Organism: uncultured Actinomycetota bacterium; assembly: GCA_964438785.1. GTDB lineage: Bacteria > Actinomycetota > Nitriliruptoria > Nitriliruptorales > Nitriliruptoraceae > PWLR01. The sequence continues at coordinate 975 of CAYTLZ010000026.1, read as the reverse complement.
CATGAGGTTGCGATAGGACCGGTTGCGCAACAACTGACGATAGGCCGCGAGGGAGAAGCCCCGCAGCCCTACCGAGGAGGGGGTCTCACCCTCGCGCTGATCCTCGTTCATCGACACCACGTTACCGAGCGCAGCATGGACGACGGGGCGGCTGCGCGGTCGCACGGGCTCGTCATCCGTCCGGACCTCGGCGCGGTGTCCTCACCCGCGGCCTACGACGACGACTTCTTGGTCGACTTCTTCGTGCTCTTCTTCGTGCTCTTCTTCGTCGCCTTCTTGGTGCTCTTCTTCGCACCCTTCTTGGTCGACTTCTTCTTCGCCGGCGGCTTCTGCGAACCACGGAAGGTCATGGGGATCCGCGCCGGGATCTCCTCCTTCTCGATGGCCTCGCCCCCGATCTCCGGGTCGTACTTCTCGACCCCCTGGATCACCGTCCAGGTCCCGACCGAATCCACCTCGAAGTCGTCGAGGTCGAAGGTGTGGTTGATCTCCGGGTGTGTGCAGACGGCCACCGGCTCCTTGCGGTTCTTCGGCGGCGGACGCAACGGCGAGCCGCATTCCGGACACGGCGTGGCGATCGGCAGCGACCACACGGCGAACACGTCGTCGGGATAACCGGTCGAGCCGACGAACGGTTTGCCGTAGCGCGAGGTGCGCCGTTCGAGGTAGCTGTGTTCCGGGTCGGTGGGCGAGCGGAACGGCACCACCTCGTCGTCCTCGGTGCGGTACATCAACCGCTGCTGGACGTTGCGGATGCCTTTGCACTTGGGGTAGTCGACGCAGCCGAAGAACCGACCGAACTTGCCCTTGCGCGGCAGCATGGCCTTGCCGCACTCCTGACAGCGCACGTCCTCGTCGGGCTCGGGTTCCGGCTCGGGTTCGCCGACGGACCCGTCCTCCTCGAGCGGCAGGGTCCCGTCGCAGTCGGGCCAGCGACTGCAGGAGGCGAACCACTGCTTGGACTTGCCGGAGAAC
>CAYTLZ010000025.1:2629-26329 GCA_964438785.1 uncultured Actinomycetota bacterium | reverse complement strand
TTCCCAGCTCCCACCACGATCACGTCATACTCGAACGATTCCACATCTGCCTCCACAGCCGGTTGCCCCGGGCCGGTCGGGTACCGGTGCCAGGGCGTCGCGAACGTCTCCCACGTGCCGCAGAATATATGATGTGCGATCGGCGCGTCGGTGCTCTACCGGTCCGCGTGGTGCCATGCCTCCAGGGCACGATCGATGTAGGCGTCCGAGCTGCCGAGCCAGGCCTCTGGAGCCAGCGTCCGCTCGATCTCGGCCGGTGTCATGACCGCCAGGACCTGCTCGTCCCGGCTCGCCACCTCTCGGAGGTGTTGACGGGAAGCGGAGGCCTGCTCGGTCAGGGCGGACACGATGCGGTAGGCGGACGGCGCACCGAGTTCCCGACCGAGCGCCATGGACAGCGCCTCTGCAAGGGGGAGACCGAGCGTCGACTCGAGGTTCTCCCGCATCCGTTCCGGATCGACGCGGAGGCCGATGAAGGTGCTCCTCGTGCGCTCGAGCATGCTCCCGACGAGGTGGATCGCGTCCGGTAGCGCGGTCCACTCCGCCTGCCAGCCGCCGACGGCACGCTCGTGTTCCTGTTCCATGGCGGTGAACAGCGTGGAGGTCCGGCCCCGGGCCAGGTGGCCGCTCATCCGGATGGCGAGCGTCTCAACCGGGTTGCGTTTGTGGGGCATCGCCGAGGAGCGGCCCTTGCCGTCGCCGGAGGACTCGTACGCCTCGCCGACCTCGTGCTGCATCAGCAGGATCAGGTCGTTCGCGATCTTGGAGAGCGCGCCGCTGCTCGTCGCCAGCCAGCCGGCGAGCAGCCCGATCCGGGTCCGGTCACCGTGCCATGGCAGTGCCGGTACCGCGAGGTCGAGTTCCTCGCCCAGGGCGTCGGTGACCGCGAGGCCGGCATCCCCGAGCGAGGCGAGGGTCCCGGCGGCGCCACCGAACTGCAGCACGAGCACCTCGGACCGCACCTGCTCCAGGTTCCGCCTGAGCTGGGTCAAGCTGCTGAGCCAACCGGCTGCCTTCAACCCGAAGGTGACGGGGACCGCCTGTTGGAGGAGGGTTCGCCCGGCCATCGGCGTCGCGCGGTGGTCCTCGGCGAGGCGCGCGACGGCGTGGGCCGCACCGTCGAGGTCCTCCTGGAGGACCTGCAGCGCGTCCCGGACCTGGAGCACGACGGCGGTGTCGATGATGTCCTGGCTCGTCGCACCGAGGTGGACGACCTTGGCGGCGCGGTCGGAGGCCGCCTCGCGGAGGGCGGCGACGACCGGCAGGGTGATGACCCCGCCGAGCGCACTGGCCCGGGCCATGGACGGGATGTCGGCCACGACGCGGGCCGCCGCCGCGGCGATGTCGTCGGCCGCCTCGGGCGTGATGAGGCCGACGCGCGCCTCCGCCCGCGCCAGTGCCACCTCGACGTCCAGCATCCGGCGGAGGCGGGCCTCACCGCTCAGGAGGGCGGCTAAGCGCTCCGTGCGGTGGAAGCCGTCGGGCAGGTCGTAGAGCATGTCATCCACGGAGCATCTCCTGACAGCGCCGGTCAGCCCGCCGGTCAGACCGGACGGGTGTCGAGGTGGGGGAGGGCGGCCAGTACCTCGGCCCGGTAGGTGTCCCCGTCGGGTCGGGACACCACGGCCAGCACGCGGCCGACCCCGGTGACCTCGCCGGTGACGCGGTCGCCGTCGTGAAGCCGTGTGGCACCCGGCGTCCCGGTGGTGATGAGGTCGCCAGGACGCAGCGGGACGACCGCGGACAGTTCGCTGATGATCCGCGCGGGATCGAAGAGCATGTCGGCCACCGGGCCGTGGTGGCTGCTGCCGTCGCTGTTGGTCGTCGTGACCTCCAGGTGCCCCAAGCTGCCATGCTCGAGCAGTTCGTCGAGGGTGACGAGATCGGATCCGACGGTCAGGAAGGTGGGGAAGTTCTTCGAGCGGGTGAGGAACCGGGTGTTGCGGTGGAGGATGTCCTCAGCGCAGTGGTCGAGGACCGTGACCGCGCCGGCGACGACGTCCAGTGCCTCGGCTGGGCTCACGCGCCAGCAGGCCTGGCCGATCACCAGCCCGAGCTCGGCCTCGGCCGTGACCTTCTGGCTATCCGGCGGCAGGAAGACGGTTGACCCCGATGCGCCGATCGTGCGGGCGAACTTGGTGAACCAGGCGGGTTCCTGGGGCTCGGGTGCCCCGAGGTCGGCCGCGTGGGCCCGGTAGTTCAGCCCGATGCCCAGCACGTGATCGACCGCGACCACTGGCTCACCCGCGGTCTCGCCGGTCTCTGGGGCCTCGACGACCATCCCGTCGTCGAGGTCATCCGCGGCCCGCTGCAGCGCGTCGCGGCGGGCACCATCCGTGAGCTGGGAGAGGAGGCTGACCTGGTCGTCGAGCAGCGCCGGCGAGAGCGCGGACAGGGGGGCGGCCCCTCCGCCGGTGCGGTGCACGAGGAGTTGCCGACGGTGGTGGTCTCGGGTGGCGGACAGTCGCATGGCGGGTCCTTCTCGGGAGGTGCCGCTCGCGGTGCGGACGCCGTGATCGGCGCTTGGTTGATCGGAGCCTACGGGCCCCGGTACCGCCGACGGGGTGTCGGCATCACTGCATCGCCAAGCAGGAGGTGTCGCGGACCTCGTGCACACCGCCGAGCCCTCCCTCGCTGAACAACGCTTCAAGCCGGGCGAGCGTCTGCGGGAGCGGCAGCTCTGCGACCTGACGGGGGTGAGCCGTACCTCCGTCCGTGAGGCGCTCCGCCAGTTGGAGGCCGAGGGGCTCGTGGAGGTCACGACGCAGGGCCCGATCGTCGCCCGCATCACACCGCACGAGGCGGCGGAGCTGTACCAGGTGCGCGCGGTCCTCGAGGGCCTGGCCGGACGCCTCGCCGCGGGGCGCGCATCCACGGAGCACATCGAGCAGCTCACCGCGGTCATCGAGCAGTTGGCGGTGGCCTACCGCGGTGGCGACTACCGCGAGCTGCTCCAGTTGAAGGACCGCTTCTACGATGTGCTGTTCGACGCCGCCGGGAACGGCGAGGTGACCCGGATCCTCGACGGCCTGCGCGCGCGGGTCAACTTCCTGAGGATGACCTCGCTGTCCGAGAAGAGCCGGCGGGATGCCACGGTCGAGGAGCTCCACGAGGTCGTCGGCGCGATCGCAGCCGGTGATGGTGAGGCGGCTGAAGCCGCCTGTCAGCGGCACGTCACCAACGCTGGCCACGTGGTCGCCAGGCTGCTCGGTGGCGAGTGTTGAGCGGCGCGGCCGCACGGGGTTCTGCCTGTCGTGCTCACATCCCGGAGAGTCGCAGCAGCAGGGGCAGCGAGAAGATCACCAGCAGCAGTCGCACCGTGTGGAACACGGCGACCTCCAGAGGCCCGAGGTTCCGCTCGTCAGCCAGGGCAGCGAGTGCTTCCAGGGCTCCTGGTGAGGTGGCCAGGACATCCCCCTCCGGAGCGATACCCATCGCGCGCAGCAGCCACGCGATGACGACCCCCGCGACGATGAGCAGTACCGAGGACAGGAGCGCGGGGACGGCCTGATCGGTGAGTGCCAGGGCGGTCTCCTCCGTGACCAACGTGCCGATGACCCAGCCGAGCGCAGACTGCACCAGGTACAGCAAGGTGTCGGGACGGTAGACCTCACGCCGGTGAGAGAGGGTCACCGCCGCGCTACCGAGGACGCTGCCGACGATCAGCGCTCCCGAGAGCCCGGTGGCCAGGGCGAGCGCCCCCCCGAGCGTGGCACCGAGCGCGGTGAGGGCGAGCAGGCCAACGTCGATCACGCCTGGTCGCGTCCGGTCGCGCTGTCCCGGCACCGACTGGCGTGCACGGAGGGCTGCGGCGCTCTGCTTGATGCTGCGCGGCAGGAGGAGCAGCAGCAGTGGCAGCGTGAGCAGGATCAGGACGATGCGGAGGATGTGGAAGAGCGACACCGTCACGGCGTCGAGGCCGTTCTCCACCGCCGCCGCGGCCAGGACGGAGAGCGCGCCCGGGGATGTACCGAGCATGTCGCCGGGGAACCCCATACCCAGCGACCGAAGCAGTTGGGCGCTACCGATGCCGGCGAGGATGATCAGCACGGCCGCCAGTAGCGAGGGGATCGCCGCGCGTGGCAGCGCCCGCAGGCTCGGGCGGTCGACGCGTGCTCCGACGATCAGACCCAGACCCACCAGGATGACCCGTTGGAGCCCGTCGCTCACCACGAGGTCCCCCCGGGTCAGGGACAGGATCGCGGTCGCGATCAGCGCGCCGACGATGGCGCCGCCGGGGACCCGCAGTCGCCGGGCGATCCACCCGGCGACGAGCGCCAGGGCGAACGAGCCGGCCAGCAGCATGATGCTCTCGACGATCGTGTCCGGGGCTGGACGCCACGGCCGGACATGGGACCCGGGGCGCCGCAGCGCCCCGGGATCGGTCCGTGCGGAGGTCTATCCGAGCTTGGGATACAGGACCTCACCGGACCCCTCGCCCCGCTCCGGGCGGTCGGGGATGGTCGCGCCATCGACGAACTCGAGCTCGAGCTTGTCGTCCAGCCAGCTGGTGTCCATCTCACCGGCCTTGGCGACGCGGATCGCCTCCTCCTCGCGTGCGAGCGCGGCCTGACCACCGCTGATCGCCGCCTCCAGTCGGTCGACCGGTACCACCGCGACGCCGTCGGCGTCGCCGACGACAAGGTCGCCGTTGCGGATGACGACACCGCCGACCGAGACCGGGCCGCGCAACTCGCCCGGACCGTTCTTGAAGGGGCCGGGGTGCGCGTACCCCTTGGCGAACACCGGCATCGTCCCGGCGGCGATCTCCGCACCGTCACGGATGCAGCCGTCGATCACCAGGCCGGCGATCCCCATCGCCTCGGCGTGGTGGCAGACGATCTCGCCCATCACCGCGCGGTCCATCGCGCCACCTGCCTCGATGACCAGGATGTCGCCCGGCTCGGCGATGTCGATGGCCTTGTAGATGACCAGGTTGTCGCCAGGCAGGGTCCGAACCGTCAACGCCGGGCCGGCCATGATGCCGAGGTCGTTGCTGGTGATCTGCTTCACCCCCTGCACCAGGCCGTACCGGTCCAGAGCGTCCGACACGATGGTGCTGGGGAGCTCTCGCAGCGCCTCCAGCTTGTCCTCCGACGGGTGCGGTGCGGCGGGGAAGATACGGCATCTGCTCATGGGAGGCTCCCTGTTTCCCTTTGGCGTTGGCCGAGAGACCATATCTTATAGGTTGCCTCTTCAGGCTCCGGGACCAGCCCGGGCAGATGCAGGAGAGGGAGCGGGATGTTCGAGCGTTTCGAGGTCGGTGATCGCGAGGTCGAGCCGGGGGTCACGATCCACTACCGCATCGGCGGTGAGGGACCGCCGCTCCTGCTGCTCCACGGCAACCCCCTGACGCACGTGTCCTGGCACAAGATCGCCGACCAGCTCGCGGAGCGGTTCACCGTCGTCGCGCCGGACCTCCGGGGCTACGGGGACAGTTCAGCACCGGAACCGGTGGAGGGCCACACCAACTACTCGTTCCGTGCCATGGCGCAGGACCAGGTGACGCTGATGCGTGAGCTCGGTTTCGAGCGTTTCGCCGTCGCCGGACATGACCGCGGGGCCAGGACGGCCCATCGGATGTGTCTGGACCACCCCGAGGTGATCACCCGGGCGGCCTACCTCGACATCGTCCCGAGCCAGTACGTCTACGCGAACGCGAACCGGGCCTGGGCGCTGAAGTCCTGGCACTGGATCTTCATGGTCCAACCGGCCGACCTCCCCGAGCGGATGATGGCCTCCGTGCCGCCCGACTGGTTCATGGAGAAGAAGCTGAGCAAGCCGGGCAAGGGGCTCGGCCCCTTCGCGCCGGAGGCTTTCGCCGAGTACGTGCGCTGCTTCACGCCGAAGACCATCATGGGCAGCTGTGAGGACTACCGGGCCACCGCCACCATCGACTACGAGCTCGACACCGCCGACCTCGAGCGGAAGGTGTCGATGCCCGTGCTGGTCCTGTGGGGCAGGGACAGTCACACGGAGACGGTCTGGGGCGACGTGCTCTCGATCTGGCAGGACCGGTGCGACGACGTGCGCGGCTGGGGTCTGGATGCCGGTCACTACGCCAACGAGGAGCGGCCTGACGAGGTGCTGGCCGCCTTCCTCGACTTCTTCGAGGCCTGAGCGGTGGAGCGCTTCGCCCTCGCCTACACGGTCACCTCGCCTGAGTGCGCCGCGCCCCATCCCATGGGGCACCGCGCTGCCTTCGAGGTGGCGCTCGAGGATCTCGCCGGCCTCGGGTACGCCGGGGTGGAGATCCAGGTCCGCGACCCGCAGGCCCTCGCCCCGGGCTCGCTGGCCCGTAGCCTCGCGGCGGCCGGCATGCAGGCGGCCGCACTCGCCACCGGGCCGGTGCGCGGTGAGGACGGGCTCCGGCTCGACGGCGACGCCGCGATCCGGTCGGCGACCGTGGCGCTCCTGTGCCGTGTCATCGACCTGGCGGGCGAGCTCGGCGCGCTCGTCACGATCGGGGGCATCCGGGGGGCGCCGTCCACACCGCAGGAGCAGGCGCAGGTGGCCGACGCACTGGGGGAGGTGGTCGTCCACGCCGCCGACGTCGGGGTCCTGCTGACGCTCGAACCCCAGCACCGTGGCGTCGGTCCGTACCTGTGCACCGTCTCGGCCACGCTGGAGCTGCTCGAGGAGCGCGGTTGGGACCAGGTCGCGATCGTCGCCGACAGCTTCCACCTGCTCCGGGAGGAGCGGTCCTGGCTCGGCGCGTTGGTGCGCGCCGGTCGACGGCTCTCCCACGTCCAGCTCGGCGAGAACCACCGGGAGGCGCTGGGGACCGGCTCTCTCCCGCTGACCGCGACGTTGGACGTCCTGGACGCGCTGGACTACCGGGGATGGCTGGTCATGGAGCACGCCCAGGGCGGTGACAGCCACGAGGCGGCGCGGCGTTCCGCCGCGGCGATCCAGGTAGCTGCCACCGGCCTGTGAGGCTCAGGTGTCCAGTCCGCGCAGGTGATCCTCCAACGCGTCGGCGCGGTCGGTGCCGACCAGCGCCTGCCGGGTCTTCCAGTCCAGCATGCGATCCAGCAGGCCCTGCGTGGTCCCGGCCGCACGGAGTTCGGCCAGGGCCTCGGTCGCGGCCTGGGCCATGACCCGCTGCAGGGCGTTGGCGAAGAGCACGATGTCGTACCCGAGGGCGCCGGCCTCCTCCGCCGTGAGTTCGGGGGTCTTGCCGCCCTCGACCACGTTCAGCAGCAGCGGCACGTCGGACAGCGTCTCGGTCACGGTCCGGCAGTCCTCGACCGTCGGAGGGGCCTCGATGAACACCACGTCCGCGCCGGCGTCCGCGTAGGCACGGCCGCGGGCGAGCGCGCCGTCCAACCCCTCGACGGCGAGCGCATCGGTCCGGGCGATGACCACGGTGTCGTGCTGGCGGGCCTGCAGCGCGGCCTCCAGCTTGGCGCACATCTCGTCGGTGCTGACGATCTTCTTGCGGTCGAAGTGCCCGCACCGCTTGGGCATCTCCTGGTCCTCGATCTGCAGCGCGGCGGCGCCGGCGTTCTCGTAGACCTGGACGGTGCGCCACACCGACAGTGGGCCGCCGTACCCGGTGTCGGCGTCGACGACCAGCGGGATCGTGGTGGTCAGCGCGATGCGGCGGATGGCCTCCGCCATGTCCGTGAGGCCGATCAGCCCGATGTCGGGCACGCCGTACTCGACGTTGGAGACGCCGGCGCCGGTGAGGTAGACGGCCTGGAAGCCGGCCTGCTCGACCTGGAGGGCGGTGAGCGCGTTCGCGACGCCGGGCATGACCAGCGGTTCGTCCGCGGCGATCGCGGCCCGCAGGGCGGCGACTCGGGCGGGCCGGTCATCGGCACGGAAACCGGGTGGGAGCGGGGGAAGATCCGACATGGTGGTCCCTCGGTGGTTGGGTCGGTGCTGTGAGCGGCACCATCTTCGGGCTATCGGACGGAGCCGATGCTAGGAACCATCGTAGGCCGGATGCTTCGGTGCCCGAAGTTGGCGGCCGAACGGCTTGACTACGGTGCAGCGGGCGGAGTCGGTCTGGCCGGGAGAGGTGGCAACCGTGGACGAGCGCCAACAGCGTGACGCTGGCTTCGGCGGCGGTGCGCGCTACGCCAGCAGCAGGCCGGGCTACCCACCCGAGGTGATCGCGGAGGTGGTTGCCCAACTGGGGCTGGGACCCGGTGACGTGGTCGTCGACGTCGGCGCCGGGACGGGCCAGTGCACCGGGTCGCTGCTCGACGCCGGTATGGGCGTGGTCGCGGTCGAGCCGGTGGCTGACATGCGTGAAGCGCTCCGGGGGGCACACCCGCGGGCCGATGTCCGGGACGGCACGGCAGAGGCGCTGCCGCTGGCAGCCGGGAGCGTCGCCGCGTACGTCGCGGCCCAGGCGTTCCACTGGTTCGAGGTGCCGCGGGCGCTAGCGGAGTTGGACCGCGTGGTCGCCCCGGGCGGCCGTGCGGCGCTGCTATTCAACAAGCGCGACACGGACCCGGACTGGATGGCGGCTTGGGACCGCCTGGTCGAGAGCGTCGCGACGGGCCCCCGCGCGGCCTCCAGCAACTGGCGCGAGCAGGTGGCAACCTCCGGCCTCGTCGAGGTCGTCCACGCCTGGTCGACCCCGAACCCGCACCACCAGCGTCGCGAGGACCTGATCCAGCGGTTCCGCTCGAGCAGCGCCATCGCGGGACTGGAGCCAGACCGTCAGGAAGCGTTGACCGCGGCCTTCGAGGCGATCATCGACGGCGAACCGGCCACCGCCGGGCAGGACGTGATCGCTGTGCCGTACCGCACCGAGTGCACGATCCTGGCGCGACGCGACGCGTCGGCCACCGACACCCCGGGGAGTTGACCATGTGGGGGACCCGATCGATCGACTGCGCGATCATCCGCGGAGGGACCAGCAAGGGTGTCTACCTCCGCGAGGAGGACGTCCCGCCGCCCGGTGAGGAACGGGACCGGCTGTTGCTGCGGATCTTCGGCTCACCCGATGTCCGGCAGATCGACGGGCTCGGTGGCGCGGAGCCGCTCACCAGCAAGTGCGTCCTGGTCGGGCCCGGTGACGACGAGGGCGTGGACCTGCGCTACACCTTCGCCCAGGTGGAGATCGACCGGCCACACGTGGACTACGGCAGCGTCTGTGGGAACCTCAGCTCGGGGCTCGGCTACATGGGGCTCCACGCCGGCTACCTCCACGCGGCTCCGGAGGCCAGCGTGGTGCGCAGCCGTGTCCACGTGGTCAACAACGGGTCGTGGTTGGAGGTGGAGACCCCGGTCCGCGACGGGCAGCCGTTGTCCAGCGGCGACGCCCACATCGCCGGGGTCCCCGGCACCGGTGCTGAGGTCATCGTCAACCTCGCCGGTCTGGCCGGGGCACGGCTCGGTGCCGTGCTGCCGACCGGCCGTGCCGTCGACGTCCTCGAGGTGCCAGGTCACGGTGAGCTCGAGGTCACGCTCATGGACGTCGGCAACCCCCACGTCTTCCTGCGTGCCAGCGACCTCGCTGTGCGCGGCACGGAGTCGGCCGCGGCCCTGGATGGCGATGGTGCACTGCAGGCCCGGCTCGAACTGATCCGTGGACTGGCAGCCGAACGCCTGGGCATGGTGTCGTCGGCGGGTGCCGCGACCCAGGAGACACCGGCTGCCCCGATCCTCGGACTGGTCGCGCCACCGGCGGCCTATGACACGCCGGCGGGTGGGACGATCGCCGCCGAGGAGATCGACCTGCTGGGTCGCCTGATGTTCATGCAGCGCACCCACAAGACCTACGCCGGGACCTCGACGGCCTGCACCAGTGTCGCCGTCCGGGTGCCCGGCACGATCCCTGCGGAGGTGGCACACGTCCCGATGGAGGATGCCCCTATCAGGATCGGTCACCCCAGCGGTGTGCTCCGCAGCGAGTCGGTCGTGGACCCGGGCGGTGACCACATCGAGGTGACGCGTGCGACCGTCCCGCGGACCGCCCGGATCATCATGACCGGCCAGGTCCACCTGCCTGCCTGACGGCATCAGCTCTCGATGCGCCGTACGTCCGCGCCGAGTGAGCCGGCGGTGGTGTACCGCCTCGGCGCACCGCCCGGCCATGTGGTCACGGTCAAGCCGTGACGCCGCTTGACCGAGGTCGGCTCCAGCTGGATCCAGGCGAGCGGTGCCTCGGTGGTCGCCTGGGCCCCGACCGCGGCGACGGCGGCGTCCAACCGGTCGTTGGCCTCCTGGGCGAGGTACTCCCGCAGGACCGACTGCACCAGCACGGTGACCGTGCCGGGGCTGGTCGCGAGGTTGGCCTCGACCCACTCCACCGCGTCCGCCTGGACCGTGATCACGGGGATCTCCCGGGCGAGCTGGATCGCACCGTCGAGGCGGGCGAGCCGCCCGGCCTGGTCTCCCCAGACCGACGAGGTCAACGCCAAGCGTCCCTCGTGGCTGGTCGGATCCAGCGGCTGCCGGTCCACCGCGGTTCGTGCGATGACCTCCACCTCAACGTCGGGGACCTCGCCCGGGTCGACCCAGAAGTCGGTGAGGTCCACCGGGCTCGACGGGTCCCCGAAGCTGGCGCCCCCACCGCTGACGTGGAACCGGTCCCAGCGTAGGTTCAGCCCGGCGGCGGCGCCGACCTCGATCACCGTCATCGGCAGCCGGGTGGTCTCGGCCACGTGGAGGTAGCCCAGGATCAACGACGCCGCCCGCCCGGTCTCGTTCGTCTGGCAGCCGAGCTTGACGAGCTCCGCGAGCACGGCCTCCTGCTCCTCGAGCACCTCGTGGAAGGTCGGCCAGCAGGTGGTCGGGTCTGCGGTCCCGCTGCTGGCGGCGTACCAGGGCTCCAGAGACCGTGCTCGACCGGTGAGCACCAGCCGGTGCACCGCCGCCATGACCCGCAGCGCGATGGCCTTGCCCCGCCCCGGAGCGATGTGATCCCGGGTCAGCCGCCAGGTGACGCCCTCCGCCTGGAGATCCTCGATGCCCTTCGCCAGCAGCTCGGGGTAGAGCGCGGAGCCGAAGGCGTCGCAGGCCCGGGCCTGCTGGGCGAACTGCCAGCACAGCTGTTCCCGCGGGTGGTCGACCCCTGGTTCCTCCCGGTCCAACCACGGTGCCAGTACCGCTGCGGTCGACTCCTGCACGGGTCAGCTCCCATCCGACGGTCCCTATGTCGCGGAAGACTATGCCGTCCGGTTCGGTGGTCGTAGCTCTGGGTTGCCGGAGGCGTCCCACTGGAGTCCGGCAGTCTGCGCCCTGGCCGCTAGCGTCGGGCCACCGAGACCGCACCCGGGAGGGACCAGTCCATGAGCACGCTCGATGATCTGCTGGAGGCCGGAACGGCCGTCATCGCCGATGTCTTCGACGATCTCGGGCGTAGACCACCGGTGCTGGCGAATGACCTGGCGCCGGTCGGGGACAACCCGGGCTTCGCCGGACCGGCATATACGATCGCCGGCCGCAGCGAGGCCTACGAGGGCGGCGATCGGCCCAAGCTCGCGGCGATCGATGCCATGCCGGCCGGTAGGGTCGCCGTGTGGGGCGGTGGTGACATCCGCGGCGTGTGCTGCTTCGGTGACCTGCTCGCGAGCTCCATGCGGGCCCGGGGGGTCACCGGTGTCGTGGTCGATGGCGGCGTCCGCGACGCGGCATTCCTCGAGGGGCTCGATCTTCCGATCCTGGCGCGGTACCGGACACCGGCGCAGGCGATCGGCCGGTGGCGGGTCACCGCCGTCGAGGAGCCGGTGACGGTGCGCGGAGCCATCGACGACGAGGTCACGATCGTCCCGGGCGACACCGTCGTCGCGGACGCCGACGGGATCATCGTCGTGCCGGCGGAGCTCGTCGCGGACGTCGCCAGCCGGGCGATCGAGTGGGCGCGTAGCGAGGGACCGGCTCGCGACGCGATCGCCGACGGGCTGCCACTGATCGAGGCGATCGAGCGGTACGGCCACCTGTGAACGACACGTCCGTCGCGTGAGCGGGCCAGGACGGCCCGCCTCGGGTCGGTCAGCCGGCGTAGTGCGGGATCAAGGTCTCGCCGATCCTGCGGATGTTCTGGAGCGCGAGCTCGTTCGGCATACCGGGCCACTGCACGCGGGCGATGAACTCGGTGGTGCCGAGCTGCTCGCAGTACCGGTCGATCTCCGCGATGCACTCCTCGGGTGAGCCCAGGATGAACCGGTCGTCGAAGAGCGCCTCCGCTTCGGCGTGGAACTCATCGTCGTCGGCGAGGACCTTGTCCTGGCCCCAGGAGCGGTAGGTCTTGTACTTCTCCAGCAGCCACGGTGCGGCCTCGCGCATGGCGGTCTCGCGGTCCTCGGCGACGAAGATCTCGCGTCGGATCGGCAGCTCGTCGGGGAAGGGCTTGCCCATGGAAGCGAGCGCCGGGCCGTACACCTCAAGGACCTGCCGTTGGAGGGTCTCCAAGCGCGCATGGGGGTTGATCACCCAGGTGTCGGCGTGGCGGGCGACCCGCAGGAGCGCCTTGTCGCTGTTGGCGCCGATCCACACCGGGGGTGCCGGGTCCTGGATCGGGCGCAACGTGAGCGCGACGTCGTCCAACCGGCAGTGCGGCTCGTCCACGGTAACGCGCTCGCCACGCAGTAGCCGGGACGTGACCTCGAGGTTGGTCTCGAAGCGCGAGACACGCTGATCTCGTGGCACCCCGAAGGCGTCGAACTCGATGTCGCGGTAGCCGAGTGCCGCACCCATCACCGTCCGTCCACCGGCGATGATGTCGAGCGTCGCCATCTGCTCGGCGGCCAGCACGGGGTTCTGGAGCCCGAGCAGGAGGACACAGGTGCCGAGCCGCATGTCACCGCTCTCAGCCGCCAGACGGCTCAGCACCGGGATCGTCTGCAACATGGCCAGCGGATCGGAGAGGAAGTGCTGGCCGGCGACGATCGTGTTGTAGCCCAGGTCGCGGGCGAGGCGCACCTGCTCGACCAGATCCAGGAAGCGTTGGTGCTGATCCTCTTCGGCCGGGTGCTGGTCGCAGAGTTGGATCCCGAAGGTGACGCCCATCGTTCCTTCTCCTCGCGAGGCCCCGTTGGGGTGAGTGGAGCCGTCGGGATGCCGGCGGCTCCGGTGGGACGTTACTCGTCGGCGCCTGTCCAGCCCCACCGGGTGTGCAGCCTGACCGCGATGGGCCACTGCCGATGCCGGGGCGCCAACGGCAGCTGGGTCGGCCTGACCGTCCGGTCAGTTGGCGAGGACGTCGAGCAGCCGGTCGACGTCCGAGTCGTCGTTGAAGACGTGGACGCTGGCGCGGATCCCGCCGCGACGCACGGCGACGCAGACGTCAGCGTCTGCCAACCGCGCCGCCACCACATCCACATCCGCTGGTTGGAACACGGCCAGTGCACCGTGCGCATCGCGGGGGGTGAGGACCGTGAGCCCCAGCTCATCCAGGCCATCGAGCAGCCGTCCGGTCAGGCGGGAGATGTGCGCCTCGATCACGTCAAGGCCCACCGCCTCCAACAGTTCCAGGGACCCGTCGAGTGCGAACAGCCCGGCGAAGTTCGGGTTCCCCACCTCGAACCGGATCGCGCCCGGGGCGAACCGGTACTCGGTCGACAGGTCGGACTCGTGCCCGTCACCCCAGGCGACACCCATCCGGGTCAGGAACGGCGGTCGCATCTGTTCTGCCAGTTCCTGACGCAGGTACAGCACCCCGAACCCGTAGGACGACAGCAGCATCTTCTGCGTCGCGGCGGCGAGCGCTCCCACACCTGATGCCGGCAGGTCGAGCACGCGGGAGCCCAGGTCCTGGACACCGTCGATCATCAGGAACGCGCCGTGTGCATCGCACAGGTCGGCGATCGCTCGCAGGTCAGCGCGCGCACCGGTGACGAAGCTGACGGCGGAGAGCGCGACCACGCGGGTTCGCTCGCTGATGCGATCGGCGAGCGTCTCGACCGGGAAGGCGTGGTCGATGGCCTCGAGCATCGTGAGCTCGATGCCGCGTTCCTGCAGATGGAGCCAGGGGTAGACGTTGTTCGTGTGCTCGATCTCCGGGCAGATGATGACCTCATCGCCGGGTTCGAGGTCGAGGGCGTGGGCGACCTGGTTCACGCCGTCGGAGGTGGCCTTCACGAAGGCCACCTCGCACGGCTCCGCTCGCAGCAGCCGTGCGACGCGTCCGCGGACCCGTTCCACCTCGTCCAGCCAGTCGTACTTCGGCAGCGGTTGGGTGCGGTAGATGTGCTGGTAACGCTCCAGCGCAGCCATCACCTGGTCGCTCATCGGCGCGCGCGACGCGACGTCCAGGTAGGTCAGCCGCTCGGTGAGCGGGAACGCCGCGCGGGCATCAGCCAGGCTCATGCGGGGGGCTGTACCGGCGGTGTCGTGGGCAGGGGTGGTGTCGATCGCGGTCACGGGGTCACCTCGTTGTCGGAAGGGGCGGCAGGCGGTCGGGGTCCGGTGTCGGTGTCGTGCATGGGCTGGGGGAGCGCCTCCTCGACACCGAGGTCGGCGAGGGTGTGCTGCGCGACGCGCATCGCGGAGTTCGCCGCCGGGATGCCCGCGTAGACGGACGTGTGGAGCAACACCTCCCCGATCTCCTCCGCTGTCAGGCCGAGTCGGATGGCCGTCCGCACGTGCATCGCCAGCTCCTCCTCGTGGCCGAGTGCTGCCAGCAGGGCGAGGGTCAGGCAGCTGCGTGTGCGGTGATCGAGCTGGTCCCGGGTCCACACCGAGCCCCAGGCGACCTCGGTGATGTGCTGCTGGAACGGTGCTGAGAAGGGGGTCGTCCCGGCGATCGCACGATCGACGTGCTCGTCACCGAGCACCCGCCGGCGCATCCTCATCCCGTCGGTCGAACGGTTGTCATCCATACCTTGGCTCACGTGTCAGGGGTGCGCTGTTCCTGGGCTACGGTCATGCTGCTGTCTGGAGGGAGCGACGTTGATCGAACTCGAAGATGTCGAGGCGGCGGCTGCACGCTTGGCCGGGGTGGCCAACCGGACCCGCGTTATCACCTCGCGGACCCTCGACGAACGCACCGGTGGCCAGCTCTTCCTGAAGGCCGAGTGCGAGCAGCGAGCCGGCGCGTTCAAGTTCCGGGGCGCCTACAACCGGATCTCCACCCTGGAACCAGCGGCGTTGGAGCGGGGGGTCTGCGCCTTCTCCTCCGGCAACCACGCGCAGGCGGTCGCGCTGGCCGCCCGCTTGGTCGGTACGCACGCCACCATCGTCATGCCGGAGGACACACCGTCGGTCAAGCTGGAGGCCACTCGTGGCTACGGGGCCGAGGTGGTGTTCTACGACCGCTACACCGAGGACCGGGAGGAGGTGGGGCGCACCCTCGCGGACGAGCGCGGGATGACGTTGGTGCCGCCCTACGAGGATCGGTTCATCATGGCCGGTCAGGGCACGACCGCGTTGGAGTTGCTGGAAGATGTCGGCGAACTCGATGTCCTGCTGGTGTGCGTCGGCGGAGGTGGGTTGATCGCCGGCTGCGCGACAGCTGTCAAGGGAGCGTCGCCGCGGACGCAGGTCATCGGGGTCGAACCCGCAGCGCGGGACGTCACGAAACGCTCGCTTGCGTCCGGTGAGCGGGTCCGCATCCCCGTCCCGCAGACGATCGCGGACGGCCAGCAGGGGGACATCCCCGGGGAGATGACCTTCGAGGTCAATCGCCGCCTGGTCGACGATGTCCTGCTGGTCACCGACGATCAGATCCGGGCGACGATGCGGACCCTGTTCGACCGCTGCAAGGTGGTCGTCGAGCCGAGCGGGGCCTCGGCGCTCGCCGCCGTGCTCGCGGGGCACCTCGACGTGACCGGACGTCGGGTCGGCGTCACCCTGTCCGGAGGGAACGTGGGCCTCCATCGGTTCCTGGCGCTCCTGGCCGACGCACCCGAGGAACTCCCGGCTCTTACCTGATCCGGGTCCGTCCATCAGTCGTCGTCCGCGAAACGCGGGATGACTTCCTGCCCGAACAGCCGCAGGCCCTCGAGCGCCGGCTCCAGGTCCATCCCTGGCCAGCACATGCGCATGTGCAGGCGGTCGATGCCGAGCACCCGGTACCGCTCGATCTCCTCGGCGATGTCATCCGGTGTGCCGATGATGAAGCGGTCCTTCGCGAGCTCCGCGAACTCCTGGGAGAAGTCCTCGTCGCCGGGCAGCGCTTTGTCCTGACCCCAGGCGCCGTACGCCTTGTACTTGCGGGCGAGGAAGGGCTCGGCGGTGGCCAGCGCCTTCTCCCGGGTCTCCGCGCAGAACACCTCGCGGTGCAGGGGCAGCATGGGCGGCTCCAGACCGGCCTCGCGCGCTGCCTCCTGGTAGAGGGGGACCTGCCGCTCGATCGTCTCACGGGTGGCGTGGGGGTTGATGTTCCAGGGCAGTCCCCAACGGGCGGCGCGCTGGATAGCCACGTCGGCGTTCGCGGCGATCCAGATGGGCGGGTGGGGCTTGCGCACCGGCTTGATCGTGCAGATCGCCTCGTCGAGGGTGAACCGCTCGGCCTCGATCGAGACCTCCTCCTCGGTCCACAGGGCGATCAGCGTGTTGATGACCTCCTTGAAGATCTTCACGCGCTTGGAGGTGTCGACGCCGAAGGCGTCGTACTCGACGTCGCGGTAGCCGAGCGCCATCGACAGGCCGACCCGCCCGCCTGACAGGTGGTCGAGGCTGGCCCAGGTCTCAGCCAGCTCGACCGGGTTGTGCAGCGGCGCGATCAGGGTCGTGAACAGCTCCATGTCCCCGGACTCAGGGATCAGCCGGGCCAGGAGCGGGACGGGCTGCAGCTCCTGGAACGGGTCCAGGAGGTAGTGCTGCCCCGTGATCAGGTAGTGGTAGCCGTTGTCACGGCAGGCATGTACCCAGTCCAGGACATCGGTGAACCGCTCGCCGAGGTTCTCGTCCCGGGGTTGCTGTACGAGGCCCAGCAGTGAGGTTCCGAACTTCATCGTTGCTCCCGTCGTCATCGATCGGTCACGGTAGGTGCGCGATCACCTGTTCCGTGAACGCCGCGGTACCCAATCCGCCGCCGAGGTCACCGGTGCGGTGGCCGGCAGCCAGCGCGCCGAGCATCCCGGCCTCGCAGTCATCGGCGACAGCCGCCAGGGCGGCGTCACCATGGCGATCGGCGAGCCACCGCAGCAACTGCCAGGCGGAGACCATCATCCCCAGCGGGTTGGCGAGGTCCCGTCCGGCGATGTCCGGCGCCGAGCCGTGGGCCGCCTGGCCCATCGCGACCTCGTCGTTGGCGTTGAGGCCGCCGGCCGTGCCCAGCGAGCCGACGAGTTCCCCGGTCAGATCGGAGAGGATGTCGCCGAACATGTTCTCGGTCACGATCACGTCGAAGTGCGGGGCCTTGCGCACCACCAGTGCGGCCATCGCGTCGATATGGAAGTCGTCCACCTCGACCTCGGGGTACTGCTCCGCGACCTCCAGGCAGATCCGCTTGAACATGCCGGTGGTCATCCGCAGCACGTTCGCCTTGTGGACGATCGTCACCCGTTTGCGTCGCGTCATGGCCAGCCGGAAGGCGGTGTGGGCGATCCGCTCGATGGCTTTGCGCGTGAACAGCCCGGTCGCCAACGCGACGTCCTCGGTGGGGCGGACCTCGCCCATCCCTTCGAACATGCTGCGATCGCCGTAGAACCCTTCGGTGTTCTCGCGGGCGATGATCAGGTCCGTGTCCTGGACCAGTGCCGGCACGTTCGGGAGGTTCCGGGAGGGACGCAGGTTGGCGTAGAGCTTGAAGTGGCGCCGGATCACCCCGCTGGGGTTCAGCGTGGCGCGGAACTCCTCCGGGTAGGAGGCGCTGTCGTGCGGCCCCATCAGCCAGCCCTGGAGCGCCGCCAGCCCCTCGAGGGTCGAGGTGGGTGTGTGGTGACCGTGGGACTCGATCGCCGCCGCGCCGAGCGGTAGCTCGAGCCACTCCATGCTGACGTCATCGCGACCCTCGAGGGCGGCGTCGATGACCCGCGTTGTGGCGGGGACGATCTCGGCGCCGATCGCGTCGCCGAGCAGGATGCCGATGCGGTGATGTGCCATGGGGTGCTCCAGTGGTGGTACCGGTGGCCCCGTACGGGTCTCGGGGCCGCGGCCGGCGGGGCGTGCAAGGTCAGGATCAGGCGCCCCGGACCATCGGCCACGCGCCGCCGGAGGCGTACAGGGTCTGACCGGTGAGGTAGCTGCCCATGTCCGACGACAGGAACAGGGCGATGCTCGCGACCTCGCGGGGAGTCCCGAGGCGGGCCATCGGGATGCGCGCCACGCGTCGCTGGTAGAACTCCTCGAGGTCGCCGTACCACTTCGCGTCCTCGCCGCGGTCGGTGTCGATGACGCCAGGCACGATGCAGTTGACCGTGACGCCGTCTTCAGCGCACTCCGCTGCCATGCCGACGGTCAGGCCGAGCAGGCCGGACTTGGACGCGCTGACGTGCGGTCGCCCGGGTTTGCCCCACAGCATGGACAGCCCCGCGAAGTTGATGACGCGCCCCCAGCCACGCTCCTTCATCCCCGGCAGGATCCTCTGCGTGAAGAGGAAGGGCGCACGCAGGTTGATCGCGATCACCCGGTCCCACTCCTCGAGCGTGAGGTCCTCGAGCGGGCCGTGGGGGCGGATCGCAGCGGCGTTGATCAGGATGTCGAAGGCACCACCGAGCGCGGCCTCGGCCTCGTCGATGGTGCGGTGCACCGCGGCTGGGTCGGCGATGTCGGCCATGGCGCCGAACGCCGTGCGGTCGTAGGACTCGATGCCCGTGACGGTCTCGTGCATCGCGTCCGCGTCACGGCTGCCGAGCACCGCGACATCGGCTCCGACGCTGGCGAACAGGTAGGCGATCTCCTGACCGGTGTTGCGGGTGCCGCCGCTGATGAGTGCACGTTTGCCCTCGAGTGAGATGAGGTCGTAGGGGTCGGGTCGGATCGCGTCGCTCATGGTTGCGGACTCCAGAGGGGTTGGGTCATATGTGGTCGGTCCCCGTGGTGGTGCCGTGGTCAGCGTGGCAGTGGGTCGATCCCGAGCCGGGTCGCCAGCTCGTCGAGCCGGGTGATCGTGCGGTCCTCGACCAGGATGCCTTCGGCTTCACGGGTCACGCGGGTGCGCTGCTCGAGTTCCCCGGGGGTGAGCACCTGCTCCACCCCCACCGCGGTCGGTGTGGAACGCAGGTACTCGACGAACTCCGAGGTCTCACGCAGGAACGCCTCCCGTGGGCGGAAACGGTCGACCGCGAACACGACAAGGAACACGCCGTCGTTGTGGACACCGTCCGGGTAGACACCGAAGCCGATCCCGGTGAGCAGACCGGAGAGGATCTCCACCATCACCGACAGCCCGTAGCCCTTGTGGCCCTGGTCCGCCCCCAAGGGCAGGAGCGCGCCGCCGTCGAGGTACTCCTGGGGGTCGTTGCTGAGCTGGCCATGACGGTTGATGATCCAGCCGTCGGGGAGCGTCTGGTTCCGGCTGGCAGCGACCTTCACCTTGCCGCCAGCCACCGTCGAGGTGGCCATGTCCAGGACGAGCGGACCGTGCTCCGCGGTCGGGACCGCGAAGGAGATCGGGTTCGTACCAAGCCGGGCTTCGCGGCCACCGAAGGGGGCCACGGACTTGGGTGCACGACCGGAGTCCGCGGTCATCATCGCGATGAACCCCCGCTCAGCTGCCATGGCGGTGTAGGCACCTAGGCGCCCGATGTGGCCCTGGCGACGGATCGTCACCGCTGCGATGCCGGTCTCGCTCGCGCGCTCACACGCCTGGTCGAGACCGAACTCCGTGCCGATGAACCCGAGACCCCAGTGCGCGTCGATGACCGCGGTCGACGGACCCTGCTGCACGATCTCCGGCACGGCCGTTGGGTCCACGTCCCCGCACTCGATGAGCGCGATGTAGTCCGGTGTCCGCATGGCGCCGTGGGAGTCGTGTCCGACCAGGTTCGCCTCGAGTTGGTGCCGACTGACCGTGGCGGCGGCCTCGGCCGGGACGCCGGCGGCCTCGTAGGCGTGGCGCATGAACGCATGGAGGTGGTGCGCGGCGATCGTCGGCATGGTGTGGGTCCTTGTTCGGGACGGTGCGAAGGCAGCTCAGCGGAGGTCGGCCGGAACCTGGAGCGGCTCGCGGTAGTACAGCTCTCCGGCCATGAGCCGGCGAGCGGTGCGAGTGACCGAGACCGCGGCGACATGGGGGCCGTCGGCCCGGTCTTCGATGGTGATGCCGGCCGCGGAGATGCCTTTCGCGTGGCCGACCCGGACCTCGTCGAGACGCTCCTGGCAGGCGAGGTCGTGGACGATCGTGCCCCGGAGACGGGCGGCGGCGGCGGTGCAGGTCAGCACGGTCATCGGGTAGGCGTGGTGGATCCGTTGGAGTGTCACGGCGCGCGCACACACGTCGATGTCAGCAGCGGCGACGTCCGTACCGGCCGCGCTGACGTAGGAGCGGGGTTCGGACACGATCGAGAGCATGGGCAGGCTCGCTGAGCGTCGGACCGCGTCCTCGGGGGTGTCGACCAGGCCGAGCAGGACCGCTGCGTGTCCCCGGATACGTTCCAGCCGGTCGAGGAGGGCGCTGTCGCCGTTGAGCTGCTCGGGCAGCTCGGTGCCTTCCAGGCCGAGGTCGCTGGCCCGCAGGTAGGCGACCGGGTTACTGACATCGACGATGGAGACCTCGACCGACTCGCCGTCGACGTCGAGGACACCTACCGGCTCCCCGGTAGGGAAGAGCGCGTCGAACTGTGACCCAGCGGGATCGAGGTACTCGTTCACGATGCGGGCACCCGGCCGGGGTACCCCGGCGATCGCGTGGTCACCCTGGACCGCGGCCTTGCCATCGATGACCGGGATGTGCGCCCGCACGTGGATGCCGGTGTTCTCGTTGTACAGCTGCACGACCGTCACGGGTTCCGTGATCTCGTCGATCAATCCCTCGTCGATCGCGTACACGCCGATGGCCGAGGTGAGGTTGCCGCAGTTGCCGCGGTAATCCACGACCGGCTCGCGCACCGCGGCCTGGGCGAAGAGATAGTCGACGTCGACACCCGGTCGCTGGCTGCGGGACACCGCCATCAGCTTGCTGGTGGAGGACATCCCTCCGCCGAGCCCGTCGATCTGGTTCACGTCGGGGCTCCCCAGCAACTCGAGGATGAGTGCATCACGGGCGGGACCGGGGTCAGGCAGCTGATGGAGGTCGCAGAAGATGCCCTTGCTGGTCCCGCCGCGCATGAGGACGCCGCGGATAGTGGCCTGTGGCATGCAGAGCCTCCCTGGGTCGTAGGACGCGGGCCGCGCATCCTGTCGTGGACGTGGAGGAGCGCGGATCTCGTCGGGCGCATCCGGTGGAGCGGGGAATGACGGCCACCGCAACAACATATATACTACAGTCCGTCGGAACGTGACCGCTTGGGACGCGGCCACCGGGAGAGTCTCGACCCGAGGTGTGCACACGCTGGCGCTCACCGGGTCGTCACGACCAGATCGAGGAGTCCACGCTCGTGCGGACCTACGAAGCCCTCGCGATCGCCTGCCGCGATGCCGGGGTATCCGTCGCCTTCGGGCTGGTCGGTGACGGCAACGTCAAGTTCGCCGACCACCTGGCGCGCGAGCTCGGTGTCCGCTACCTCGCGGCCCGCCACGAGTCGGCCGCGATCACGATGGCCAGCGGATACGCCCGCGCCAGCGGCGAGGTTGGCTTCGCCACCGTGACGCAAGGGCCGGGTCTGACGAACACGATCACGGCGCTGACCGCGGCCGCCAAGGCCTGCCTACCGATGGTCCTGTTCGCCGGGCTTCCACCCACCACGCTCCCTGGGCACCCGCAGCGCATCGACCAGGAGGCATTGCTCGCCGTCGCCGGTGCGGGGCACCATGTGCTGCGGCCCGAGCGGCTCGAGTCCGATGTCGCGACAGCCTTCGAGCGGGCACGTACCGAGCGCCGCCCCATCGGGATCTTCCTCCCCACCGATGTGCAGGATGCGGCGCTGCCACCGCAGGTGGACGCCACGCCGTCCGTGGTGCCGCCGCAGTCGTCGGCCACCGTCAGCGGACCCCTCGCAGAGGTCGCGGAGCGGCTCGTCTCCGCCCAACGTCCCATCCTGCTCGCGGGACGGGGCTGTCTGGCCTCGACAGGTGCCCGCGAGGAGCTGATGGCGCTCGCCGACGAGCTGGGTGCGTTGCTCTCGACGACCCTTCCGATCCGTGGCTACTTCCACGACCACCCCTTCTCGATCGGTGTCATGGGGGGCTACAGCTCCGAGATCGCCACCGAGCAGGCCGAGCAGGCCGATGTCGTCGTGGCCTTCGGTGCGAGCCTCAACTACCGGGCCACGCGCTCTGGACAGCTCTTCCGCGAGGACGTCACCGTCATCCAGGTGGACCGCGATCCCGCGCCCCAGGGCGCGTCCGTACCTGTGGACCTGGCCCTGACGGGCGATGCGGCCAGCGTGGCCGCGGCGCTGCGCAAGGCCGTCGCCAGCCGTGTACCGGCTGCCCGCGTCCGTTCGGAGGAGCTGGCTGCCCGCCTCGCGGCCCCCCCGTCGCGCCCACCGACCAACGGGCACCAGCCGGGATCGGATGTCGTGGATCCCCGCGCGCTCATGCAGGCGCTGGACCAGGTGCTGCCGGACCCCCGCTCCGTCACCGTTGACGGTGGACACAGCTCCGGGTTCCCCTCCATCCACCTGCGGGTGCCGGACCACCACGGCTACCTGTTCGCGTTGGAGTTCGCTGCGATCGGGCTCGGCATCGGTACGGCCATCGGTGCGGCCGTCGCCCGCCCGGACCGCCTGTCCGTGCTGGTGGTCGGTGACGGCAGCCTGCTCATGAGCCTGCCGGAGTTGGAGACCGCGGTCCGCGAGGGCATCCGGCTGCTGGTCGTGGTCATGAACGACGAGGCCTACGGCTCCGAGCTCGTCATCCTCGACAACGGCGATCTGCCCCACGACCTCGGGCTCCTCGCCACCCCCAGCTTCGAACAGGTCGCGACCGCGCTCGGTGCGGCCGGCGCGACAGTGCGTTCCGTGGAGGCCCTACAGGCGCTGACGCCAGCGATCGAGCGCCTGGACGGGCCGCTCGTCATCGACGCGCGGATCGACCGAACGGTGCGTGGCGGCTGGCTCAAGGGCGCCTTCAACCGCTCGCTGGCGGTGCGCGCATGAGTGATGGCCGGCAGCGGCACGCGATTTGCCAGATCCGTCTTGACGGCGACGTCGGCGGCGGTGAAACTGCCGAGCGCTGCCTACGAGGGAGGTCGTAGACGGTGTTCCGGCTCGTAGCGAGCCGGTACGTACCGATCGTGTAGTTCATGCCAGATGTCAGTTCACCGATGGTCGTCCCGCTGGGATGGCCGCCCACAGGAACCGAGGGGCTGTCCGAGAAGGGGCCCAGGAGAGGGAGAAGGATGCAGCAGACCAGGAAGAGGCGAGGCGTTTGGAAGGTGGCCGCGCTGGTCATGACGCTGGGTCTCGTGCTCGCCGCGTGCGGGAACGGCGACGACCCGGCCGAGGAGCCGGATGCCGACGCGGCCGAGGAGGAAGAGGAGGAGGACGACAGCCTGGAGGAGGGCGAGGTCGCCGAGGCCGACCCGGAGGCGGAGGTCGATGAGTCGGCCTTCTACTTCGACAAGGAACTGGAGATCATCGTCCCGTTCTCCACCGGTGGGGGCACGGACACCCAGGCCCGGTTCATGGCCCCGTTCCTCGCCAACTTCGTGCCTGGCAACCCCGCCGTCGGCGTCTTCAACATCGCCGGTGCCGGCGGCACGATCGGCAACAACCAGTGGTGGAACGAGCGCGACCCGGAGGAGGCGAC
>CAYTLZ010000025.1:0-2529 GCA_964438785.1 uncultured Actinomycetota bacterium | reverse complement strand
GGTCTGCTGATCGACTGGCTCGTGGAGAACTACGACTACGTCGATCCACGCGGCTGATCCATACCGCAGCAGGGGCGCCGGAGCTGGTCCGGCGCCCCTGCTGGTGAACTGCCTGAACGGTCGCACCACGGGACGGTGTGACGTATGGTGACCGGGGTTTCTGGTCACTCCGAGCGGATCGGTGGGAGCGCGGTCCGCGACGGAAGGGAGAGCCGTGTTCGCATCGGGCTACGAAGCCATGCTGGTCGCCTTCAGCGCCACCAACCTGACCTGGCTGGTCATCGGTGCCTCCGTCGGACTGGTCGTGGGGGTCATCCCTGGGCTGGGCGGGACGGTCGGCATGGCGATCCTGCTGCCCTTCGTGTTCGGTATGGAACCCGCGACGGGCGTCGCGATGCTGATGGGGATGGCAGCTGTCGTCCATACCGGTGACACATTCCCCTCGGTGTTGCTCGGTGTCCCGGGTTCTTCGGGGTCCCAGGCCACCATCATGGATGGCTACCCGCTCGCGCAACGCGGTGAGGGCGGAAGAGCCCTGGCAGCAGCCTTCATCGTCTCGATGATCGGTGGCCTCATCGGGGCCGTGACGCTGTTCTTCATCGTCGGCGCAGCGCGACCGCTGATCCTCGCGCTCGGCCCCCCTGAGTTGTTCATGTTCGCGATGCTCGGGCTCAGTATGGTCGGTGTGCTGTCACGCGGATCCCCGGCGGCCGGGTTCGTCTCGGGCCTGCTCGGGATGCTGATCGGGATCATTGGCCTTGCACCGCAGGTCAGCGAGTTCCGCTTCGTCTACGACCAGCTCTACCTCTACGACGGGATCCCTATCGCGGTGATGGCGCTTGGCCTGTTCGCGATGCCGGAGATGATCGACCTGGTCGCTGCCGACCGAGCCATCTCGACCAGTGCCAAGCTCGAGGGTGGACGTCTCACCGGCCTACGGGATGTACTTGCCAACAAGTTGTTGGTCCTACGCAACGCGATCATGGGCACCGCTATCGGTGCCATCCCCGGGGTTGGTGGCTCCGTTGTGGACTGGATCGCCTACGGCGTCACCAAGCAGTCGGTGAAGGATCCGGAGGAGTTCGGCAACGGCGACATCCGTGGTGTCATCGGTCCGGAGAGCGCCAACAATGCCAAGGAAGCCGGGACCATGATCCCCACCCTGCTGTTCGGGATCCCCGGATCCGGGACATCGGCGATGCTGCTCGGAGGGTTGCTGCTGCTGGGTATCCAGCCCGGACCCTCGATGGTCACGACCAACCTCGACGTCACCCTCGCGATCGTGTGGTCCCTGGCGATGGCGAACGTGCTCGGCACCCTCGCCTGTCTGGGGTTGTCACGCTGGGTGGCCCGCCTGAGCCTGATCCCTGCCAAGACCCTGATGCCCTTCCTGCTGGTCATCATGACCGTGGCGGCCTACCAGGCCACCCGGAACTGGGGAGACATCATCGCTTTCGTGGTGATCGGGGTGCTGGGCTGGTTGATGAAACAGGTTGGTTTCCCTCGGGCGCCGATGTTGATCGGCTTCGTTCTAGCGGTATCAGCCGAGCGCTACCTGCACCTTTCGATGTCGCTACACGGCTACGAGTGGCTCACACGTCCTTTGGTGCTCGTGGTGTTCGCGCTGATACTGCTGGTGCTGTTCGGGTCGACCATCCGGGAACTGCGCAAGAAGATGCGCGCGAGCACCCCCGCGACCTCGCGTGGCGATCGTTCGGTCGAGCAGGAAGGGGGTCCGCGATGAGTGAAGCGACCAAACGGCGGATGCCACTGCAGTCGCGGATGCGCTTCGGGTTCAACGCCGGCATGATCTTGCTGTTCGCCTACACGACCTACGAGGCGTGGGGCTTCCGGTCGCTCGCCCGCTACCTCCCGTTCAGCATCTCCCTCCTCGCGCTGGTCGTTATGGTGATCGGCCTGTTCATCGACATCGTGGCGTACCGACGCTCGGGTGTGGTGGCTGCCGACGATGTACCGGTGACCGCCGCGCTGGCAGGCTCTGAGATCAAAGAACACAAACTCAGCACGGGTAAGGGCGCGATGTCCGCCGATGGGGATGGTCGGTCATTAGAGCCCGTCGATTCGACCGGGACGCCGATCGATCCCGCCGATGTCCCCCTCGATCCCGACCGTGTGGGAGAGATCGAGGGCCCCGGAGAGGTCCTCAAGCGCTCGGGGATCGTGTTCCTGTGGATCCTCGGATTCCTCGTCTCTATCGCCGTGGTGGGCCTCACGCTCGCTAGCGCAGGTTTCCTCATGGGATATCTGTTCCTGCAGGCACGTACCGGGTGGAAGGTCCCCGTGATCGGGACGGTCGCGATCCTGACGCTGATGTTCGTCATGCGCGAAGCCTTGAACCTCGAGTGGCCTCCCTACCTGCTCGAAGAGACCTTCGCCGGCTGGTTCGGCTTCGAGTGAGCAACGCAGCACCGTGATGACGGTCGGTGTTTGCGGCGCTAACATCCCACCTAACCGTTCGGGTACCGAAGCGTATCGTGGTGGCTTCGTGTATTCCATGGTGTGAGGGTT
>CAYTLZ010000024.1:0-27203 GCA_964438785.1 uncultured Actinomycetota bacterium | reverse complement strand
GGCCGGTCATGCGCAGGTGGCGGACCAGGGCGTCGTGAATGGTGAAGATCTCCGCATGGCCCATGTGCAGGTCACCGGAGGGGTAGGGGAACATCGTCAGCGCGTAGTACGGCTCCGCACCGTCGGGCAGCGGCTCACCGGCCGCCGGACGCAGCGTGTAGGCGCGCTCGTCGACCCACCGCTGGGCGATCGCCGGTTCGAACGACAGCGGGTCGTAGCGGCCGTCGTCACCCTCGGGTGTGGCCTCGCCGGCGGCCGTCGCTGAAGCGGGGTTGGGAGCTTCGGACATGACGCGGACTCGACCTTCGGTGGCGGACTCGCGGAGGGTAGCGCTCGCCGACCCCGACCCCGGGCGACGGCACGGTGCGGCGCAGGCCGGTCAGGCCAGCTCCATCAGCGCCGCGGCCCGGTCCAGGCGACGTTCGGCGAGCTCGCGCGCTCCGGGTCGGGCGTGACGCAGCGCGCCGGTGGCCAACCCCAGCCAGGTCGTGGCCCGCGCGCGTGTCAGTGCCGGTCCGTCGACGACATCGAGGTAGCGCTCCGCCAGCCCGGCGACGAGCTCGTCGACCCGCGGCTGCGCAGCCGGCTGCCGATCGAGGATCGCCTCCAGGTGGGTGAGCAGGTTGCCGGCGTCGTCCGCGATGGCACCGGGCCCCGTGCCATCGAGATCCAGCACCCCCGACAGTCGACCGTGCTCGACCAGGAGCTGTCGGGGCTGCAGGTCACCGTGGACGACCACCGGGTCGATCGCCTCGGGCCTAGCCGCCGCGGCGATCGCGGTGATCTGATCGGCCCGGTGCGGCAACCGCCGGCACAGCCGGGTGACGAACCGGTCCGGGTCGGCCGCGGCCCGCGGATCGCGACCGTCACGGACCTCGGTGGACGCGAACGTCAGCGACAGCTCGACCAGGTCGTCGGGCGTGGGCACGGGCGCACCGCCGATCAGGGCCCGGCGCAACGTGGTGCCGGGCAGCGCCTCCAGCACCAGCATCCCCTGCGCCGGGCCGGTGCCCAGCACGCGGGGCACCAGCAGCCCGTGCGCCGCGAGGTCCGCATGGACCCGCGCCAACGGTTCGATGCGCTGTACGGGCAGGACCTTGACGAACGCCTGTGACCCCCGCCCCGCCCCCCGGCCGGCGACGAGTTCGAGCACGGCCCGACGCGCCGGCCGGTAGGCGCGGGTCACCACCTCGACGTTGTCATGGGGGCGTCCGAGTTCGGCGAGCAGCTCGGCGGCCCGGGTCCGGTCGGCGATCGATGCCAGGCCCGGCAGGAACGGATCGTTCGGAAACGCCCACACGGCGGTCGGCCCGTGGTCGGTGTCCAGCACCAGCGCGCCGTCCGGCAGCGGCTCCTCGTCCACGTGCACGACCACGGTCGTCGTGACCGCCTCACGCAGGCCGCCGGCGACGATCGTGGCGTCGTGGGCGAGGGAGGCGGATCGACCGCGGCGGTGGATCCGACGCAGGGCACACGAGGTGGTCCGCGCCCCGAGGGTCGCCAGGGCGGCCTCGATGACCCGGGTCGCGTCGCCCGCGACCAGCGCGTCGATGCGGCCCGGGATCGTCGTCGACCGCCTCACGTGGACCTCCTGCCAAGCGCAACGCCCGAGTCGGACGCCCGTGCGCGGCGACGGCGGGACGCTACCAACCGCCGACGTGCGCGTATCGCACCCCTGGCTAGGGGAACGGCCGGTTGAGCGGCCCTCGTCGGAGCCATCACGCTGCCCCGGCACTGGAACGACCACAACCGATGGAAGGCAGGCAACGATGCTGCTGCGCCCACGCGCAGAACGCTCGAGATCCACCGACGGAACACGCACGACCTCACGGACCGCGACGGTGATGGCGGCGACCGCCATCGCCGCGCTCGCGCTCCCGGCGGTGGCCGCGGCGCAGGCCCCATGGCCGATGCCGGCCGCCGACAGCGGCGCGACCAACCAGAGCCCGACCGCCGGGCCCACCGACCCCGGCCTCAAGTGGCACCTCGACCTGGCGCAGGTCGAGACGTCCTTCGCGCCGGCGGGCTACGACAGTCTCGACGACCGGGTCGTGCTCGCGGATGCCGGCGTCATGGTGGCGCGAGTCTCGAACCCGGAGGAGCAGTACCAGAACACGGCGCGCTTCCGGAGCGAGCTCATCGGGATCGACCTCGACACCGCCGAGGTGCGTTGGGAGATCCCCAACGTCTCGCCGGTGAGTCAGGGGTCCTGTATGCCGGCGCTCGACAGCCAGGACCGGATCTGGGTCGAGCAGCGCCCCGACGGCGGTGACCGCATCGTGGCGGCGTTCGACCCGTCCACGGGCGAGCCCACCGGCGCGCAGATCCCGGCCGAGGACCAGCGCTGCCGTGAGCAGACGATCGTCGGCGGCGACACCGAGCGGCTGGTCTTCGCCAGCGGCAGCGCCGGGAACCTGCGGATGTTCGACATCAGTGGGACGGCACCGACCGAGATCGACGTGGCGCTCGCCGCCCGCGAAGACGCCGGTGACCTCCTCAACCACGGCAACCGCGACGCCTGGGGCGTGATGACCAGCGACCACTTCGTGACGCTCGTGGAGATCGTCGACAGCGAGGGTGACGCCACCGAGCACCGCATCGTGTCGATCGCGCTGGACGACGGGTCGACCACCGACGAGATCACCCTGCCCACGAAGGCGGGGATCGACAGCACCGCGTACGACCGCGCGTACCTGCTCGCCGACGGCGACCGCGTCTACCTCTCGACCCGCCTGACCGGTGACAGCCAGATCCTGGCGGTCGACGCCGCCGGCGGCGATCTCTCCCCCGACTGGGACCACGACCTCGATCTGCGGGCACCGGACCTGACCCTCGGCGACGGCGTCGTGCTGTTCCAGGACGGTCGCCGGGCCGCCGGGACCGCACCGTCGGTCACCGCACTGGACACCGCGGACGGCTCGCTGGTGTTCGACAACGGCGAACCGGTCGGTGCCCAGCCGCTGGCCAACCCCGACGGGTCGTTCTACGGCCGCACCACCGACGGTGGCACCCGCCTCAACGAGATCTCGCTCATGGGGCCGGACGGCCAACTCGAGTGGCGCATCGACCGCGGTCGGCTGGTCCAGGCCGTGGCCGGTGCCGACGAGATCGACGACCTGAACATGGGCAGCAACCTCGCCCAGACCGAGATGGCCGCGATCGGCCCGGACGGCACGCTCTACGTGACCGGCAACGGCGAGGGCATCCTCGCCATCGACGACAGCGGCGGCCTCACGGAGTTCATCTGCGGGCAGAGCTTCACCGACGTCGACCCGGGCAACACCCACGCGTGCAACATCGACGAGATGGCGGCACGGGACATCACAGCGGGCGTCGCGCCCGGGCTGTTCGACCCCAGTGGCACCGTGCCACGGGAACAGTTCGCGAGCTTCCTCGTGCGTGCCCTCGACGACGTCGACCCGGTTGCATCCGGACCGTTCGACGATGTCGACGCCGGCAGCGTCCACGCGCCCAACATCTTCGGCGCGGCGGCGGCCGGGATCACCCAGGGGACGACGGCGACGACCTTCGCACCCGACCGGTTGATCACCCGTGCCGAGGTGGCATCGTTGCTCGCACGCGCCTTCGACCTCGAGCCGGTCGACGCGGGGCCGTTCGACGACGTCGACACCGGCAACGTGCACGCCGGGAACATCAATGCGGTGTTCGAGGCCGGGATCACCGCGGGGGTGACCGCGACCGAGTTCGACCCCGAGCGCACGCTCAACCGCGCGCAGATGTCGTCGCTGCTGATCCGCGCACTCGACGCCGCGGACGGCTGATCGTCGTCCCCGCGGGCACGACGGGCCGACGCGGACGTCGTGCCCTGCGGGGCGTACCCCGGCGGCTGCCCACCCGATGGGTGTGCAGCCGCCGGTTCGCGCCCCGCAGGGCTGCTCGCTACGCTCACGCGCCGCACGTCGGGGTCCTTTCCGGACCCCTCGCGCGACGCCCGATCACGGGCCGGTAGCGCAGTCCGGCAGCGCACCTCCATGGCATGGAGGGGGTCGTGGGTTCAAATCCCATCCGGTCCACCCCAGGGAAGCCCCCGCGAAGAGCGCGTTCGCGGGGGCTTTTCGTCTTCCGCGGTCCACGGTCGAGCGCTGACTGCTCCGACTGGCCCGAGTAGCGCACATCCCGCCGCACGGTCTCGCTGGGGCAGGCGACACGCCGCCACGCACCAGAGCACGGCGAATATCTGCTGAGCGTCACCCGTCGATGCCGGGAATCACACTCAGTAGCTCCGACGATGCTGCTGTCGTGCAGTCCCGCGAGCTCGGCCCGAGGCCATCGATCATCTTCGTCGCGGAGCTTCTTCACACCGGGGCCAGGGCGTCGTAATGTTTTCCCATCGGAGATGGTCGTGCCCTCCCACGTCCGTGGATGCGCGCGATCAGCCCGGAGACGGCGCGGGGGCCGACGGGCGCAGCGGTGTACAGGGCACCGCCAGGAACAGGGAAGACGGACGCACCGATCCTCGGGACAGCAAGATCGGTCGCCCACACGGGACGAGACGTGGGAGAACTATCCCTCGACCCGGGTGGTCCTGGGGGGAGCGAGTGGCGAGACCGGCCGTGACACAGCCGCATGGCGGCTGGCAGACACGGACCGCGAGGTCTCGACACGGAAGGCGCGACCCATGGGGACCACCGACAAGCTGACGGATCACCGCAGCCTGAGTCGATCGCTGATCACGCTACTCGCCACGATGAGCCTGCTGGCCACGCAGTTGGTCGGGGTTACGTGGGCGGATCCTGCCGGTGCTGAGGAGCCGGAGCCCGAGCCCGTCGCGACCGATCTCGGCACCGACGAGCCCCAAGCGCCCGAAGGCGACCACGAACTGCTGACGCTCGGAGACGACGAGGGCTGCGCCGAGGACGAGCCGGTCGGCGAGGAGCCCGCACCCGTCGACTGCGAGGTAGCTACGGAAGACCCCTGCGCGCTCGAGCAGATCGAGGAGCTCGACTGCTCGGATGAACCAGCACTCGAATCGGGCGAGGAGGAGGAGTTCGTCGCGCTTGACATCACGGAAGAGATGGAGGACGACACAGTCACACTCCTCGCGGCGCCCGGCAGTGGTGTGGATGGACTCGGCTTCGAGATCGACGGGAACTTCACGCTGGACGGAACAGGTACGCAGGACTGGACAGACCGTCCCTACCAGTCGATCGTTGACGCCACGAGTCCCCACACCGTGTTCAGCGGCGGCACCAAGTTCGGTGAGCGTTCGGAGTGGAGCTGGACCTCGGGCAACGCACCCGGCAAGGCGGACATCCTCCGTCTGTACGCCGATGTCGAGATCGCGGGGAGTGAGGCATGGCTCCGGATCGCCGGTGAGCGAGATGGCAGCAGCGGTGACACGTGGGTCTCCTTCGAGCTCAACCAAGACAACGACGGACCGTTCCTTGGCAACAGCGGCGTGCCGGTGACTCCGACCGAGGGCGACCTGCTGATCACCTTCGGCTACCCCGGGAACAACACGACCGCGCCGACCGTCATCCTGGAACGGTGGAGCGGCACCGCCTGGGTCACCGAGCAGAACATCACGTCGTTCGCCGCCGTGAACACCGTGCTCCTGGACAATCCGACGGGACAGGAACTTGCTGTACGAGAGTTTCTCGAGCTGTCGATCGATGTGAGCTGGCTGTTCGGCGCCGACGCTCCCTGCCGGAGCTTCGGGGCCTCCTGGGCCTTCTCGCGCTCGTCCAACAGCGGACCGTCGTCGCAGATGCAGGACTTCATCGCACCGTTCCCATTCGGCTTCGACACCTGTGCGAGCCCGACCCTGAAGAAGATCGACGACAACGGCGGCAACGGCCTGGCCGGAGCCGTGCTCGCCCTCTACGCAGGCGACGTCGACCCACTCGCTGTTGGTTTCGACGACGACCCTGTCTTCGGTCCTTGCACGACGAATGCCAACGGCGAGTGCACCGGCGCGACGGGCCTGAAGCCCGGGGGCTACACCCTCTTCGAGGTCGTGCCGCCGCCAGGCTTCCGGTACTCAGACGACAGGACCACGTCGATCACGTTGAGCGACAACGACGACGGGACCTACAAGATCGCCAACCCACCGATCTCGTACCTCATCGAGATCGATGACGACGATACGAACGCGGTGGGCAACGAGCACGACTTCGAGGTGTCCCTGTTCGCCGACTTCATCTTCGACTACGACGCCTACCACGACAACGGCACGATCTCCTACGAGGAGTCCGATGACGTCGACCTGCCGCTCGCTGGTGAACGCATCGACCTCGCTTGGAGCGGGCCGACCGACAGTGGCCTCGCCGCGAGCACCAGCTCGGACGGTGACGGCGACTTCTGCACGACGTCCGAGGATGGAACCTGCACGGTCACGGTCGAGTCGACCAACGTCGGCAAGGGCACGCTGACGGCCAGCTACGGGACGGGCCTGAGCGGACCTGCGGCCAGCAGCCCGGCCAACGCCACGGCTGGCGGCTACTTCTCCTCGATCGCGGACACCGCCGACAAGACCTGGGTCGCCTTCGACGCGGCGATCGAGTCGGACGGCGAGAACCTGATCGACGAGGATCACACGTTCAAGGTGACCGTTCACCAGAGCGACGACGAGGACGTCCTCATCGGCGACGTCGAGGTGGAGGTGACCTGGGACGGCCCCGTCGGATCCTCCATCACCGGTGACGGCTCCGAGCAGACCGTGACCGAGTCGGACCCGACGGTCAATGCGACCTGCACGACCGAGGACGACGACAGCCGCGTGGACTTCGGGACCTGCACCTTCACCGTCAGCTCGAGCGATGCCGGTGCCGGGACAGCCACGATCATGAAGCTGATCGGGAGCATCGGCGGCGAGGGTCTGGTCGTCACGGGCGACTCGCAACGACCCCATGACCTCATCGCTGAGAGCGACGCCTGGACGGCCTTCAGCAACGATGCCGGCGATCGGACAGCGACCAAGCAATGGATCCGGTTCGTCGCGGCCGTCACACCCAAAGACGCCATCAACCGCGTTGATGACGACCACACCTTCACGATCGATGTCGTGGCAGTGCTGAGCGAAGACACCGACGGTGCCTACACGGACACCCGTCCCGCCTCGGCCACCACCGTGACCGTCACCTGGACCCCGGATGACGGGCACGACAGCACCATCGTTGGCCCGGGCGACCTTCCGATCGATGGTGACGGGCTCGGTGCCACATGCACCACGGACGAGAACGGCACCTGCGAGGTGACCGTCTCGAGCGGCGGCGATCCAGGCTCTGGCACGCTCGCGGTGACGAGTATCGCTGACTTCTGGGTCGACACGAACCTGGACGGCGAGGAAGCCGACGACGGCGAGGAGCGGCGGCCCGCCGAACTGACCGCTGACGACGAGGAGTTCGAAGCCGACCGCGGGACGAAGACCTGGCTCGCCTTCCTCGTCAGCATCACCCCGGACGAAGCGACGAACCTGCTCGATGACGGCAGCGGGGATGGTCTGTCCGAGCACGTGTTCGACGTCGAGGTCTACGTCGCGTCTGAAGTCCGGAGCGGCGCAACCGAGGCCGAGGGCGGCGGGTATGACTGGCGGCTGCTGGTCCTCGAGGAGGGTCAGAGCGTCACGATCGTCGCTGATCCCAATGACAGTGACACACAGATCGACTGGAAGCCGGACGGTGCCCCGTACCGCTCTGACACCTGCTCGATGAGCGGCGGCTCCGAGGACGGGACTCCTGCGACCTGCACGATCACCGCGAACTCCAAGGACGCAGGCAGCTGGACCATCGAAGCCACGGGCATCACGCTTGACGGCATCGTCGATGGTGACGGACCGGTCGACCTGACGGAGGGCGACGACGCCTTCGCCACGAGCGGCACGGTCCGGACAGGTGATATCTGGGTCGTTCTCGACAACACCGCCGAGAAGACCTGGATCGGCTACGGACTCGAGGTGACCCCGGACGAGGCCTACAACCCCCTCGCCGAGGACCCGGCCGACAGCTCGTTCGAGCACACGTTCACCGTGACGTTGCGTTCGGACGACCCCGGGACGCTCGACGAAGAGGAGGATGGAACCCCCGTCTACTCGCCGGGCAACGCAGCGATCGCCGGTGAAGCTGTGCATGTCGATCTCTCGCTGGAAAGCGACGTGGCCGAGGTGCTCACCATCAACGACACTCCGGTCGGCGACGGGTTCGACCCGGGGGGCTTCGCCTGCTCACCGGTCGCGACCCTCATCGGTGGCGGGGAGGACGCCGAACTCGTCGGCCTCTGCAGGGTGACGGTCAGCACCAGTGCACCGGAGATCGGTGACTGGTTCGACGCGGCCGGCACGGCGACGATCACGGCGTCGTTCGACGGCGCAGACCACCAGGGACACACACGCCTGTACACCGACGAGGGCGTCAAGTACTGGTCGGCGATCGAACTGGTCAAGACGGCCAACCCGACGCTGATCTCGGCGGTGACACTGCCGACGAACGTGACCTACACGTTCGACGTCACCAACCACTCACCGGTACCGCTGTCAGCCCTCACCCTGACCGACACGTTCTTCACCGACGGCGGTTCACCGATCGTCGACCTGACGGACGCCCTGATCGACGCCATCGCCGATGCACTGGATGCCGAGGAACTCGACGACACACTCGAACGCGGTGAGGACGGCGACGTCCTCCACCCGGGCGAATCGGTCACCGTGACCTACGTCTACAGCGTGCCGAACGGGACGTCGTCGCCCCTGGCGAACATCGCGACGGTCACCGGTACCGATCCTGGCCAGAACGAGATCTCGGACTCCGACAACGCGTCGGTGACGATCACACCCCCACCGCCGGCACCGGGCACCCCGCAGATCACGCTGGACAAGACCGCCAACCCGACCTCGATCGTCCTGCCCGAGGGCGAGGACGCCACCGCGGTCGTGACCTACACCTACACCGCCCTGAACTCCGGCACCGTCACCCTGACCAACGTCACGCTGACCGACGACGTGCTCGGCGATCTGACCGATGAGCTCCGGGAGGCACTCGGCGGGAGTTCGATGTCCGTCGGGCAGAGCGTCACCTTCACCGTGGACCAGACGGTCGGCGTGCCGGACGTGGGGCTGCTCGTCAACATCGCGACCGTGTCCGGTACCGGCGGCGGATCCACCGTCACCGATACCGACACGGCCACCGTGGAGATCACCCAGGTACTGGGCACGGTCTTCGAACCGTCCATCGACATCGTCAAGGAGGCGTTGATCGAGGCTGACGCGGACGGCCGCAAGACCGTGACGGTGCCCGAGGGCGGCAGCGCGGATGTCACCTACCGCTACACGATCACCAACACGGGCGACACGACGCTGACGGACATCACGCTCGATGACGACGTGATCGGTGAGCTGACCGACCTGCTCGACGTGACAACGTTGGAGCCGGGCGAGTCGACGATCGTGGAGGTGACCTACGCCACCACGGCGGCCGACCTGGCAGCCGGGCGCGTGGACAACGTCGGGATCGCCACCGGTACCTCCCCGCAGGGCGCGACCGTCGATGCCCGTGACGACGAGTCGGTCAGCATCGTCGAGGTGCGCGGGGTGGTCCAACAGCAGCCGACGCCCGTGGCGCTGCCACAGGCCGAGCAGCTGCCACGCAGTGGTTCCGACACCACGATGCTCACCGCGCTCGGTCTGGTCCTGACCGTGCTCGGAGGTGCCACCTTGCTGCTCGGCGCGCGCCGACGTCGCGGTCATCCCCTGTGATGCGACGCCTGTCCTGACGTCACGCAGCGGCGACGACCCGGCCCTCGCGGCCGGGTCGTCGCCGTCGTACGCCCGGCGTGGTCGGATCCGTGGGTCCGCTTCCCGTAGGGTCCACACCCGTCCTCGCAGACGGGCCGGCAGCAGCACCCGCCGGGCCAGGTCGCACATGGATCACGGACCCCGTTGAACGCACACCTGTCACGTCGGGCGGTCCACGTCACGGTCCGTCGCGAACGGGCAGCGGAGGTCACCGTGGCACGCATCGTCATCGTCGGTGCCGGCATCGCCGGCACGTTCGCCGCTCGCACGCTCGTCGGTGCGGGCCATGACGTCGTGGTGCTCGACAAGGGCCTCGCACCGGGCGGCCGGGTCGCAACCCGCACCGTCGACGGCCGCTCGTTCGACCATGGTGCGCAGTTCCTGACGGCCAAGTCCGACCGCTTTCGCGCCCATGTCGACGCCTGGTGTCAGGGTGGGGTGGCCCGCTCGTGGTTCCACGGCAGTCCCGACGCCGACCGCCCCGACGACCCCGACGGGCACCCCCGTTTTCGCGGGGTCCCCACCATGCGCAGCATTCCCGAGCACCTCGCCAACGGTCTGGACGTCCGACTCGGCATGGTGGTGCGCTCGGTCGCTGCCCGCGACGGCGGATTCGTGGTCGACGTCGAACCGCGCGCCGCCGCGCCGACCGATGGTGCCGGTCCGGCCGACCCCGACCACCAGCATGCGGCGGACGCCGTGCTGCTGACCGCACCGGTGCCCCAGACGCTCGCCCTGCTGGCCGCCGGCCCACTGCCGCTCGACCCCGCCAATCAGCGCATGCTCGACGCGATCACCTACGACCCGTGCATCGCGGTCCTGGCCGTACCGCACCAGGCACCCGCGCTGCCGGCCCGCGGTGCGGTGCGCATCCCGGGTGGCGAGGTGGAGTGGGTCACCGACAACCGGGTGACCGGCGCATCCGGCGAGCCCGCCGTGACGGTGCATGCCAGCGCCCAGCGCAGCCGCGACTGGTGGGCGCTGCCCGACGCCGAGGTCGGCAGCCGCGTCATCGCCGCGGCCCGTGATGTGCTCGGCTTCGACGCCGACCCGATCTACGTCCACCGGTGGCGCTACTCGAACCCGACCAACGCGGCCGGCGTCGCCAGCGTGGTCGACACCACCAGCGGTGCGCCGCTGGGCATCGCCGGCGACGGGCTCAGCGGCGGTCGGGTCGAGGGTGCGGCCCTGTCCGGACTCGATGCCGCCGAGCGGCTCGTCGCGGCCCTGGCCAGCTGAGCGGACCCCACCCGGACGGCCATCGCCCGGTTCGGGGACAGGCTCGCGAGCGAGCTAGGAGCGACTCGACGTCCGCGCGGGCTGCCAGGCCGTCCGCAGTTCGACCGGCAGATGGGCCAGTTCGTTGTACCGGTCCAACGCCAGCGCACCGTCGGAGCCGATCCCCTCGACGGGGCCGTCCCAGGCGATGAGTTCGGTCACCGAGGTGTTGCCGACGCCGCCCAGGCTCGGTCGGGGCAGGCCGAACAGACCGTGCACGCCGTACCAGATGGGGCCCCCGTGGGTCACGGCGATCAGCACCCCGTCGTCATCGAGCCCGTCGAGCCGCTCGCGCAGCACCGGCATCACCCGAGCAGTCAGCGTGACGTTGGACTCGCCGCCGATCTCCTCCAGCAGGTCCTCACCGCCGCGGAAGCGCGCCCACCGGTCGGGCTCCTCCACGGCGATGTCGGTGCGCAGCCGCCCTTCCCAGTCACCGAAGTGCCGTTCACGCAGCCGCTCGTCGGCGTCGGCCTGCCGGCCGAGTTCGTGCTCGAGCGGTGCGACCGTCTCCCGGGTGCGCTGCAGATCGGAGCTGACGAGCGTCGCCGTCGGGTACGTCACGGCCAGTGCCGCGGCCGTCACCCGGGCCTGCGCGCGACCGAGCGTCGACAGCCCACGGCACGACTGGCCCTGGACCCGGTGCTCCGCATTCCACCTGGACTCACCGTGCCGGACGAGGATCAGGCGCTTCACGCCCGCAGGTCCGCGGGGTCGACCACCTCGGCGTCGCTCGACGGCAGCGGAACATCGCCGTCCAGCAGTTCGCCGGTGAGCGGGTCCCGGCGCGGCACGTCCGACCACAACTTGTCGAGCGCGTAGAACTCCCGCTGCTCGGTCGAGAACAGGTGGCAGACGAGATCGCCGTAGTCGAGCAACATCCAGCCGGCGTCCGCGGTCCCCTCACGCCGCAACGGCTTGCGGTCCATGGCGCGCAGGCGCTCCTCGATGCGATCGCCGACCGCCTTGAGCTGCCGGTCACTGGTCGCGGTCGCCAGCAGGAAGACGTCGACGAGCGCGAGCAGGTCGGCGACATCGAGGATGGCGAGATCGGTCGCCTTGATGTCGTCGGCCGCGTCGGCGGCGGCGACGGCGAGCGCGATGGCCTCATCGGTCGCGGGCACGGGGACTCCCTCGGAGGTGGGGACGGGGACTGCAGGGAATCACAGCATGGCACGGACCGCCTCCGTCCTGCAGCCAAGCGACGCACCCTCAACCGGTGAACTCAACCGGTGAAGTCCAGACCGACCACGATCGTCACGTCCACCACCGACTGGGGTGTCGCCGATCGCTCGATGTCGCCCACGCCGAGCCGTTCGCGGACGTCCCGCGCGATGGCGACCGCCTCGTCGCCGGCGTCGTAGACCACGATGCGTGTGCGCTCGTAGTCGAAGCGATCGGCGTTGTCGGTCAACACGATGCGATAGCCGCCGTCACTCAGCCGTTCGGCCACGCGTTGGCCGATGGCCGGGATGCCGTTGCCGTTGAGCACCTGCACGCTCGCGCCGACGCCCGGACCCTGCTGCGGCCGCAGGGCCGTGAACCGGTCGCCGACCAGCGTCTCCGCGCGGGCGGCGTCGAGTCGATAGCTGTCCTCACGGCCGGTGCCGAGCGTCGCGACCGGCAGGGTGACGACCGTGACCGCATCGTCCGACTGGGCCGCCGCGAGCGCCACGATGAGCTCCCGGACCCGCTCGACCGGCGAGGGCGCACCGTCGCTGCCGGTCGTGTCCGCCTCATCGTCGGCCGATGGTGGACGACTGGCGGCCGGACCGACGTCCACCGACGCCTCGGTCAGGCCGAGGTCACCGGTCGGCGCGGTGTCACCCACCGCCTCGAGCAGTCCACGGACCACCTGCGCCACCCGCGGCATGGACTCGAGCTCGGTCTCGACCGGGAAACGGACGTGCAGCAGATCGGTCGCTGCCGCGGCCCCCAGCCGCTGCGGACCGGCGTCGAGGCTGACCTCGGTGCCATCGGGCAAGGTGCCGCGCTGCTGCGCACGGAGTTCGACCTCGATCGGGCCGACATCCTCGAACAGTTCCCGCAGTGCCGTATCGGACATGCCCACGGCGGCATCGAACCGGACCCCCAGCAGATTGGCGAGGCTGACGTCGACCAGTCCGGGACCGCCGAAGGTGTGCGCCTCGCCCAGCGAGAACGCGCCGTAGCCCGGGACGTCGGCGACCGTGGCGGTCGGCACGAGCAGGACCGTGCCCTGACCGGTGGCCGCATCGTGGCTGAGCACCACGATGCGTGCGGCTGCCCCGCTCGGGTCGTCCGCGTCGTAGGTCACGATCACGGCACTGGACATCGACGCGGCGTCCCCCTCGGCGATGATCGCCGGGTCGTCGGCGGGGCTGACCAGATCGATGGCACGATCCAGCCACCCGGTCAGGAACGCGATCACGAGTCCAGCCGCGAGGACCACGGCGGCGGCCAGGATCCAGACGCCCCGGCGCGCGCGTCGCACCGGCGGCAGGCGGCCCGGAGCCTCACCGGCCGCACCGGGTCCGCGACCCGCGGCGACCTCCGCGGCCTCACCGGGCCCACCGGCCTCCACGGGTCCGACATCCGCGGCCGGCGCGGGCACAGGATCGGGCCCCGTGCCGCCCGCCGCCTCGGTCCCGTCGGCGCGGTCGCGTCGCCCCCGCGCCGCGTGCCGTGGGCCGCGGCGACGTCGCCGACGTCGCTCGGCCCGACTCATCTGCGTGCGGCGCGGCCGGTCCGACGAGGGGCGCTCGCCGTCCGGATCCTGGGGCTCAGCCATCCCCGGCACCGTACAGACCGTGGGCGCGCACGAACGCGTCGACCGCGGGCGGCACGAGATACCTCGTCGCGCGGCCGGCCGCGAACCGCTCCCGGAGCTCGGTCGACGACACGTCGAGCTGCGGGATCTGCAGATGCACGAGCTGTCCGGGCAGGCTCGCTGCCGCCGGCGCGGACGACCCGGGGCGGGTGACGACGACGAAGGTGGCCAGGGCGAACGCCTCCTCCACCCGCTCCCAGGCGGCGAGACCGCCGGCCGCGTCCTCGCCGAGCACGAACCAGACGTCCGCGTCCGGCTCCTCGGCCCGGAACTCGGCGAGCGTGTCGGCCGTGTAGGTCGGCCCCCGACGTCGGACCTCGCGGTCGTCGACCTGCAGGTGCGGGTCGTCCGCGACGGCTGCGCGCGCCATGGCGAGTCGTTCGTCCGGTGGCGTCGGCGTGGGCGTGGACCCGTTCGACTTCATCCATGGGTCGCCGGCGACCAGCAGACGCAACTCGTCGAGCGCCAACTCCACGCGGGCACACTCCGCCACCACGAGGTGGCCGAGGTGGGGCGGATCGAACGTGCCCCCGAGGAGGCCGACGCGGCGTCGCATCCCCCGAGGCTAGCGAGATGCGGTCCAACCCCGGTGACGCCCCGAACGCTGACGCGCCCGAACGGTGACGCGCCCGGTGCCCCGGGCTAGCGTGCCGCCCCGCGCCCGCCGACGTGGCGGGCCGGCTGGACCGACGGGGCGAGAACGACGAGGGAGTGAACCGTGGCCGCACCGATCGACACCCCGACCAAGATCCTGCTCGACGAGTCCGAGCTGCCGACCCACTGGTACAACGTGGTCGCCGATCTGCCGGCCCCGCCGCCGCCACCGCTGCACCCCGGCACCCACGAGCCGATCGGTCCCGAGGCGCTCGCGCCGCTGTTCCCGATGGCGCTGATCGAGCAGGAGGTCTCGGCCGAGCGCTACATCGAGATCCCGGAGGCCGTCCGCGAGGTCTACAAGCTGTGGCGTCCCTCGCCGCTGTACCGGGCCCGGCGGCTCGAGCAACTGCTCGACACCCCGGCCCGCATCTACTTCAAGTACGAGGGCGTCTCCCCCGCCGGTTCCCACAAGCCCAACACCGCCGTGCCCCAGGCCCACTACAACGCCGAGGCAGGGGTCACCAAGCTGACCACGGAGACCGGCGCCGGCCAGTGGGGTTCCGCGCTGTCGTTCGCCTGCGCCCAGTACGGCATCGACCTCGAGGTCTGGCAGGTCGCGGCGTCGTT
Source organism: uncultured Actinomycetota bacterium (assembly GCA_964438785.1). GTDB lineage: Bacteria > Actinomycetota > Nitriliruptoria > Nitriliruptorales > Nitriliruptoraceae > PWLR01. The sequence continues at coordinate 12,144 of CAYTLZ010000024.1, read as the reverse complement.
CGCCCAGAAGCCCTACCGCGCCTCGATGATGCGCACCTGGGGTGCCACCGTCCACGCGTCGCCCTCGGAGCTCACCGAGGCCGGTCGCGCCATCCTCGCCGCCGACCCCGACTCCCCCGGGTCGCTCGGCATCGCCATCTCCGAGGCGGTCGAGGTCGCCATGGCACACGAGGACACCAAGTACGCGCTGGGCAGCGTGCTCAACCACGTGCTGTTGCATCAGACCGTCATCGGCGAGGAGGCGCTCAAGCAGCTCGCCAAGGTCGGCGAGCAACCCGACCTCATCGTCGGGTGCACCGGCGGCGGCTCGAACTTCGCGGGGCTGTTCTTCCCGTTCCTGCGCGAGAAGCTCGCCGGGAACATGAACCCGCACATCCTCGCGGTCGAACCGGCGGCCTGCCCGTCGCTGACCAAGGGCGAGTACCGCTACGACTTCGGTGACGTGGCCGGCATGACGCCGCTGATGAAGATGCACACCCTCGGCCACGACTTCGTGCCGGATCCGATCCACGCCGGAGGCCTGCGCTACCACGGCATGTCGCCGCTGATCAGCCACATGTACGAACTCGACCTGTTCGAGGCCGAGGCCATCGACCAGATGGCGTCGTTCGAGGCCGGGGTCACCTTCGCCCGCACACAGGGCATCGTCCCGGCGCCGGAGCCGACCGTCGCCATCGCCGCGGCGATCCGCGAGGCGCAGGCGTGCAGGGAGACCGGCGAGGAGAAGGTCATCCTCACCGCGCTGTGCGGCCACGGCCACTTCGACATGGCCGCCTACGACGCCTACTTCGCCGGTGAACTGCGCGACTACGACTATCCGGCGGCCAAGGTCGCCGATGCGATGTCGCGCGTGCCGGTGATCGAGAGCTGACATCGGGGGCTGAACCGGACGGGCGCGCGGGGCGGACCCTCGCGCCCGGGGCCGGTCGGTCCGCTCACTGCAGCGTCAGTCCCCGGCGCAGGACCGCGAAGGTGTCGTCCATGACCTCGTCGAAGGGCTGCGCCTGACCAGTCAGGTGCCACTGCCGGATCGAGGCGCTGAGCGCACCGACCAGGGCACCGGCGATGACGCGTACCTGCAGATCGTCGTCGGCCCGACCCGTGTGCACCGCCAACAGCGATGCCACGAACTGCGCGAGCTGGTCCGTCTGCAGTGCCACCGAGGCCTGGACGCTCGGCTCCTCGATGGTGTAGCGGGTCCGCAGCCTGATGAGGCGTTCGTCACGCTCGTGGATCTCCGCGTAGACCTCCTGGATGGCGCGGTACATCGCCTCGACCGGCGGATGCTCCGCGAGCTTCGCGGTCATCTTGTCGAGGATCTGCGGGTCGTAGTCGTCCCACAGGATCAGCTGTTCCTTGGTGCCGAAGTGCCGGTAGATCGAGCTCGGGGACAGCTCGGCCGCTGCGGCGACCTGCTCGACGGTGACGTTGCCGTATCCGTGCTCGTCGAACAGATCGAGTGCCACCTCCTGAGCACGGCGCATGGCGGCACGGCGCTTGCGTTCGCGCAGGGTCATGGTCTCGGTCATGCGCGCACCGTACCCGGAAACTGACAGTCACTTGCTAACTGAGGTAAAAGCTGACAGCATCTCCGAACTGACAGTTACTTTCATTCTTGCCCGACGGCACCCCGCCACCGGCATCTCCAGGAGCAGGATCGATGCGCAATGCCATCCACGCCACCGGGCTCGTCAAGACCTTCGGTGACGTCCACGCCCTCGACCACCTCGAGCTGCAGGTCGCGACCGGCGAGGTCCACGGCTTCCTCGGCCCCAACGGTGCCGGCAAGTCCACGACCATCCGGGTACTGCTGGGCCTGCTGCGTCACGACGCCGGCGAGGTCACGTTGCTCGACGGCGACCCCTGGCACGACGCCGTGGCGCTGCACCGCCGCCTCGCCTACGTCCCGGGCGACGTCAGCCTGTGGCCGAACCTCACCGGCGGGGAGGCCATCGACCTGTTCGGCCGCCTGCGCGGAGGCCTCGACGAGGTGCGCCGCGCGGAGCTGATCGATCGCTTCGATCTCGATCCCACCAAACGGTGCCGGACCTACTCCAAGGGCAACCGCCAGAAGGTCGCCATCATCGCGGCGTTCGCCTCCCAGGTGGACCTCTACATCCTCGACGAGCCCACCTCCGGACTGGATCCGCTGATGGAGGCGGCGTTCCAGCGGTGCGTCGAGGAGGTGAAGGCGGCGGGCGCGACCGTGCTGTTGTCGAGCCACATCCTGGCCGAGGTCGAGGCGCTCTGCGACCGCGTCACGATCATCCGTGCCGGGCGGACTGTCGAGTCGGGCAGCCTCGACGACCTGCGCCACCTGACCCGCACCTCGATCGTGGTCGAGACCGCAGAGCCGCTCGAGCGCGTCCACGAGCTCGCCGGGGTGCACGACATCGAACGCGACGGCACCCACATCCGGTTGCAGGTCGACACGGACCGCCTCGACGACGCGATGCGGGTCATCGCGTCGCACGGCGTGCGGTCGTTGACCAGTTCCCCGCCGACCCTGCGCGAGCTGTTCCTCCAGCACTACGGCGTCGAGGTCGCCGCCGCCGACGATCACGAGGCGGTCCCGCGATGACGACCCGGCTGCAGCGACCGGAGGCCGAATCCCGCAGTGTGCCCGGGGTGAGCTCGACCATGGCCGGCGTCGGGCCCCTGGTGCGCCTCGCCCTGCGCCGTGACCGGATCGTGCTGCCGGTCTGGGTGGCGGGCTTCGGTCTGATGATGTGGGCGGTCGTCGCCAGCGTCGACGGGCTGTACCCGACCGAGCAGGAGCGCGTGGGGGCGGCCACCTTCGCGGCGGGCAGCGTCGTCGCCCGGGCGTTCGACGGACCCGCCGCCGGCACCAGCCTGGGGGCGCTCGCGTTGATGGAGTCCTACGTGCTGCTCGCCGTCCTGATCGGGCTGATGTGCACGTTCTGCGTGGTGCGCCACACCCGCCACAACGAGGAGACCGGCCGGGCCGAGCTCGTCGGCGCGGCCGTCGTCTCCCGCCACGCGATGCTCGCCGCGGCGATGCTGGTGACCCTCGCCGCGGCCGTGCTGGCCGGCACCGCGGTCACGCTCGTGCTGCTGGGCTCCGGACTGCCCGTCACCGGATCCGTGCTGGCCGGGACGGGCCTGGCCGTCGTCGGGGCCGTCTTCGCCACCATCGCCGCGGTGAGCGCCCAGGTCTTCGAGAGTTCGCGCGCCGCCAACGCCGCGGCCGGCGCGACGGTCGGGCTGGCGTTCTTCCTGCGGGCGGTCGGAGACGCCTTCGGTGAGGTGGCCGCGAGCGGGACGGAGGTGATCAGCGCCTGGCCGTCCTGGCTGTCACCGATCGGGTGGGCCCAACAGGTCCGGCCGTTCCACCTCGATGCTGTCGCGCCGTTGGCCATCGGGGTCGTGTTCGCGGTCGTCCTGCTGGTGATCGCGATCACACTGTCGGCGCATCGGGACGCCGGCAGCGGCATGCGCGGGGTGCGGCCCGGTCCGGCCCGGGCGGCACCGGGTCTGCTCCACCCGGTGGGACTGGCGTGGCGCCTGCAGCGCGGGGTGGTGGTCGGCTGGCTCGTCGGCATCGTCGTGTTGGCGGCGTCGTTCGCCGCGCTCGGCGACGAGGCGGGCGAGTTCATCACGACCAATGAGCAGCTCGCCGAGGCGTTCGCCGCCATGGCCGGTGGCGCAGATCTCACCGACACGTTCCTCGGCTTCATGATGGCGTTGATCGGGACGGTCACCGGCGGGTTCATCGTGCAGGCGCTGTTGCGGCTGCGGGTGGAGGAGGCCGCCGGCCACCTGGAACCGCTGTTGGCCACGACGGTGGCCCGGAGTCGTTGGCTCGTGGGCCACGGGACCATCGCGGTCGGCGGCACGGTGGTGATCCTGCTGAGCGCCGGGCTCGCAGCCGGGCTCAGCTACGGGCTGGTGTCCGGCGACGTCCCGGCCGCGGTGGCGACCCTGACCGGTGCCGCGCTGGCGCAGATCCCCGCGTCGCTGACCCTCGCCGGGGTGGTGCTCGTCGCGTTCGCGGTGGTACCCCGTTGGTCCGCCGCCGTGGCCTGGACCGTGTTCGTCGTCTGCCTGCTGATGGGGCAGATCGGTGCCCTGCTCGACCTCCCCCAGGCCGTGCTGAACCTCTCGCCCTACACCCACACGCCGGCGATCCCGGCCGTCGAGCTGACCTGGACCCCGCTGGTGGTCCTGACATCCCTGGCCACGGGCCTGCTGGTGTCGGGCGCGGCGTGGTTCCGTCGCCGTGACCTGGCGCTCTGACCGGTCATGGGCATCATCCGGTCGGGTCGGTGTAGCGAAACCCCATCCGCGCCCGCACCCCGTCGGGGAGCTCCGGGAGCTCGCGGCGGGGCAGGTGGTAGGTCGCGAGGTCGAACAGGTCCGTGAACACCGGGTGCCGGCGGGCGGCTGCCTCGAGGTAGGCGTGACCGGATGTGCCACCCGTGCCGATCCGTCCACCGATCGAGCGGTGCACCAGCTGCGCGTGGGCGTTGCGGAACGCCGTGAAGCCCTCGTCGAGATCGACCAGCGCGGTCAGCAGCCGGAACGGCAGGTGCAGCGCCGGCTGGTCGCGGTACAGACTGATCAGCAGCGCCGCGAGGAAGGCCTCGTGCGACAACCGGCGCCGGCCCTGGGCCTTGAGTTCGTCCCAGGCCTCACGATCGAACAGCGGCTCGAAGGCGGCCCGGGTCGCCTCGAAGCTCTTGAGCTGCCGATCCCGGACCACCTCGTCGACGCTGGGGTTGGTCTCGATCAGCCCGCGATCGCGGTCGAGCATCGTCTCGACCGCGTCGTGATAGGCGGACCAGAAGTCGAACCCGTCGAATCGCAGGAACGGCGTGCGGGCCAACCAGGCGTCGAGCACCCCGAGCAGGGTCGGTTCCGACTCGGATGCCTCGAGCCGGGCCGCGTGCTCCTGTGACAGCCGCGAGGTGTAGACGGCCCCGTTGATCTTCAGCCGCTGGTCCGCTGGGAGCCCGAGCCGGTTCTCGATCAGCCGCCACTGCACCGACTGGAACCCGGACGCGGGGATGAGTTCGTCGCGGAAATCGAGGAAGTCGAGCGGCGTCATGGTCGCCAGCACGTCGAACTGGGCCGTGAGCAGCGGCTGGATCGCGACGATGCGTTCGAGGTGGCGCACGACCTCGCCCATGGCGGTGTCCGGAACGGGATCGACGCCGAGCGCCTCGATGGCGGCGTCGAGTTCCCACAGGATCTGCTTGAACCACAACTCGAACGCCTGGTGGGTGATGATGAACAGCAGTTCGTCGTGGGCCGGCGCGGCACCGCCACGCGCGGTCGCCGGCTGCTGGGCGTCGAGCAGACGATCGAGGCCGAGATACTCCCAGTAGTAGCGGGGTCCGTCAGCGCTCACCGGGCAACCTCCTGGGTGGTCCACCGAATCGTGCGGGGTCGACGCAGCCGGATCGTGGTCGTGCATGGGCCTGGACGCCGGGCCGACGGACCGACGGACCGACGGACCGACACGATAGGGATCGACCGTCAGCCGCGGCCCGGTCCCGGGTAGCTGCGGCCCGATCAGCGGCGGAATCGCCGCTCGATCAGGGCCGGAAGACGGTGCCGAGCAGAATCGAACGGCCCTGGAGCAGTGCGGTGACGCGGGATTCGCTCGCGTCGGCCGGTGACCAACAGGCGGCCCTCGCACGGTGTCGCCCAAGCCGTCGCGATGTGGCCCGTCCGGCCGATGAGCAGGGCACGAGCATCCCCTCGTCGGATCGGGACGGCGTCGCCACGCGGCGCGTCACGCTTCCGGGTCGACGGGCGGGAACGAACCTGAGCCCCGGGGGCCGCTGATGGGTGGCATCGATGCCTACCGCGCCGAGCGCGCCGCGGCATGGCTCCGGGTGGTCGCGGTCCCCTGGGCAGGCTGGCAGCTGTATGCGGCCTGGGCGCTGATCACGCCATTCGTCCGTTTCACGACGGTCCTGGTCCTGGCCACACTGACGGCGGCGGCGATCACCGCCGCCGTGGCACTGCACCGGGCACCGGATGCGCCCTGGTGGCGTTCGTTGAGTCGAACGCTCACCGCGATCGACGTGCTGGCGTTGATCGTCATCGCGACGACCTACGCCCCGCACCTGCCCGACGTCTGGGCGGTCGCGCTGCTCGCACCGTTCGTCGCCGCGCTGCGCTGCGGGACACGGGGTGCCATCAGCGCCGGCATCGTCACGGCGGTCGCGGTCGGTGTGGCCGACCACTTCGCCGACGCGGCCCTCGCGACGCTGACCTTCCAGACCGGCCTGGTGGTCGTCGTCACCGTCCTCGCCGCCCTGCTCACCCATGCCGTCGACACCGAACACCGCCGCCTGTCCGCCAGTGAGGCCTGGCAGCGTCGGCTCATCGACGTGCTCGCCCACGATGTCCGCGCCCCCATGGCCGCCGCCGACATGGCGGTCGCCACGATCCAACAGCGCGACCTGGCCGTCGAGGAATAGTCCGAACTGCTGCGCGTCACGCGTCGCCAGCTGCACCGGACCCGACTGTTGGCCGACTTCCTGCTGGATCTCGCCCGCTCGGACACGATGGCCGTCCGGCTCGCGCCCGAACGGGTGTCGCTCGCCGCCATCTGTCGCGACGCGGTCGAGACGGTGGGTGGTGCGCATGCGGTCGACATCGACGTCGACGACGACCTGCTGCTCGTCGTCGATCCGAACCGACTCGAACAGACCCTGGTGAACCTGATCGGCAACGGCCTGCGGCACGGAAAGCCACCCGTGGTCGTCCGCGCGGATCGGCGCGTCGACCGGGTCCGGGTCGAGGTCACGGATCACGGACCCGGGGTGCCGGCCGAACTGCTACCGGATCTGTTCGGCGCGTACAGCCGCGGCCCGGCCGAGGACTCCAACGGACTCGGCCTGTGGGTGGCGCGACTGTTCGTCGAGGCATCCGGTGGCACGCTGCGCCACGTCCCGCATCCGAGCGCCGGGACCAGCTTCGTCCTGGAACTTCCGCTCGAGCCCGCCCCCGCGGCGACCGGTCCCGCGCGCTCCTGACCGACCGGTCCCGGTGGCCGTCGTCACGGGGAGCCCGTGAACTTCCCCAATGCCCGGTGGACGGGAGCGGACGCCAGACGTTCGATGTCACAGGTCGCCCGTAGTGTGCAGCCATGTCCACCAGCACCGTTGCCGTCCCGACCAGTCCGGCGTTCGCCGGTCTGGTCGCCGAGTCGCGTGGCACCTACGACGCCGCCCCGGCACCGGAGCCGGTCGACGTCTCCCACCCCGTGACCCACCTGCCGTGGGTCCGCGAGCACGAGGCGGATCCGGCCGCGACAGCCGGGCACGTCTCCCCGACCGACCGGCTGACCGCATCGGGTCGCCGCATCATGGCCACGGGCCGCGGTGGTGCCGACCACCTCGCCGACGCCCACCCCGTGCTCGAGGAGCTCCCGGAGCTGGCCTGGCTGCTGGACGACCTGCGGACCGCTGATCGTGCGATCGCCAGCGCCGTGGGCCTGGTCGCCACCCTGCGCCGCACCGACGCCGCCCGACTGCTCACCGGTGTCGGCCTCACCGGCTGGCTCACCCTGATCGCCCGCCGGACCACGACCGACGCCCGGATGCTGCTGACCGCGGCCGATCAGCTCGAACGCAGTCCCAGTCTGGCGGCGGCGTTCCGTCGCGGTGCGGTGTCGTGGGCGCAGGTCCGCAGCGTGGTGCTCGCGATCCGTGAGCTCCCCCGCCACCTCGACGACCGTATCGACGGGGCGATCGCCGAGGTCCTCCACGGTGCGGTCGGTGCAGAGCCCGACGCGATCACCCGGGTTCTGCGCTGGGAGCTGGCGGCGCTCACCCCCACGCCCGACAGCGATGCGACGAGCCCGGAACGCGAACCGTTCGTCGCGATGCAGCCCCGCCTCGACGACAGTGGTGGGCAACTGTTCGCCGATCTCGATCCGGTCACCTGGGCCCTGGCCGACGCCGCCCTCAACAGCGCCGCGCCGCCGGGTGAGCGGTCCCGCGACGGCGTCATCGGCGACCCCGACGAGCCGGCGATCGCACGCAACGGCCGGCTCATGGGTGCCCACCGACTCGACCGGCTGCGGCAGGTCTTCGACGCCTACCTCGCACCCCCGCACGTCGGTGGGGGCGTCGGCGTGAGGGCCTGCAGCCCCACCGCCGACACCCCCGCTCCCGCCCCCGGCCCCGGCCCCGGTACCCACGGGTGCCCACCGAGCGCCCGACCGACCCTGTTGCTGCGGGCAGAACTCGATCAGTTGCTCGATCGCTGCCGGACACCGGCCCAGCTGCTCACCACCCTGTTGGGTGGCCACGTCCGGGTGACCGCCGCCACCGCGCGGCGCCTGATCGACGAGCGGGGCGCGGACCTGCGCACCGTGGTGCTCGACGGAACCGGCAGCGTCGTCGGCGTGGGCCGCCGCACACGCGTCCCGCCCGGCTGGCTTCGCGACGCGGCCTTGGCCCTACACGACACCTGCAGCGCCCCCGGATGCGGCGCGCCGGCGCGGACGGCCGATCTCGACCATGCCCAGCCGTGGCATCCCCACCGCGACGGGGACCCCCCGGGCCGCACCGACGCCGACCAGTTGGCCCCGCTGTGCCACCGTGACAACGTGGCCAAGGAACGGGACGGCTGGCGCGTGGAACAGGCTCCGGACGGGTCCCGACGCTGGACGCACCCACGCTCCGGCATCACGACCCGGACGCTGCCGGCGACCTGGCGACCACCGCCCTGACCGAGTCGTGGACCGGTCAGGCCGCGATGCGCTCCACGAACCGGGCGAGCTGACGCAGATTCCGGACCTCGACCATGTCGGCCACGTAGCGGCCGTAGTTGGTCGCGATCGAATCACCCGTGTCCCAGAACTGGATCGGCTCCGGGTTGAGCCAGTAGACGTGGCGTGATCGCCGCTGCAGGTCCTGCAGCACCCATGCGTTGGCCTGCCGGTAGTTGTTGCGCGCGTCGCCGAGGATGAGCACGACCGACCGTGGGGTCAGGTCCGCAGCGTGTTCGGCGTGGAAGCGTTCGAAGGAGTGGCCGTAGTCCGAGTGACCGTCGAGCCAGACCAGATCCGCCTCGGACATCATCCGCTTCATGGCGTCGCCCGCGTCGTTGGCGTCGAAGAGCGCCGTGACCTCGTCGAGCGTGTCGATGAAGGCGAACGAGCGGACCTTGGAGAACTGCTCCTGCAGCGCATGGACCAGCATCAGCGTGAAGCGCGCGAAGGACGCCACCGACCCCGACACGTCGCAGATGACGAACAGCTCCGGCTTGTGGGGCCGCCGCGGCTTGAACGCCGGCTCGAACGGAATCCCCCCGGTCGACAACGAGTGGCGGACCGTCCGACGGACATCGAGCCGGCCATCCTTGCCGTGTCGCCGCTTGACGGCCACGCGGGTGGCCAGCTTGCGCGCCAGGGGTTGGATCTGCGCCCGCAGCTGGGCCTGGTCCTCGGCATTGAGGTGGAAGAAGTCGAGGTCCTCGACCGGCGGGCGCGTCATCCGATCGGCGACCTGATCGATGCCCCGTTGGGCCGCGGCCCGGCGTCGGATCTCCGCCTCGACCTCCTGCTGGAAGGTGCGCAGCCGGGCCTCGAACTCGTCGCGGAGCAGCCGCTGCTCCATCGCGGTCAGTTCGTTGTCGGCGTCCTCCTGCGCGCGACCCATCAGATCCCGGAGCAGTTGCTGCAGGTCGACGGCCCGGAAGACCTTGTACTGGAAGTACGAGGTGCCACCATCACGGCCCTCGACCCGACCGAACTCCTCGACCGCCTCGCGGGCCATCTGCCGGATCGACTCGTCCCCACCCTGCATGAGGCTCTCGATCAGCTCGCGCAGATAGTCGTCGGGCTCGACCTCGTCGCGCGGCTCGTCGGTGACGTCGGGCGTGTCGTCATCGGGAGCGAGCCGTGCCGGGAAGTACAGCTCGAACAGTTCGTCGAAGGCCCGGCGGTGGGTCTGGGAGGTCACGGTCACCGCCGCGAGCGCCGCCCGCAGCTGGCCGCGGTCGAGCAGGTCGAGGTGCGGCAGGGTCCGCACGGCGTCGATGGATTCGGACTGGGTCGCGCCCACCCCGGCGCGACGCAGCGCGGCGACGAAGTCCAGCACACGCTGGAGGAAGCCGTTGATCGGCGGCGCACCACCGGCGAGTTCCCGGCTGAGCTGCTCGGACATCAGTGCCTCCTCGGCTCCTGCCCACGGTACCGGCGGCCGCTCAGCCTTCGAGGTCGAAGCTCACCACGACGCCACGACCCTCGCCCGCTGCACCAGCGGTCGCATCCGACGGAGCCGTCGACCCGGCTCCGTCCCGCGGGGGCCAGTCGAAGAGCACATGCAGTCGACCCTCCCGCACGAGCGCATCGCGGGGCACCAGCCCGTCCGGCGCGACACTGGACGCGACCTCGACGTCGCGCGCCCGGGGGCGGGCGACCACCAGTTGCTCGCCGAGCAGCGCGAGGACCGGGCTGGTCGTGGCGTCCGGGTCGGCGGGCAACGGGACCACCGCCGCCGTCATGGCATGGCCATCGCCTACCTCGTCAGCCCGGACGTCGGCCGTCGCGAGCACGCTCTCCCCCGTCGCGTCCAGCGGCTGACCGGTGGGATCGAGCCCGATCAGACGGACCTGGTCGGCGTCGTCGAGCACGATCCAGGTCGCCGTCCCGGTGGTGCCCACCGCCGGCACCGCGACACCGGCGGCCACCGGCTGCTGCCAGCGGGGCGTGCCGTCCCGGAGGTCGAGCGCGACGACATGACCCGGTCCGACCGAGGGTCCGAGCGCCTCGGTCCCGCCCGCCACGACGGCGTCCTCGTCCCGGGCCTCGGTGACCGCGACCACGACCTGGTGGGGGTCGAGGGCGAGGATCTCGAGTCGTTGGACGGCATCGTCACGGATGACCCCGTCATCCCCGGCCATCAACGCCGCCCGATCGAGCTGCCACCGTTGCGCACCGTCCCCGCGGTCGAACGCGGTGACGAGCGGGACGTCCTCGCCGGGGGCGGTGCGCCGGACCAGCACCGCCACGTCACCACCGAGCCGCCCGTCGATGCGCTCACCGGTGACGCCCGGCGGGGCCATGCCGACGTCCACCCGGGTGAACCACAGGCGGCCCTCGCGGGGATCGCGCAGTTCCACCTCGGCGTCGTCGCCGTCCTCGTCGGCCCGGAAGAGCAGCAGCTGACCATCACCGGCGTCGAGCTCGAACGCCAGCGGCGTCCCGACCGTGGCGGTGTCGACGCAACCGATCTCGGTCAGCGCCTCGGTCGGCGTCGTGTCGATACTGGCGAAGGCGTCGACCTGACCGGTCAGGTCATTGACCCGGGCCAGCGACAGCAGCGCGTCACCATCGCCGACGACGACACCGGTGCCGAGGTCAGCGGCAGCGGTCACCGCATCACCCGGGTCGGCCAGCAGCGAGGTGATCGTCCCGGTCGCCACCGGGCCCGACGGGGTGGCGGTCAGCCCATCGGCACCGTCGACGACAGCGACCCCGCTCACGGCACCGAACTGCCCGGCGAGCTCGGTCACCTGACGCTCGACGGCGGTGGCGGCGGCGGGCGACAACTCCCCGAGCAGCGCGTCCAGCGAACCGTCACCGTCGGCCGTGGCCACCGCGGTGGGGCTGATCTCCTGACAGGCCGAGCCCGTGAACACCGCCGCGCTCACGATCCCGACACTGACCAGCGCGATCATCGCGACCACGGCGATGATCAGGGTGCGTCTGTCGGCCGCCATGGGGTCGTCGGCCGGCCCCTGCGGGGCGGGCCCGGCACCGGGTGCCGACGGAGTCGTTGCGCCGCTCAACGGGTCAGTTCATCTCCGGGCGGGGCGGCAGCCGCAGGTGGCCGTTCGCCTTCTCGACGTCCTGCTGGTACTTCAGCAGCACGTTCATGGTGCTCTTGGCGATGCCCTCGTCGACGTGGTCGAACCCGAGCGCCAACAGGGTGCGGGTCCAGTCGAGCGTCTCGGAGATCGACGGCGGCTTCTTCAGCTCGAGCTGGCGCAGCGACCGGACGATGCGGACCAGCTGGTCGGCCAACTGTTCGGGTGCCTCCGGGACGCGTGAGAGGACGATCTCCTTCTCGCGCTCCACCGACGGGTAGTCGAGGTAGAGGGACAGACACCGTCGTTTGAGCGCCTCGGACCGCTCACGGGGGTTGTTGGAGGTCA
>CAYTLZ010000023.1:0-27218 GCA_964438785.1 uncultured Actinomycetota bacterium | reverse complement strand
GTGGCCCGTGGCATCACCGTGGGGGTGGCGTCGCTCGAGGTGTCCATGGCCCTAGCCTGACGCAGCCGGGCGGGGATGTGCAGCAGCCGCGGGGCGAACGGTGCGAACCCGCGGGCCCTCGTCGTCCGCCGACCCGCCGGGCCGCGAAGGAGGATGGTGCCGGAGTCCGGCCCCACGGGCCGGCCGGGTGCCGTGCAACCGACAGCGAGGCAGCGAGGAGCCACCATGGTCGCGATCGTGGCCGTGCACGGCAACGGCGGCGGGGCGCAGCGCTTCGCCCTGCTCGGCGACCACCTGCCGGCGGACGTCGCCCTGCACGCACCGAACCTCCCCGGCTTCGGCGGCCGACCGCTGGGCGACGTGGACGGCATCGACGGACTGGCCGACGCGCTGGCCGTCGAGGTGGCCGCGGCCCCGCGTCCACGGGTGCTGCTCGGTCACGGCATCGGCGGGTCGGTGGCCCTCGAACTGCTGGCCCGCGACGTCGACCTCGTCGACGGCCTGATCCTGCACGCTCCCGTCGGCACGCGACTCGACACCCGCTGGTTCCCGAAGGTCATGTCGACGAGGTTCGTGCGGGACCTGGTCCAACGGACCATCGCCAGCCGCCCGCTACGTCCGGTGCTGCGGCGGCTGTTGCTGCGCGACGTCGACCGTGCGGTCGCGGACGCGTTCCTGGCCGCCTACGGCGACGCGGAGGCGTTCGGCGCGATGTTCGAGTGGCTCACGGCCGACTGGTTCGAGGCGTTACCGGTGTTCGACGGTCTCGCCGCCACCATTCTGTGGGGCGCGAACGACCGGGTGCTCGATGCCGACCAGCGGGGCGACTACGGCCGGCTGCTGCCCGGTGCGCACGAGGTGACGGTGCCCGGCTGGGGGCACTTCCCGATGCTGGACCGCCCGGCCGACTACGCCACCACGGTCGCGGAACTCGCCCGGGCGCTGACCGTGGTGGACACCGGCTCCGTCACCGATCCCGATGGCCGCGCCGCCACCGACGGCACGGACCCCCGGGGCGAGACCGACCCCGACCACGAACCGGAGCCGGGTCCGTGATCACCCTCGGTTCCGGCGCGACCGCCGGGCGCGGTATCGGTCCGAAGGCCGCACTGCTCGACCGGTGCGCGGCCGCGGGGCTGCCGGTGCCCACCGGTGTCGTGGTCCCCCACGAGGACCTGTGGCCGTTGCGCCGCACCGCGCACGAACTGGCCGGACTGCGGCTCGCACCGACCGTCGCCGTCCGCTCGGCGTTCGCCGCCGAGGACGGCACCACGCAGAGCCTGGCGGGGGCATTCACCACCCGACTCGACGTTCCCGGTGCCACGCCCGCGGCGCTGGCACATGCCCTCACGGAGGTGGTCGCCTCCGGGGACCGCCACGCCGACGGGCCGGTCGACCGGCGGGACGTGCTGATCCTGGCGATGGTCCCGGCGGTCCGGGCCGGAGTGGCCTTCACCCAACGTGACTTCGAGGACGACCTCGTCGACCACGTCGGCGGCCTGGCCGAGGACCTGGTCGCCGGGGTGGTGGCCGGCACGCGCGAGCAGCTGGCGAAGCGGCGTCGCGGCGAATCGACCCTGCCGGGCTGGCGCGGCCGCCTGCAGGCACTGCTGCGGGCGGTGCGGCGCGAACTCGGCGACGGCGACTGGGACGTCGAGTGGGCGGACGACGGCGTGCGCTGCTGGCTCGTGCAGGTCCGTGCCATCACGGTGGCGCCGCTGCGGGACGAGGCGCTCACCCTCGCCAACCACCGCGAGATCCTGCCGGATCTGCCTTCACGCTTCACCACGGCCGTCGTGGCGGACGCGGCCCCGGAGTTGTTCGGGTACTGGCGCGGGTTCGACGCGTCGCTGCCGGCCGAGCGGCACTTCGTCGACGTCGTCGCCGGCCGACCGGTGATCAACCTGTCGCTGCTGACCGACACCATGCGGGTGCTCGGGCTACCGACCCGGTTCGTCACCGACTCGATGGGCGGGACCGCCAGCGGCGAGGTACCGGCCGATCCGATCCGGCTCGTGACGAAGGGCCCGGCGCTGGTGCGTCTCGGGCTCGACCAGCTCCGGGCCATCGGCAACGGCCGGCGCGCCGCGGAGCGGATCGAGGCACTCGCTCGGGACCTGCCCGCGGATCTGCCGGCGACCGCCGAGCGCTTCCGGCGGATCTACATCGAACTGATCACCGGGATGTTCGCGCTGACCACGGCCATCAGCGGACCGCTGGCCGTGCTCGACGCGATCGGGGTGGCCGGGGTCCTGCACACCCGCCAGCGCACGGCCGGCACGCAGCTGTGGGAAGCGCTCGAGCCGCTGCGCGCGCTCGTGGGCGACGAGCCGTCGTGGCAGGACGCGCTCGCCGCGGGTCGTCTGCCCGACGACGAGCGCTTCCGCCGGGCCTTCGAGGCGTTCCTGGCCCGCTTCGGGCATCGCGGCATCTACGAGTCGGACGTCGCCCGCCCCCGCTACCGCGAGGACCCCGGGCCCCTGCTCGAGGCACTCGCGCACGGCCGCGACGTCGCCGACCCGCCGCCACTGCCCGTCCGGGCGCGGCTCGTGTGGCCGCTGTGGATCCAGGCGTCGCGCGCCATCGCCGCCCGCGAGGACCTGCGCAGCGACGCGATGCGCGTCTTCGAGTGTCTGCGCCTGCAGCTGCTGGCCGGTGCCGATCGCCAGGTGACCGCGGGCCGGCTGCCGGCCCGCGAACGGATCTTCGACCTCGACCTCGACGAGATCCGTGCGCTGCAGGCAGGGAGGAGCTTCGATGCCGACTTCTTCGCCACCCGTGACGCCGAGCGCGCGGAGCTGCGCGACCTGCGGCTCCCGGACCTCATCCACCGCTCGGACGACCTCGCGTCCTACCGGCGTTCGGCCGGTCGTCACGCATCGACCGGCGGCGACCGTCTGCGCGGCCTCGGGCTGACGGACGGCACCGTCACCGGGACCGTGTGGGTGGTCGACGAACCCAGCCCCGTGCCCCCGGCGCTGCGCGGAGCCACGATCGTGCTGGTCACGCGCGGTGTCGATGCCGGCTGGATCGGCACCTTCAGCCAGGTCGACGCTGTGGTGGTCGAGACCGGTGGCGAGTTGTCCCACGGCTCGATCATCCTGCGGGAGAGCGGCACGCCCGCGGTCACCAACGTGACGACCGCGACCTCGGTGCTCACCGACGGCGAGTCGGTCCGCGTCCATGCCCGCTCCGGCACGATCGTGCGGCTCGGTGACGCCACGTCCGACAGTGCCCGGGGCTGAACGTGACCGGGGCAGCGACCGTCGCCACAGCCGTGACGGAAGCCGGGTCCGGTCGTGGCACGATGCCCCCTGACGGTCGTCGCCGCCCGCAGCGCCGGCGGCCCCCACCATGAACGGAGCACCCGTGGACGTCACCCGTATCGACCAGATCGCCATCGCCGTGCCCGACCTCGACGACGCCCTCGCGTTCTACGAGCGCGCGTTCGGCATCACGGCCACGCATCGGGAGGTCGTCGAGTCCGACGGCGTCGAAGAGGCCATGATCGACGTCGGCGGGGTCTTCATCCAGCTGCTCGCGCCGACACGCGAGGACTCGCCGGTCGGTCGATTCCTGGCGCGCAACGGTCCGGGCCTGCACCACCTCGGTTTCGGGGTCGAGTCGGTCGCCGGGGCGCTCGACCACCTGCGCGGCGAGGACGTGGCGTTGATCGACGAGGCACCCCGCCCGGGCGGCAGCGGTCACACGGTCGCGTTCGTCCATCCGAAGGGCACCGGCGGCGTGCTCGTCGAGCTGATCGAGAACGAGGACCACTGACACGACGGTGGGGGGACGTGCCCGTCGCACGTCGCGCGCCACCCTTCGCGCGCGTCGCACGGCCAGGGGCCGGAGCCGCTCATCGACACGCCGGACGTCGGTAGCCTGGGCACCGACCAGCCTCAAGTAGGGACATCGTGGGTTTCGCCGACCGGCTTCGCGCCTGGATGAAGGGTGATTCGTCGCGGACGAAACGCTCCACGCCGACGGACGACTCGTCGCGGATCGCGACCGAGGAACTCGAGGAGTTCGCCACCTCGAGGATGGGCGTCGAGGCATTCCTGGAACCCAAGACGGCGATCTACTCCACCACGCTGCTCCTGATCGCCGATGACGGCGAATACCTGCGTCGCCCCGTGAAGGACAAGGAACACGCCGGCTCCTTCGCGCGACGGATCAACATCCCGCTCTATGACGCCCGCAAGGTGGGCTATCCCAAGCGGATGCGCGACTACGACCAGGGCAAGCGCCCCCGCCGGGTCGACATCTCCGAGCTCCCGCCCTGGCCCGGCGACGAGCCGCAGGACACCGCCGACTCGGACGGTCCGCCACCGCCGCCGCGGGCCACGGGACCCGGCACGCCCGACGAGCCGCGGGCCGCGGGACCCGGCACGCCCGACGAGCCGCACGGCGGCGACGACGCGGTCGATTCCGATGGCGCGCCGGACGAACCCGACGACCGCTGACAGCAACGAACGGGCGCTGCGAACAGCGCCCGTTCGTGGTCGTGCCGCCGATCAGGCCTCGCTGATCTCGATCGTCTCGATGACGATGTCCTCGACCGGCTTGTCGGCCGCCCCGGTCGCGGTGTTGCCGATCTCGTCGACGATGTCGAGTCCGTCGATCGTCTTGCCGAACACGCTGTACTGCGGCGGCAGGCCGTAATCGGCATGCATGATGAAGAACTGTGACCCGTTGGTGTTCGGGCCGGCGTTGGCCATGGCCAATGTGCCGAGCTTGTAGCCACGGTCACGCGAGGCCTGCAATTCGTCGTCGAACCGGTAGCCCGGCCCCCCACGGCCGGTTCCCGTCGGATCACCACCCTGCAGCATGAACCCCTTGATGACGCGGTGGAAGATGACCCCGTCGTAGAAGCCCTCGCGCGCCAGGAAGACGAAGTTGTTGACCGTCGTCGGTGCCTCGGAGGCGAACAACTTGACCGTGATGTCGCCCTTGGAGGTCTTGATCACCGCCTGGTAGTCCTTCTCGGTGTCGATCGTGAGTTCCGGTGGTGCGTCGTACTGCGTGGCCACGATGGCCTCCTCAGGTCGTGATCGGTTCATGGTCGGGCGGGTCGGTGTTCAGCGCTGGGTGATGGTCACGCGCAGGATCGCGGGTGGGATCACGGGCCGATCCGAGGCGTCGGTCGTGGACGCCGCGAGGTCGTCGACCACGTCGAGCCCGTCGATCACGGTGCCGAACACCGTGTAGAGCGGTTCGGGCAGGGTGGTCGGATCGCCGTGCGTGATGAAGAACTGCGAGCCGTTGGTGTCGGGTCCGGCATTGGCCATGGCCAACGTGCCACGCGGGTAGCCGCCCGGGGCGAACTCGAGCAGGTCCTCGTCACTCGGGTCCTCGCCGATGCCGATCTCCCCGAGGTCGACACCCTCCTCCTCGAGCGCGTTGAGTTCCTCGCGCAGCAATGGGAGCTGTTCCTGCTGGATCTCCGCGAAGAGTTCCTCGGCCGTGGCCAGCTCGTCGGGGAAGCTGTAGCCCGGGAACGACGGGGCGTCCGGGTCGAAACCGGCACCGCACTCCTCCTGGCCGCACCCCGTCCCGGCCGGGTCACCAGCCTGCACCACGAATCCGGGCACGATCCGGTGGAAGATCACCCCGTCGTAGTAGCCGGCCTCGGCGAGGTTGACGAGGTTGTTCACCGCCTCAGGCGCACCGGCCGCGTCGAGCTCGATCTGAATCGTGCCGCAGGTCGTCTCGATGGTCGCCTCGTAGACGGCGTCCTCGTCGATGGTGCGCTCGAAGGGCTCGTCGCGGATCTCGGCGTCGACCTCGGGGACCTCCGCCGGCTCCGGGCAGGGATCGTCGACGTCGGCCGGGTCGATCTCCTCGGGCTCCGGCGGTGCGTCGAGCTCGGCCGGATCGTCGATCGCGGCCGGATCAGGCTGGTTGCGGTCCTGCAGCAACGAGGTGATCGGGATGGCCAGCAGCGACAGGGCCATCAGAATGGCCATGACGATGATGACGATCCGGTTCCGGCTGGTGCGGCGATCGAACTTGGAGGCCGCGCGGGCCTTGCGTGCCCGCTCGGAGTTGTTGGACTTCTTGCTCACGTGCACCTCGGCGACGACACGGTTCGTGACAGATGCCTCGACGTCAAGCAGCACCACACGCGCGGGGCACCTCGCGGCGTGGGCATGGCCGGTCAGGCTATCCGTCCCCGCCGCACGGCCAGACGCCAGCAGTGCAGATGCCAGTGGCGGCGCTCGTCGACGGCGTCGAGCGGCCAGACGACGACGTGTCCCTGCCCGGCGTCGATCGCGTCGTGGCAGTCCGGGCAGACGTACGACTTGCCAGCCCGCGCACCCATCACCCGGTGCACCTCGTAGCCCTCGAGCTGCGGAAGGAACGGATCGACGGCACGGGAGGGATTCATCGGTCGACCCCGGCGAGGACGACCAGCAGGGCGAAGGCGGCGTCGGTCCCCCGCCAGCGTTCACGGACGACGTCGTAGCCGGCGGCGGCGATCAGATGGCGGACCGCGAACATGCCGGCGGCGAGGTCGTCGACCCCGAACCGCAGCCCCCGCACGGGTCCCGGCAGGCGTCCGATCGGCAGCACCGCGTAGCCGAGCGCCGCGGCACTCAGCGTCTTCGCATGCCACGGGACCCGCCCGTCGACCATCAGGTCGCGCAGCAGTCGCGCGATGTCCGGGACGCTGTCACGCAGCTCGGCCCAGTTGGAGGGCAGCTCCGGTGGCAGCTCGTCGGACACGACGTGCCGACCGCCGGTCGGGCGGCCCGGTTGCACGCTGGACGCGGGATGTTGGGTCATGCTGGACGTTGTACCGGCCCTCAGGTGTAGACGTAGAAGCCCCGCCCGGCCTTGCGGCCGAGGAATCCGGCGTCGACGAGGTTGCGCAGCAGCGGGGCGGCCTCGTAGGAGGGCTGCCGGTACTCGCCCTTCAGGCGTTCCATGATGGCCAGGGTGATGTCGAGTCCGACCACGTCCATGAGCTCGAAGGGCCCCATCGGGTACCCGCAGCCGAGCTTCATGGCGGTGTCGATCTCCTCGGCGGTCGCGTAGTGCGACTCGAGCATCTTGACCGCGTCGTTGAGGTACGGGAACAGCAGCGTGTTGACGATGAAGCCCGACCGGTCACCGCACAGCACGCCGACCTTGCCGATCCGGTCGACGAACGCGCGCACCTGCTCGGTCACCGCCGGGTCCGTGCGGACCGTGGTGACGATCTCCACGAGCTTCATGATGGCCGCGGGATTGAAGAAGTGCAGGCCGAGTACCTGCTCGGGCCGCTCGGTCGCCATGGCGCAGCGCACGATCGGCAACGACGAGGTGGTGGTGCTCAGCACCGCGTCCGGGCGCAGGATCCGGCTCAACTCGGCGAACAGTTCCTGCTTGATCGCCAGGTCCTCGGCGACGGCCTCGATGACGAGGTCGCAGTCGGCGAGGTCATCGAGCTCGATCGTCGCCCGGATCCGGCCGACGATGGCGACCATCTCGTCGGTGGTGAGCCGCTCCTTGTCCACCAGCCGCTGCAGCGACTTGGACACGCCGGCGATGACTCCCTCGGCGCGCTCGAGTGCACGGCCCCGGACCAGGACCTCGAAGCCGGCCCGGGCACACACCTCGACGATGCCGGCGGCCATGGTGCCGGTCCCGACCACACCGACCCGCCGCCAGTCCGCCACCAGCCCGGGATCGGCGGGGTCCCGCGTGTCCTCGTCGGGCAGCATCCGTGACGAACCCGGTTCCTCGTAGCTGTAGAACCCCTGCCCGGCCTTCCGACCCGTGAACCCGGCGTCCGCGAGCTGAGCCAGAATCGGACGGGGCGCGAAGCGGGTGTCGTCGAACTGGTCGTGGATCGCGTCCATGATGCCCACGAACGTGTCGACCCCGACTAGGTCGGTCAGCGCGATCGGGCCCATCGGCAGGCCGGCCCCGAACCGCATGGCCGCGTCCACGTCCTCCTTGGTCGCGTAGCCACCCTCGACCATCCACACGGCCTGGTTGAGGTAGGGGAACAGCAACTGGTTGGCGATGAAACCGCGCCGGTCACCGACCACCACCGGGACCTTGCCGATCGACTCGGCGAAGCGACGGGCGACATCGACGACGATGTCGTCGGTGACCACGGTGCGGACCAGTTCGATCAGCTTCATGATCGGTGCGGGGTTGAAGAAGTGGAAGCCCAGCACCCGATTGGGGCGGCGGGTGTGCACCGCGATGTCCATGACCGGCAGTGACGAGGTGTTGGTCGCGATGATCGCGTTCGGACGGGCGTGCGCGTCGATCTGTTCGAAGGCCTGCTGCTTGAGCGCCAGCAGTTCGGGGACGGCCTCGACGATGAGGTCGGCCTCCCCCAGATCGGCCATGTCGGTGCCGCCCCGGATCCGCCCGGCGATCTCGTCGCGTTCGGCCGTGGTCAGCCGTTCACGCCGTACCTGCCGGTCCAACGCGCCGTGGATCCGAGCCAGCCCGGCCTCCACCGCCTCGTCGGTCTGCTCCACGAACCGCACCGGAATGCCGTTACGTGCGATGACCTCGGCGATGCCGGCTCCCATGGTGCCGCAGCCGACGATGCCGACCTGTTCGATGTTGTCGACGATCTGGTCACTCACAGCGATGCCTTTGGTGGGCTTCGGCACGACGGACGGCCGGCTGGGCCGTGCGACTCCACGGACCGGGCTTCCGATCGTAGGAGCCCGACCACCGCAGCCCGCAACCGGACCGTCGGCCCGCCGTCGCGCCCCGCCGGACCCGCCGGTGCGACGCGGCGTTCCCGCCGCGCGGCGACTGCGCGTCCGACCATGTCACCGGCCACTGTCCGACCGTTCCCCGTAGGTTGCGCCCGATCGTCAGACGGAGCCCGGGGTGCGGGTGCTGCCCGGCGGCCAGTCACCAGCGCACGATCCGGACCAGGCAGCCTCGGGGGCTCTCGCGATGACCATGACCGACCACCCGACCGACATCCTCCCCACCGCCGCGGACCGACCGGCACGATCCACCCGGCGACGGTGGATCCTCGCGGTCGTTGCCGCCATCACGATCGTCGTGGCGGTCCTGCTGCTGACCGCCGGCCTGTGGGGCGCGGATCTGCGCGATCGGGGCCTGCTGCTGCCCGGGACGACCATCGCCGGCGTGGACGTCGGTCTGGTGACCGCGGACGAAGCTCTGACCCGCGTCGACGCCGCGCTCGCGATCCGTCTCGACCACGAGGTCACGTTGGAGGCCGACGGGACGAGCTTCACCGTCGATGCCCGCGGGCTCGCTGCCGAGACCGATGCCGCCGTCATGGTGGCGGGCGCGCTGGAACTCGGCGCGGAGCGGTCCCTGTTCGATCTCGTGGGGCTGCGCTGGTTCGGGACCGCCGCCGACATCGCGCTCGATCCGACCGTTGCCCTGCCCGGCACCGCGGTCGAGGAACTCGTCGCCTCCATCGCCGCCGAGGTCGATCACCCGGCCGTGGACGCCACCATCGCCTACGACGACGCGGTCATCACGACCACCTCGACGATGGGCTTCTCCCTGGATCAGGCCGCAGCCGTCGACCTCGTCCGTGACGGGGTCCTCGCCCAGCGCTCGGATGCGATCGAACTGCCCGGCGAGGTGCTGCCGCCCGCCATCACCGACGAGATGGTCGCCACCGCACGCGCCGGAGCCGAGGCCGCACTCGCCCGCGCCCTGGCCCACGACGTCGAGCTCGCGCACCCCGACGGCAGCTGGACGACCTCCCCCGAGCTACTCGGTGCCGTCGCCGACGGGGAGCGGCTCGTCGCCGATGCACTGGAACTGGCCCAAGACGACGGGGACATGACCACCCTGCAGGTCGCGCTCGACATCCCGGAGACGGCGGTCGACGGGCTCGTCGCCGAGATCGCCGCCGCACTCGACATCCGACCGGTGAACGCGACGGTGGACTTCACCGGCGGCACCGTGCGCCGACTGGCGGGCCGTGAGGGACGAGCGCTGGACCGTGACGCCACCGCCACGTCGCTGCTGACCGCCCTCACCAGCGAGCAGCAGGACATGATCGAGCTGTCGGTCGCCGCGAGGGCACCGGCCCGGGGCGTCGGCGCACTGCGCGACGTCCTGGTCGTGCATCAGTCCCAGACCCGCGTGGACCTCTACCGCGGCGACGACATCGTCCGTTCGTGGCCGGTCGCCGTGGGCACGGGCGGGAGCCCGACCCCGACGGGCACCTTCGTCGTCGGCGCGAAGCGCTTCGAACCGACCTGGGTCAACCCGGCGCTGGACCGGTGGGGAGCCGACATGCCGGCACGCATCGGTCCCGGACCGGACAATCCGCTGGGCCTGCGCGCGTTGAACTGGAACCGACCCGGCGGCGGCGACACCCTGATCCGCTTCCACGGCACCCCGAACGAGGCGTCGATCGGATCCGCGTCGTCCAACGGCTGCGTCCGCATGTTCAACGAGGACGTCATCGAACTCTACGAACTGGTCTCCAACGGCACGATGATCATCTCGTTGGCCTGACCGGTGATCCGCCGCCACGGGACCGGGGTCGCCCTCGTCACGCTGGCGATGACACTGCTGCCACCCGTGCCGGCGGCCACCCCGGCGACGCCTGGGTGCCGGCGGCCACCCCGGCGACGCCTGACGCCTGCGCCGAGGCCGCCCGCGCACCATTCGGTGACGTGGCCGATGGCTCGACCCACGCCGCGAGTGTCGACTGCCTGGTGTGGCTGGAACTCGCCCGCGGCGTCGCCCACGACCACTTCGGGACCGACCTCGCGGTCTCCCGCGCCCAGGTGGCGACCTTCCTCGACCGGTTGATCACGCTGAGCGCCGGGGCGCTGGACGATCCAGCGGACGCACGGTTCGGCGACGTCGCGGGCGTGCACGCGCCGGCCATCGAACGGCTCGCCGCCGGCGGCGTCGTCGCCGGACGCAGTACGACGCGGTTCGAGCCGCACGCGCCCGTCCGTCGCGATCAGCTCGCGGCCATGGTGGTGCGGGCCCATGCGGTCGTGCTCGACACCTCCCCGAAGGAGCGCCCGCCGGGCGACACCCCGGACGACGGCGAGCCGGCGCACGGCTTCGGTGATCTCGACGGCAACGTCCACGCGGCGGCGATCGCCCGCGCCGTGGATCTCGGCCTGGTCTCCGGCCGTGGAACCGGGGTCTACGACCCGGCCGGCGCGACCACCAGGGGCCAGACGGCCCTGGTCCTGGCCCGACTGCTGGACCGGTTCGCGGTGGACGGCGGCGCGGCACTGACGGCCCCGACCCCGCCGACCTTCCAGGCCCGGGCCACGCCGATCCCACCCAGCCTGCGGTCGCTGATGGAGCGCTGGACCTGGCGGGTCGGATGTCCGGTCGGGATCGACGAGCTGCGACTGCTCGAGGTCGTGCACCTCGACCTGCACGACACCCGACGCTGGGGCGCACTCGTCATGCACCACGACGTGGTCGACGACCTCAGGCGGGCGTTGGAACAGCTCCACGACGACGACTTCCCGATCGCCCGGATGGAACCGATCGAGCACTTCCGGGGTGACGACGACGCCTCGATGGCGGCCAACAACACGTCGGGCTTCAACTGTCGGCAGGTCACCGGTGGCACCCGGTTCTCCGAGCACAGCTACGGCTGGGCGATCGACATCAACCCGATCCAGAACCCCTACGTCCGCGGCACCACCGTGCTGCCCGGCGCCGGCCGGGCCCATCTCGACCGGAGTGATGTGCGCCCGGGGATGTTGGTGCGCCCCGGGGCCGTCGACGTGTTCGACGGGATCGGCTGGGGCTGGGGCGGGGACTACTCGTCACTGAAGGACTACCAGCACCTGTCACGCACCGGCTGGTGAGTCCGGCTGCGGACGTTGGTGGGATGGGCCCACAGGGATACGCACTGCGCATCGCCCTGACCTGCCGAGATCGTGACCTCCGCTCGAGCGACACCAGACCAGCCTGGCCTCGGAACTCGCGGGACCGAACACCACGCTCCTGCTCCTCGCGAGGTCACCGAGCAACCCTCGACCGCAACCGACCCGCGGCCCGACAGGGTGGCGATCGGGCGTTGCGCGCCGTCGGAGGTGGTTCGAGCAGGCGGTTCGGCATCAACGGTGTGTCCGCGCGGCTGCGGCGCGACCGCGTGGCTCAATCGAGGATCCCACCGACCCGATCGCCGTTCGTCGGATCGTTTGAGGGGCGGCTCAGCACCGTCAGGCTGGCGACGGTGCAGCCGGTATCTGCTACGCCGCGTCCCATGCGGTGTAGAGCCCTACGGCCAGCATCGCCGGCATGAGCCACAGCATGTCGACGGCGTAGGAGCGCCACCCAGCCATCTCGGCAATCCCAGCCAAGATGAGCAAGACCACCGAGGAGGCGAGTGTCACCCTGATCTCTTTACGAGCCATCAGACCCACAGATCTTCCCGCTTGTTCGGCCGCCTCGAACCGTTCGGACAGTCACTGGAAACCTAGCGCGCAACGCTCAGCGGTGTGGGGCCCTCGGTGAGCTCCCACCGACCCGTCGACCGGCCCAGACGGTTGCAACACACGGGCGTTGGCTACTGCAGGTCGAGGACGGTCTCCAGGGCCAGGTCAACGCCCCACTGTTCCTCAACCGTGAGGTGGCCTTGATGGTCACCGAGCCTGCTCACGTCGACCGCGCCACTCTGTTCAACCAGCACCCGAGTTGTTGACCCGTTGATCTCGATCTCGGGCCGGAACGAAGCGTCGCGCGCCGCGGTCGAGGTCGGCGCCATGAGCACGGTCGACAGCCGCATCAGCGCGTCGGATTGCACGATGACGCCGTAGCGAACGCCGGACTGCTCGTGGCCTTCACGGCGCCCGAGCCGCAGCCGGAACACATCACCCCGGCGCACGCAGATCCTCCATCATCGCAGCCACCTCGGCGGCCTCGGCTCGATCAACTTCGTCGGCGGCGAGTTCAGCCACCTCCTCGATCAGGCGCTGCCGATCGCGTAGCCGCAACGCGGCGGCGACCAGACCACGCCGAACCGCTTCCGAGCGGGACAGGCCGGTCGCTTCGAGCTCAGCCAGGGCGCGCCGGGCATCGTCGTCAAGTCGCACCGAGATAAGGTCGCTCATGCCGCGAACGTATCACGAAACGTCGGACAGGTGGCCAGCCCGACCTGCACTCGTTCCGATCGGGGTGGGAGATCCGGGCGTTGTGACCTGGTCTGACAGGTTCGGTGGTGTCGTCGTTTCGTTTCGTGCAAGGTGTGTGTCAACGGACATTCGGAACTCCCCGGTGGCGGACATGCGATCTCCCCAGCGGCGGACATGGGTCTCCCCTGCCGCGGACATGAGTCTCCCCATGGGGTCATCCCAGTGGCGTCACCCTCTTGCCGTTGCGGGCGACGAACTCCAGCGCGCACAGGTAGCCGACCCGCTTGGGTGCCATCGAGCGGCAAGCAGCGCCGGAGCCCGCGAGATCGAGGTACTCCCCGGCTTCTCAGCAGTGTGCGTCCTGGACGGCGGCCAGTGCGCTGCTGAACGCGGAGCCTTATTCTCATGAGCGACGAACTGCGTGCGCCGGTCCCGGGGGCACCGTCAAGTTCGCTGGAGGGGCCGGAACGCCGATGTTCGAAGGTTGCTCGCCCCCGCTGGCTGCCACTCCGTGGCGGGCGGTGCAACGTGTTTGACGTGGAGCCCAGGCGAGTCCTGAACATGACGGAGGCGTTCACCGCGCAGCCCTCGGGTCTGTTGGAGGTTCGCCTGTCTCTGGCGGCGTCGGAGATGTTGGATGCGGCGGGGGTCGCGGTGTCGGTCGCCACCAGCGGTCAGCTCGACAACGATGCGCTGCAGACGGTCTGTGCAACGGATCAAGGGTGGGCCGGCGAAGCGCGACAGTTCGATCTGGGGGAGGGCCCGTCGTACACGGCGCACCGGACCGGGCGACCAGTGCAGGTTGCGGATCTGGAGCACGACGACACGTGGCCAGCGTTCGCCAAAGCCGCCACAACGTCGGGGTTCCGTGCCGTGTTCGCCTTCCCGCTGCGGTCCGGGTCCGTCGGTATCGGCGCCTTGACGCTCTACCAGCGGGTTGCTGGTGAGCTGACCTCCGAGCAGCAGGCCGATGCGCTCGCGGTTGCCCAGTTCACCTGCGACCTGCTGAGCTCACTGCACAGGGTGCACCCGGCCGATGAGCTGAATCCGGTGTTCGCCGACGGTCTGGCCCGCACCGAGCAGGCCAGTCAGGCCTCGGGGATCGTCTCGGTCCAGCTCGGGATCCCGGTCGAGGCAGCGCTCTCGGTGCTGCGGGCACACGCGTTCGCGAAAGAACTCAGCCTGGCCGATGTCGCGACGCGGGTTGTCGAACACCGCCTCGACCTCAGCGCTCTCCCCGACTGACGCTCCTGGCCCCACGCGCATTCGTAGCGCATCGGCTTGCGGGTAGGCCGATCGGGGCGGGATATCGACGCTGGACAAGCCGTTTCGGACCTGAACCGTCGTCGCCGTCGCGACGGTAGGTCGCCAGCGCTTTGCCGACGGCATTGCTCGTGTCCGGCGACGCACGTCGGGCAGTGCGCACAGCACCCTGGGATCCAGCTCCGCGAGGGGGCTGATGCCCCTGGCAGGTCCAAGCTGACGTCGCGTAAGCTCGGTCGGCACCACATCTCGGCCATCGGCACCGCCTCGCAAGCCCGCTCGGGGTTCGCGGCACCGGGATCGGGACACCGCACGCCAACGGAGTTCGTACCGACTGTCGGTGGTGCTGGGAAAGGCAGCTGCGCCGATGAGCGACCGTGCCACCGATCAGTCGTTCAGCGCAGCGCCCGCTCTCGCGAAAAGACGAGTAGGAATACCGGGCGTGTTGTCTTGGCCGGCTGGTGGCGAGTTGCTGTCACCACGAACAGCTTCTGGTCGGTCGGGGCGGCTGGGAGGCCGCCGCTCGCGCGCAGCGTGCGAGTTGCTGTCACCACGAACAGCTTCTGGCACCCGACGGGCGACGACGCAGCTGAACCGGTCAACAACCGCCGCATCTGCACGATCGTCCTGGTCGGGCGCTGGCTACGGACCGGCGCTCCACTCGGGGCCCATCCCACGCGAACCACTGACGCCCAACGCACCCGCCGGTGACGTCGCGACCCGAGTCCACCTCAAGCTCACAGGGCCTGGCCGACGACCTCAGCGAAGGACGATCGACTCCGGCCATGACCGACGAACGGGAAGGGCGGCGGCCATCAGCACATGGTCGTCGATCGACGCCTAGATGATGCCTCCACCGCTGCCACCGGCCCAGAAGGGGTTGTGCAGCGGCTGCTGGAGCTCCTCGTCGGGCACCTGCTCGCTGTGCTCGACGAGATCGTCGTCATCGGGCTCACCGAGTGACGCCCTGATGACGTCGAGGATGCCGGCATCCCGGAGGACCTCACCGTCGGACGCGACGTGCGGCGCGGATGACATCACGATTCCCGTGCTCGGGGCCGCCAGTATGCCCGCTGCAACGGTCGCAGTCAGGTCGAAGCATGGCGCACCGGGGCGATCAGGCCGGTCGCGCCGTCGCCGCGTGCGGCGGTGGGAACCGGTCGAGTGCGTCCCGAAGGCTGGCGACCAGCGCCGCGGTGAAGGAGGCACGCGTCGCGGACCCGACCAGGTCGAGTGACAGGTAGGGGTTGAGGTCCTCGAGCTCGACGAGCAGCAGCTCCCCCGCACGGGTCCGGCAGGCGTCGACCCGCTGTACCCCGACGTCGAGGGCGTTCCAGTCCACGAAACGCTGGGCGAAGGCGAGGTCGGCATCGGTGGGGTCGTAGGGCACGAGCTGCCAGCGTTGCGCCGAGTCGGGCGCGTAGACGGCGTACTGGAACGCCCGGCCGACGAACACGAACGAGATTTCGTGCACGATGTCCACACGGGGCTGGACCACGACCCCGTCGACCGTGACGTCGTCGAGTGCGTCGACGACGCGCACCCCGATCGAATCTGCACCCAGCACGGGCTTGACCACGAACGGCCCGTCACCGGGCAGCCGCCCGAGGTCCTCCCGCCGGTCGACGGTCGGGATGACGGGTTCGCCCGCGGCCCACAGCTCGACGAGGTGGCCCTTGCCCTGCATGTCCCCACGGCCGGTCAGCGGATTGACCAGCCGGGTCCCGCGACGTGCCACCTCGGCGCGGAAATGGTCATGAGCCCGCCGGTGATGGATGACCGGACCGCTGTTGCGCACGAGCACGAGGTCGAAGCCGGCGAGCAAGGCGGCCGCATCCAGTGGTGAGCACAGCGCGAGGTCGAAGTGCTCGCGCAGCGCACCCGACAGCCACACGTCCTCGTCGCCGTAGCGTCGACCCTGCGCCGGATAGTGCAGGTCGGTCACGAGCAGCAGCGAGGGGCGTGCACGCTGCATGTCCGGCCTGTCGTCCGCGGGCGGCCCGCGACCGTAGCCGGAGCCCGGTCGGTGCGTCGCGGCACGCCGCGGCCGGGTGGGCGACGTCAGACGGGCCCGTGCACGCGGACGCCGGCGCGCCAGGTCCCGCTGACCGCCACCTCGGCGATGTCGCCGACGGGAGTCGTGGTCAGGTCCGCATCGAGCGCGACGAGGTCCGCGCGCTGCCCGACCTCGATCGCCCCACGGTCCGCCTCCTCGCCGGCCTGGAACGCGGTCCCGGCGGTGTAGGCGTGCACCGCGGCGTCGAGTCCGATGCGCTCGTGCGGCAGCCAGCCGTCGGGCGGCTGACCGTGTTCGTCGCGACGGTGCACCGCCACCGCGATGCCGTGCAGGGGCTCGTGGCTCGACACCGGCCAGTCGCTGCCGAACGACACCCGGGCACCGGCCTCGAGCAGCGACCGGATCGGGTACTGCCAACGGGCACGCTCCGGTCCGAGCCGGGGTTCGGTCAGCTCCGTCATGATGGCGTTGCGCTGGGCCCACAGCGGCTCCAGGTTGGCGATGACCCCGAGCGCGGCGAACCGCCGGAGGTCATCGGGGTGGACCAGATGCGTGTGCGCGATCGTGGCCCGCCGGTCCCGCGGGCCGTTGCGGGCGGCGACCTGCTCGACCACGTCCAGCGTGCGTCGGATGGCACCGTCGCCGATCGCGTGACAGTGCAGCTGGAACCCGGCGGCGTCGCAGGCGGCGGCCGCCTCGACGAACGCATCGTGGTCCCAGTTGGCGATGCCGTGGTCGTGGCCGCACCCGGAATCCACGTGGCCGGCACCCCACCCGGGTTCGTAGGGATCGAGCAGCTGCGCGGTGCCGCCCTCGATCACGCCGTCCACGAAGAACTTGACGGTGGTCGCCGACAGTCGGCCGCCGGGCACGCCATCGCGGGTCCGGCGCTCGCGTCCCGCCGCCGCCTGCTCGCGGGCGGCGACGAAGTCGGCCAGTTGCTCGCGCCAGCGATCCGGCTCGACCTTGAAGGCCAGGTCGACATCGGCCGACAACCGGCCTGCATCGGCGACGCGCTCGTAGGCCGCGAGCCGTTCCGGCTGGGTCCAGGCGTCCTGCCCGAACACCAGCCCGGCGCGCGCCATCCGGGCCAGACCGACCTCGAACCCTCGGGCCTCCTTGGCCTCGTCGCGGGCCGGCAGGTGGGCTTCGAGCAGCCGTTCGGCCTCCTCGAGCAGTGTGCCGACCGGCTGGCCGTCGGCGTCGTGCACGATGGTGCCGCGCGCCGGCTGCGGCGTCGCGGCGGTGATGCCCGCCCGGGTCAGCGCCGCGGTGTTGCACCACACCATGTGGTGGTCCGAGGACCACAGCGCCACGGGGCGGGTCCCGATCACCTGATCGAGCACGGCGGCCCGGCCGACCCCGCCCGGCAGGATCTCGGGCGGATAGCCGTAGCCGAGCACCCAGTCGGTCGAGTTCCGCGGGTCGGCGGCGACGTGCGCCGCCAGACGCTCGAGCACGTCGTCGATGTCCACGCTGTCGACCAGGTCGCAATCGAGGGTCTCGGTCCCACCGGCGAGCGGGTGCAGGTGCCCGTCACGGAACGCGGGCAGCAGGCTGCCGCCGCGCAGGTCGACCACCGTGGTGTCGGGCCCCCGCAGCGCCAGCGCATCGGCACCGAGGGCGGCGATCACCCCATCGACCACGGCGAGCGCGTCGGCCGGCCTGGCACCGGGACGGTGGACGGCCGCGTCGACGAACAGCCAGCTCGCCGGCCGCGTCATCGCGACGTGCCGCGCGGCCCGGCCATGGCGTCGAGGTAGGCCGCGGCGACCGCGCGCGAGTCGGGGTCGCGTACGGCCGTCAGCAACGTGTCCGCATCCGACCAACCGTGCGGGGCGCCGATGCCCGCCACCCGGGCGATCGCGTCCAGCGTCGCCCGGACCGGCAACGGGGCCTTGGCCGCCAGGCCGGCCGCCGTGTCGGTGACGAGTTCGGCCAGGTCGTCGTCGGGCACCACACGCGAGACGATGCCGGCAGCGAGCGCCGCGTCCGCGTCGAACTCCCGGCAGGTGAGGACGAGATCCCTGGCCAGCGCCGGACCGACCTCGCGCAGCAGCCGCGGAATGCCGCCCCAGGCCAGCGGGATACCGAGGTCGACCTCCGGGATCGAGAACCGGGCACCCTGGCCGGCGAACCGCAGGTCGCAGGCCAGCGCCAGCACGATCCCGCCGCCGACGCAGCGCCCGTGGATCGCCGCGATGGTGACCGCATCGAGCGCCTCGATCGCCGTGGCGGCCCGGTCGCCGGCGGTCGCCGCATGGCGCGCACCGGCGTCGTCGGTGGCCAGCTGCGCGAGCGTCGACAGGTCCGCGCCGGCCGAGAAGGTCCGCCCGGCACCCCGGAAGACCACCACCCGGATGGCCTCACGCTCCTGCAACCACCGGCACGCGACCACCAGCTCGTCGAGCAGTTCGACCGACAGGGCGTTGAGCACCTCCGGGCGGTCCAGGGTCAGATGCGCCACCGGCCCGTGGACGTCCAGCTGCAAACCCGCCAGTCCGGGCGGCGGGGGTACGGCCGGCGATGGCGTGGACGTCTCGGCGGACTCATCGGCTGGGGCCATATCGCGGTCCTCGTGAGGGTCCGGCGAGCTTAGGTCCCACCGAGCCCCGCGCCCACGGGCTCGCCGCCCGACCCCGTTGCGCGGTCGTCGACGGCCCGGGCACGCACCGCGCGACGACGCCCCCACAGCACCAGCAGCGCCGGTTGGACGAGCAGACAGGCGAGCACCGCGAGCACGATCATCATCGTGCTGACCAGCCCGAACTGCCGGATCGGGGTCGAGTTGGACAGCAACAGCACCGCGAACGCCAGTCCGGTGGTGACCGCGGAGCCGACCAGGGCCGGCCCGGTGTTGGTCAACGCGTCGTCGGCCGCCGCATCGGCGGCCATGCCGCGCGCCAACGCCTCGCGGTAGCGGTTGGTCAGATGGATGCCATAGGGCACCCCGATCCCCACCGCGATCGACGCCACCGTCGCGGTCAGCGCGTTGAACGACAGCCCCACCAGGCGCATCAACCCCAGCACCAGGACCAGTGCGACGACGCTCGGCACGATGCCGATCAGGCCGAGCCCGATCGACCGGGCGCTGAACCAGGTCGCGATGACCAGCAGCAGCGCCGCCGCCGTCAGGCTGATCGCGATGGCCAGCAGCTGGGCGTCGGCGAGCTCCTGGATGATCTCGGCGTTGACCAGCGGCTCACTGACGACCGTCAGCGTGCCACCCGCGGCCTCGACGTCCGCGGCGAGCTCACGGATGGCCACGACCAGGGCGTCCGCCCCGTCCTGCCCCGCCGAGGTCGCGACCGACAGGAGCACCCCGCGGTCGTCGGCCACGGCGGCCAGGTCGTCGGGCACCTCGACGCGCAGCACATCGAGGTGCGCGGCCAGCGTGTCCCCGTCGACGGCGTCGGGGTCCCCCGCCGCCTCCAGGGCCTCGAGCCGCTGCAGGCGTTCGGCGTCCTCGTCGTCGAGCGCGGCGAGCGGCAGCCCGGCCGCCCCCAATCGGTCGAGGCGCAACTCGGCCGGGTCGAGCGCCACCAGTTCGGCCAGGCCGGCGTCGTCGAGGGCCGCCGGGCGGTCCTCGGCGAAGCCGGTGGCGAGCTCCTCGCGTGCGGCGGCAACCAGTTCGTCGGGATCGGTGGTGGCGGCCAGGGCGAGCAGCGGGTCGCGGTCCGCCGGCAACCGCCGGACGAGCTCGGCCCGCAACGCCGCCGGCAGGTCCACCGCGGCATCGAGCTCGTCGGCGTCGAGCCCGGCGACGAGATCATCGGGATCGGGCAGCTCGACCGCGTCGGCGGCGGCCTGCGGATCGTCCCACGCCTCGAGATCGTCGGCCAGCGCGGTGCGCACGTCACGTCCACCCTCGACGAGCCGGTCACGCAGCTCCAGCACCGAGGTGGTGTCGGCGCGGCCATCGACCCGGTCGACCGCGTCGAGCTCGGCCAGGTCCTGCTCCAGGGCCGCGACGGCGGCGAGCAGCGCCGGATCGTCGACGTCCCCGTCGACCACGATGAACGTCCGTTCCGCGACCCCGCTGGTGAACAGCTCGTCGAGCCGGTCGAGGGTGGCCAGGACCGGCTCGCCCTCGGGCAGGAAGTCCCGTTCGTCGAACTCGGTCGAGATGCCGCTCGCGGCGACGGCCCCAGCGGCCAGCAGGAGCACCGTCGCGCCGATGGCCACGGACGGTCGGCTGGTCGCCAGGGCGACCAGGGCGGCGGACCAGCGGGGTGAACGCTCCGGGTCGTCGGCGGACCGACCGAGACCCGCATCGGGCTGGGTGCCGGCCCGACGCTCGGTGCGCCGGTCGGCCAGGGTGCGGGCGGCTGGTACCGCGGTCCCGAGGATGACGAAGGCCGACACGATGCCGAGTGCGGCGAAGATCCCGAAGTCCCGGATGGGGGCCAGGGGTGTCACCGCGTTGGCGAGGAAGCCCGCGACCGACGCGATGGTGGCCAGAACCAGCGCGACACCGACGGTGCTCAGGGCGACGCGGGCGCTCGCGACCGGGACCTGCCCGTTGGCGCGTTCCTCGCGGTAGCGGGTCGTCAGATGGACCGAGTAGTCGATGCCGAGCCCGACCAGCAGGACCGGCACCGCGACGGAGACCTGGTTGAACGGCCCGGTCAGGTCGAGCACGCCGGGACCGAGCAGGGCCGCGAACCCGACCATCCACACGACGCTGGCGATGAGCCCGAGGAAGCCCACCGTCACGTCGACCACGGAACGGAACAGCCAGGCCAGGACACCGACCACGAGCAGCAGCGACACCGTGAGCAGGACGGGCAGGTCCCGGTTCAGCGCCGCCTCGATGCCGTCCTCGATGGCGGTCACGCTGAACACCCCGCGGCGGGCGTCCGCCACCGGGTTCGCGGCCACCACGTCCTCGATGGCCCGTGCGGCGAGCCCCCGGTCGGCGGATGGCGCAGCGGCGTCGAGTTCGACGACGACCAGACCGGCCCGGGCGCGGGGTGGATCGTTCGACAACTCGGTCGAGAACAGCCCGGTCACCCCGTCACCGCCGTTGTCCAGCACGCCGGAGGCGATGGCGGTGAACGTGGGTCCGTCGAGTTCGTCGATCGGCGTACCGGTCGCCTCGGCGGCGGCGTCGAAGGCGACGGCGAAGCTGACCACGGGCGGCGCGTCGAGTGCCTCGGCGACCAGGACCGGTGCGATGTCCGGATGCGCGGCCAGCGCGTCCTCGAGCGCGAGCACGTCGACCAGGGCTTCGCGGGTGATCACGTTGCCACCGGGGCCGTCGTCGACCAGGATCTGCACCGACGCGCCGGTCGCGAACCGCTCCTCGACGTCGTCGAGCGCCGCCGCGACGCCATCGTCCGGCGCGAAGCCCTCCACGCCGGTGTCGACCTCCAGCTGGCCGGCGCTGAGACCGAGCAGCACGGTGAGCACGCCGAGCGTGACCAGCGTGCTGACCGGCACGCGGGTCACCACGCGGGCGATGGCGTCGAGCAGGCGGGTCATCGCCGGTCTCCGGTGACGGGCACTGGCCGGCCGGTGGACGGTGCCGGCGGCTCGGGTGCGCGCAGCACACCGCGCAGCAGGGTCTCGATCACGATCTCGTCGAGTGCGAGGCCGACGTGGTCGAGCAGGTCGGCTCCGAGGATCACCGCGAGCAGACCCCGGGCCCGACGCCGACGCTCCTCGACGCCAAGCCCGGCGAGTTCGCTGCCCTCGATCGCCAGCAGCGCCTCGATGTCGTCGGAGACCTGGCTCATGACCCGGTCCGCCGCCTGCGAGGCCGCCGCATCGGTCTGCCGGTGACGGGCGAGCTCGACCACCAGCAGCACCTCGATCGGGGTCTCGTCCTGGGCCAGCCAGCGCGCCACGGCCGGCAGCCGTGCGTCGGGCTCCAGGGCGAGAAAGCCGGGCAGGACCTCGTCGGTGAAGGTCGCCACCTGGCGTTCGCACAACTGCACCAGCAGGTCGGCCTTGTCGTCGAAGTTCGAGTAGAACGCCCCGCGGGAGAACCCGGCCCGGGCCGTGATGTCGTCGATGGTGGCGGCATCGACGCCGTGTTCGACGATGGCGGCGCGCGCGGCGTCCAGCAGGCGCCGATGGGTCTCGGCCTGCTGTTCGGCCCGGGTCCGACGGGCGGGGCTCATGACGCCACCGGTGCGGTGTCCGGCTGGTGGGTGGATGCCCCACCGGTCCGCCGGGTCCGCCAGCTGCGGACGCCGCCGACGAGTGCCGCGCCGGCGAGCAGACCGGCGACGACCAGTCCGAGCGGCACCCAGGGCAGCGGGGTGCTGCCGGCCGCCACCAGGGTCACGGTACGGAAGGCGTCCGGACCGACCTCCTCACGAGCGAGACCGACACCGTCACGCAGCAGTGCGTCGGTCACCGCGGCCTCCACGACACCGCGATCGGCGATCTCGACGGCGTCACGCAGATTCTCGGGCAGCGCGATCGCCTCGTCGGCGAGCTGATCGGCTCCGGTGGCCAGTTGCCGAGCACCGTCGCGCAGCTCACGGGTGCCGGCCGTCAGCTCGTCGGCACCCTCGGCGGCCGCGCCGGTCCCGGCCGCCAGTTCCCGGGTCCCGGTCGCCAACTCGTCGGCTCCGCCCGCCAACGCGCCCACGCCTGCGGCCAGAGCCTCACTGCCGTCCGCGAGCTCGTCGACACCGGCACGCAGCCCGGCGACCGCCGTCTGCAGCTCGGCGATCCCGCCGGCGACCTCGGCCGTTCCGAGCGCCAGCTGCTCGGTCCCGACCGCGAGCTCGTCGAGTCCGGCGGCCGCCTCGGCGAGGCCGCCGAACGCCGCCTCGATGCCGACGGCGAGTTCCCCGATCGCATCCGCGAGCGCGGCCACGCCGGCGGCGGCACCATCGAGCGCCGCGATCGCGGCCGCGGCAGGTGCCGCCGGGTCCGTGGGGTCGGTCGGGTCGGTGCCGGGTGGGACCCCGGTGGCGAGTTGATCACGGGTCGCCGCGAGCTGCCGGCCGAGTTCCTCCGCGCCGGCCGACACCTCCCGGACGCCCTGGAGCAACTCCTCGGGTCCCGCGTCCATCGCGGCTCCCGGGTCGGCCGCCTCACCGAGCTCGTCGGCCAGCGCACGCGCACCCGCCGCGACCTCATCGGCGCCGGCGCGCAGCGGCGCGATGCCCGCCGCCAGCTCACCGACGCCCGCCGCCAGCTCCGCATTGCCCTGCGCGAGACCGGCCGCGCCCTGGGCGCTCGCCCCCGCGCCGTCCGCGAGCTCCTCCACGCCACCGGCCAGTTCGCCACCGCCGGACGCCAGCTCGTCGAGTCCGGTGGCCAGCTCGTCGGTCCCGGTGACCAGCGACGACGAACCGGTGGCGAGCTCGTCGACACCGTCGGCGATCTGCGCGATGCCGTCGACGACCTCGTCCGCACCGTCGGCGGCCAGCGTCGTCACGGCACCGAGCACCGCGTCGGTGTCCGCGTCCAGCAGCCCGTCGGGCACCACGAAGCCCTCGTCACCGGCCAGCGGCGTGGCGGTGACGGTGACGGTCGGCCCACCGGAGCCCGGTCGGGCGACGAGCTCGAGGTCCACCTCGTCGGCGGTGAACGGCACGAACAGGACGTCGGTGCGGCTGACCCGTGTGCCGTCCGGCCCCAGGGTCGACGCGACGCCGTCGCGGTCGGAGGGGTCGATCTGCCAGGCCCGGGGGTAGGCGACCTCGATGCGGATCAGGCGGGGTGCGCCCAGTCGGCGCTCGAGCGTGATCGGGCCCTGCGGCCCGACGACGGCCACGGGACGCCTCGCCGCGGCCGCATCCCGCACCGCGACCCGGGTGGTGACCGCACCCTCGGCGCGGGAGAGCTCGGAGGCCTCGAGACTGGCACCGTCGGGACCGCGGTGGCTGATGCCGACCCGGACACCGGCCAGCGCCGCCACCCGGGCGTCGACCCCCTCGGCTTCACCGAACTCGACGTCGTCGACCTCGTCCTCGCAGGTGTCACCGGCAGCGTCGATCCGACGACGCTCGAACCGGTCCGGGTCACCGGCGTCCGCCAACGTCACGTCGATCAGCGTGGCCTGCGGGCCATCGAGGTCACAGGCCGCGGCCCGGACGCCGCCCCCGGTCGGCAGGTCCGCGGCGAGCAGCCCGGTCAGCGCCATGAGCAACCCCAGCAGCCGCCATCGGTGTCGCCGCCGGGCCCGCCGCGCCGCCGCGGCATCCAGGCGGCGACGTCGCCGGGACGGGCGCGCGACGGGCGCGGCGATCTCGTCGAGGGCATCCGGCCCCCGACGGGGGCCACCGGCGGGCACGACGGCAGGAAGGCGGGAACTCGGGGCCACGGGATCTCACGATGGGAGCGGGAGCTGAGATACGGGACTGTATCCGGATGCGCTGACGTCGTTGGACGGGTGTCCTGCGCATCCCGGTGAGCCGACCGATACGCTGTCCACCGCGCACCGGATGATGGTCGGGTGCGTCGGGGCCGGCACCACGGCACGTCGACCGTTGACACGGGCGACGACCGCTGCCTGAGCCCTGTCGGAGGGGGACCCGCTACGGCCTGTCCCCGTCGTCTGCCCGTCCGTTCGCGAACGCCCGACCGTCATCGAGGTCGAACGCGTTCACCACACGACCTCGGTCGTGGACCGTGGCCCTGACGCGCGATCACGACGCGTCCCTCCCCGTGCACCGGCGACCGTCCGGGCCGGAGCGAAAGAGCTCATCATCACCACGCAGACCCGCCCCGTGCCGGTGACGGCGCTGGAGTTCCAACGCCTCGCACAGGCCCACCTCGACGGGCTCGCGACCGACCGTGACCTCGAGCATCTCCAAGCCAACGAGGACCACTGGGTCAGTGCCCTACGGGCGCTGCGCCAGGAGGTCCTGCAGACGCTGGACCGCGTCCGACGTGAGGTCCGCGGACCCGAACGCCCGCTGGTCATCGAGGACTTCGAGGGGGAACTCGAACGGATCGACGAGGCGCTCGGCGAGCTCGTCGACGAGGAACCCGAACCGGCCGCGTCCGCCCCGGCCGAACAGGCACCGCCGAGCTCGGGCGCTGCCGACGACACCGACGCGTCCGACGACGAGCAACCCGGTCCCGAGGTTCGCACCCCGCAGCTGCAGTTGTCGTGGAACCGGGGTCAGATCATCGCGTGGATCGCCGGCCTGGAGGGCGAGCCCGGCACGGAGGACGACATCAAGGCCCAGCTCGACGCGGCCGGTGTCGGCACCGGCTGGCAGTCGGGCGACCGCATCCCGCTGCCGGGCGGCAAGGGTCGTGCCCGGTCGCTCAGCGCGCCGGTGGCCGCGACGCTCGGGTGGCTCGTCTCACTGGGCGCGACCGGCGACGACGAGTCGGTCGGGGCCAGCGTGTCGTGGATCGGGCTCGCCGCGGGCCTCGCCGTGCGGCTCGTCGCCCAGGGCCGGATGGTGCCCCAGGTGCAGAAGGTCGGGGATGCCGCGGGCAACCGCTCGCACTTCGCGGTGCGTTGGGAACCGACCCTGATCGACGCGGACGAGCTCGCCGCGCTCGCCAACTCGATGCCGGGAGCGGTCCGCGTCCTGGACCGGCGGCGGGACACCACGGTCATCACGCGCTCGATCGTCGGCAGCTTCGTGGACGCCATCTGCCGCGACGCGGCCGGACGGGTCGAGGTCCCCGCTCCCCCACCGCACCCCCAGAACGCCTCCGAGGTCGCCGAGGCCGTGCTGAGCCAGCTCGACGGCTCGCCGTTCGAGGCACCGCACCAGCAGGGCACGGAGGTCCGCAAGGGCCTGCGCACCTGGGCGTCGGGCATCACCGGTGCCTCGAAGCTGGCACTGACCGTGCAGCTCGACCCACCGGACGAGGGTGACGCGTGGTTGCTGCGCACGCTGACCAGCGACGGCAAGCGCAGCGACGAGCCGGTGGAAGCGGCCATGTCGCGCGCCAACCACGACCGCAAGGAACGACTCAAGCGCGAGCTCGAGCGGCTCGAGGGGCTCTACGAGCCGCTGCAACGCGGCAAGGACACGCGCCGGGGCCAGGTGATCCTGAGCCAGGACGAGGCCTGGGACCTGATGACCACGACGGGGTCCGTGCTGGTCGCGGCCGGCTTCGAGGTCCGGGTCCCACCGCTGTCCAAGCGCAAGGCGACCCCCAGCCTGCGCATCACCTCCGTCGGCGAGCAGGACACGGCCGTCGGGGCGCAGCAGCTCAGCGCCGTGCGCTGGTCGGCGGTGTTCGACGACGTGGAGCTCACCGCCGAGCAGATCCGGGAACTGGCCGGCGAATCACGACCGCTGGTGCGCTCACACGGTCGGTGGGTGGAGGTCGACCACGCAGACCTCGCCGCCGCGGCCGAGGCGTTGGAGGAACGCGCCAAGCAGACCCGTCTGTCGGGTGCCGACATGCTGCGTTACGCGCTGGGCCTGGAATCCTCCGGGCTCGGT
Source organism: uncultured Actinomycetota bacterium (assembly GCA_964438785.1). Lineage (GTDB taxonomy): Bacteria > Actinomycetota > Nitriliruptoria > Nitriliruptorales > Nitriliruptoraceae > PWLR01. The sequence goes on along the minus strand of CAYTLZ010000023.1, from coordinate 486 downwards.
GGTGCCGTGTCGGTCGCCGGCGACAGCTGGGCGGCCAACCTGCTGCGCAGCGCGACGGACATCCCGGCCAACCCGCCGGCCAGCCCCGAGGGTTTCGAGGGCGAGTTGCGCAGCTACCAGGCCGATGCGCTGGCGTGGCTCGACTTCCTCGACGGTGCCGGACTCGGCGGTTGCCTCGCCCTCGACATGGGGCTCGGCAAGACCCCGACGATGCTGGCGCATCTGGCCGCCTCGACCCGGCACGGCACGGGCCTGGTCATCGCACCGCCCGCCGTGGTCGGCAACTGGGCCGCGGAGGCGCAGAAGTTCACGCCCCAGCTGAAGGTCTACGTCCACCACGGCCAGTCGCGGGTCGACCCCGATGAACTGGCCGCGCAGGCCAAGGACGTCGACCTGCTGATCACGACCTACGGCACCGCGGTGCGCGACATCGACGCGGTGGCCGCGATCCCGTGGGGCAAGGTCGTGCTCGACGAGGCCCAGGTG
>CAYTLZ010000022.1:0-27524 GCA_964438785.1 uncultured Actinomycetota bacterium | reverse complement strand
CGACCGAGTTGGTCGTCCCGAGGTCGATACCAACAGCCTTGGCCATCGTGGGCTCCTTCGTGTGTGCCGCTGAGCAGGTTGGGGGCACGGGGCGATCCGTTCCGGGATCACCCGATGCACATCACCCTGAACGGTACGCCTCGTGCCCTGAGCCGCAAGCGCTGAACGATGGTGGCCAGCACATAACCTGAGCCGTTTCGGCTCAGGTATCAGACCGCACGGAACCGACGTCGCTTGGCGGCCGGGGTGTCCGCCTCCGTCGGCGCGGCGGCGAGCCGCTGCTCCAGCGTCGACCGGCCCTCGGCCGACTCCGCCCGGCGCGCCCGCACCCAGGGCGCCACCAGATGGGCCGGCAGCGGCCGGCTGACGTGGTAGCCCTGCACCACATCGCAGCCGTAGGCCCCCAACTCCGCCACGGTGTCGGCCTCCTCGACCCCCTCGGCCACCACCTGCAGTCCGAGTCCGTGGGCGAGATCGACCACGGCCCGCACGATCGCCTGGTCGGCGACCGAGCCGCGCTCCGCCACGAAGGTGCGGTCGATCTTCAACTCGTCGACCGGCAGGCGCCGCAGTGCCGCCAAGGACGAGTAGCCCGTCCCGAAGTCGTCGATGGACAGACGCAGGCCGAGCGCCCGCAGCTCCTCGAGCACGGCCACCGCCTGCGCCGGATCGAGCTGCAGGGCGTGCTCGGTGATCTCGAGCGTGAAGCTCGACGCGTCGAGCTCGTGGGTGGCGAGCATGTCGGCGATGTCCGCGGGCAACGCGGGGTCCCGCAGGTCACGCGTCGACACGTTCACCGACACGTGGACGTCCACGCCGGCCATGCGCCAACGCCGCAGGTCGGCGCAGGCCGTCGCGAAGACGTGCCGGGTCAGCACGTTGATGAGGTCCGTGTGCTCCACGGTGGAGATGAACAGACTCGGCGGAATGAGCCCGTGTTCCGGGTGGTGCCACCGCAACAGGGACTCGACGCCGGTGACCTCACCCGTGGCGGCCGCCACCTGCGGCTGGTAGTCGAGCTTCAACTGATCCCGTTGGATGCCGCGCTCGAGCTCGGCCAGCAGCGAGATCCGCCCCGGCGCGCTGCCCTCCCGCTGGACCGACGAGATCCCGACGCCGGACCGGCTGCGCTTCGCCTCGTACATCGCGGCGTCCGCGCGCCGCAACAACGTCGGCCCGTCGAAGGCATGGTCCGGGAACAGGGCGATCCCGACCGACGCCCCGATCGTGAGCTGCACGTCGGCGATCACATAGGGCTCACTGACGCGCGCCACGAGCTGCTGACCGACCTGCACCAGCGACGCATGATCGTCGACCCGCCGAATCAGGAACGCGAACTCGTCGCCACCGATCCGGGCGGCGAGGTCGACGCCGGCCAACCCGCCGAGTCGTCGTCCGACCTCCGCGAGCAGCTTGTCCCCGACGTGGTGGCCGAGCTCGTCGTTGACCTCCTTGAACCGGTCGAGGTCCATCAACAGCAGGGCGAACCGGTCGTCGAGCTCACCCTCGACCAGCGTGCGCAGGCGTTCCTCGAGGTGCCGGCGGTTGGCCAACCCGGTCAATGCATCGTGGCGTGCGTCGAACTGTTCGGCGGCGACGATCCGTGACGAGCGGTGCAGGCCGACGACCAGCAGCAACAGCAGCGGTGCCAGGAGCACCGCCCGGTCCGCGACCAGCAGGGCGATCGGCGCGAGCCCCACGAGCAGCAGCTCGGCCGGGAGGTCGAACGCCGCGGCGTCCTGTCGGAGCGCGGTGCGCGGGTCGAGTCCCTGGGTCACGACGACCTGGGTGACCGTCAGCAGGACGTGCACACCGACCGTGGCCAGGCCGGCGGGGACGAGCACCAGCATCACCTGCCAGGGCACGGCCGAAGGGCCTCCGATCGGGGCGAGGTCGAACCAGCCCGCGACCAGCGGCCAGCTGAGCGTCAGCACCCAACCGCCGGCGGCGAACGCCAGGATCCGCCGCATCGCGGTCGCCACCCGCCGGACCCGACGGCCCGGACCGCTCCGATCCACCGGCACCAGCGTTCCGACCGTGATCAGCGCGAGCGCCGCCGGCAACGGCAACAGGATGAGCAGCGCGAACCCGAAGCTCGCCCCCGCGTCGATGTCGGTCCTGCGCTGACCCGCCATCTGCACCGGGTAGCGCCGTGCGAGGACGAACAGCGTGAACAGCACCCCGGTCGGCACCCACAGCGGCTCGGGTGGCATCGCGATGCCGACCGTCGACCGCACCAGGACGACACCGGTCACCACGACCAGGAGGACGCACAGCGTCAGCTCCCAGCGCGCGGCATTCCGACCACCCATCGACCGACCCCTGACGTGCGTGCCGCCCCAGCGACACCCGACTGTCCGTCCCATCGACAGCCGGCCGCCCGAACCTGAGCGTCAGCTGCGCGGGCCGCTCACCATCGGTGCCCGTCGTCCGTGGTGCCCGGTGTCAGTCGCGTGCGCGGTCAGTGGTGCTCGTCGTCGTCCAGGGCCGGGTCGAGCTGCCGGTGCCAGTCACGCTGCAGGGGTGCGCCACGGGCGCTGAGCCGTTCACGCCGGGGGTGCAGGTCGATGAGCAGCGCGAACGGGAGCAACGCGACGAACGCGATGGCGATGATCTGCCAGGTGTCCATACCCGGCTCCTCTCCCGAGAACGGCGGCCGGACGGTGACCGGACGGCAACCGACAGCGTAGCTCTCAGTCCCCGGTCGTCGGCATCCCGTGGGCGCGCAGCTCCACGCCGGCGGCCCGCTCCACGATCCGGACCAGCTCCGCGTGGTCGGCGTCCGGCCCGAGCTCGCTGGAGGCCGCCGCGGTCAGCTGGTCGACCAGGTGCAGCAGCGGCGCGGCGAGTTCCACGTGATCGAGCACGCCCCGGGCCAGGGACACGTCCTTGGCCAGCAGGGCCAGTGCGAACGTCCGGGGAAACGTGCCCGGCAGGACCCGCTCCGGGATCAGCCGCTCGGTCGCGAAGGACCGACCGGACGACGTGCTGATGACCTCCAGTGCCGCCACCGGGTCGACGCCCTGTGCCGCGAGTGCGCTGAGCCCCTCGCTCGCGGCCCACAGTGCCGTGGCGAGCAGCGCGTTGTTGACGGCCTTGACCGCCATCCCGGCACCGACGTCACCGACGTGCACGGTCCGATCACCGACGATGTCGAGCACCGCACGCACCGATGCGAGCGCCTCGGCATCACCGCCCACCATCACCGTCAGCGCGCCCCGGGCCGCGCCGTCGGTCCCCCCGGACACCGGGGCATCGAGGTAGGTGACCCCGTGCGCGGCGAGCTGTGCGGCCACGTCCCGCGCCCCGGCGGGCGCACCCGAGGTGTGATCGAGCCACACCGTGCCCGCGTCCAGTACCGGCCCCAGGACCGTGGCGATGGCCGCCACCTCGACGTCGGTCGGGAGGCAGGTGCAGATCACGTCCGCATCCGCGAGATCGAGCAGTTCCGCGACCGCCACGCTGCCGTGCGCCGCGGCGTGGTCGCGGGCGACCGACCCGGTCCGGTTCCAGACACGCACGGGGCCGGCGGCCGCCAGCGTGGCGGCCATCGGGGCACCCATGGCACCCAGTCCGAGATAGGCGATCCGCATGGTGTGCACCTCGTTCGTCCGGCGGGTGGTCCCGGCCCGGTGGGTGCCCGACGCTACTGCCCGGTCCGGTCGGCCGGCACCGGCTCGGACCAGCTCGCCGTGGCACCGACGTCGATGTCGTTGGCCGCGAACCAGCCGGCCGGAACCTCCAGGGCGGCGAGATAGTCGACCTCGGGGTCGTAGATCGGGCACGGATCGGTCGTGCACGGCTCCATGGTGAGCATCTCGCGCACCGTGCCGTCGGCGGCGATGAACGCGATGTCCAACGCGACCAGCGTGTCCTTCATCCAGAACGCCCCGGTGCGCTCCTGTGGATAGACGAACAGCATCCCGGCCCCGTCCGGAAGGGGATCGACCCCCATCAGCCCCGTCGCGCGGGCGGCGGCGTCGTCCGCCACCCGGGCGTGGACCCGGACGTCTCCTGCCGCCGCACCGGTGTCGCCGGCCGCCGGGGTGAGGCCCACGACCGTCGCGTCGAGTCCATCGGCGTCCGTGCCGAGTTCGGGCACGCGGGGCGTCGCCTCGTCGGTGGCCCGCCCCGTGTCCTCGTCGCCGACGCCCACCTCGCCCGGCGGGTCGGGCGGCGGGTCGGGTACCGGGTCGGGCGCGCCACAGCCGACGCCGAGCACGAGCAGCACCGACCACACCACCACACGGGTGCGGCGGGCACGCCGGGGGCATGGGCGAGGGCTCATGTCGTGACGGTATCGCCGGGACGACACCGACCCCGGCTTGCCTGTCCGGCCGCGGACCGCCAAGCTCACCCGCCGGAGCCGACCAGGAGTGCGCCGTGAACGAACTCGCCGTCACCGCCATCGGTGCCGATCGCCCGGGCATCGTCGCGGCCGTCACCCGGGTGCTGCACGAACGCGGCGGCAACCTCGAGGACTCGGCGATGACGATCCTGGGTGGTCAGTTCGCGGTCCAGTTGCTGGTCGCCACGCGGGACGCACCCGACGAACTGCTGGCGGCGCTCGAGGACGCGACCGCGGATCTCGGCCTCACCATCACGGTGACCGCGGCGACAGGACGGGGTCGGGGACCCGCGGCGACCCATCTGCTCAGCGTCTACGGCGCGGACAGGCCCGGCATCGTCGCCACGGTCGCGACCGCACTCGCCGACGCCGGTGCGAACGTCAGCGATCTGGAGACGCAGGTGATCGGCGCAGGCGCGGACGCGGTCTACGCGATGGTCATCGAGCTGGTCGTGCCCGACGACGTCGAGGTGGAGCCCGCCCTCACGGCGGCGTGCGACGCGCTCGGGGTCGACCACACGCTGCGGGCCATCTCGACGGAGACGTACTGAGTGGGTGTCCGCACCGTCGTCCGCTACCCGGCCCGGGTCCTGAAGGGGATTGCGGGGCCCGTGGGTGCGATCGGCGACGCCGAACGGGCGTTGGCCACGGACCTCGTCGACACGATGTACGACTCGCCGGGCTGCGTCGGACTCGCCGCACCCCAACTCGGGGTGCCCTCCCGGGCCTTCGCGCTGGACGTGTCGGTGATGCGCAAGCCACCAGCCGGCAACCACGGGCTGATCGTGCTGTTCGACCCGGAGATCGTGATCGCGACGGGTTCGGATCTCAAACGTGAGGGCTGCATGTCCGTGCCCGACTACACCTGCGACGTCCGTCGCGCGACCGCGGTGGTGGTCCGGGGCACCACGCCGGAGGGGGACCAACGCGTCGTCGAGGCCGAGGGGTTCGAGGCCCGCGCCTTCCAGCACGAGGTCGACCACCTCGACGGTCTGCTGGTGCTCGACCGGGTTGCGGCCCGCGCGGACGTGTTCGCGCGCAAGCGCCGCGCCGCGAAGGGTGAACACCTCAAGTAGCTAGCGGGGCAGGGCGCGACAGGCGGTGCTGGCGTCGACCGACACCTGCGCGGTGGGCCGGTCGATGGCCACCGTGATGCGGATGCCTTCGCGTCGGCCGAACACCTCGTCGGGCCGGTCGCCGTCGATCAGTTCGTAGCCGTTGCGGGACAGCACGGCGGCGGCCCGCCCCAGCGGATCGTCGACGTCGGGGATCGGCCCGCGGGCCGACAGGCGGTTGGTCGCGCCCGGGCTGCCGGTGACGAGCTCGCACCGCCCCCGCCGGCCGAGCGGTTCGGCGACGGTGACCTCGAGTTCCATCAACGCGATGATCTCGTCGGTCAAGGCGACGATCTCCTCCTCCGCCTCGTCGATCCGGGTGGTCGCCTCGCCGGTCTGACCACAGCCGACGAGCGCCACCACCAGGCACGCCAGCAGCACCTCACGAACGAGGGTGGCTCGCGGCGGCATCGGCATCGGATCCTGGTCGATCGGTACCGCAGCCTACGACCCCACGGCGGTCACTCGGCACCCCGTCGGCACCCACCTCGGCGCTCACGTTGGTAGTCCCCCTGGCCGGTCGTACACTCCACCACCTACGGTCGTGCCTCGCTCGGGAGCCGGGACTCCGACCGCCGGAAGTTCGAGAACGGGAGGGTCCGTGGGATCCGAGACGCTGCTGACGTTGTTCCGCATCATCGCCGGAACGGCGGTGATCGCCTTCTTCGGGGCCTGGGCCATCCGGCGTGGGATGTTCCTCGTCAACCTCACCAAGGCCGCCCGTCCCAACCCGGTGCGCAACATCAAGACGGCGGCCAAGGCCAACGCCCGTCACGCGGTGTCCAACATCTTCGCGAACAAGAAGCTGCTGAAGTGGACGCTGCCGGGTGTCGCCCACTTCTGGGTCATGTGGGCCTTCTTCGTCCTGCAGACCACGCTGCTCGAGGCCGCCGGTGAGCTCTACATCGGCCCGGAGTTCCAGCTGCCGCTGCTGAACTCGATCTCGCTCGGTGGCGTCACCGCCTACGACGTCCTCGGCTTCAGCCAGGACACCCTCGCCGCGCTGTCGCTGACCGGCATCGCGATCTTCGCCGCCATCCGCTTCTCGCAGGATCCCCGCGCCAAGGGCCGCGAATCACGCTTCGCCGGCTCGAACCTCAACCAGGGCTGGTGGATCCTCGCCGCCGAGGTGCTGGTCGTGTGGACCCTGTGGGTCGCACACGGTGTGCGCTTCGCGGAGGGCCACGCCCCGACCGAGGCCGCGTTCATCTCCAACGCCTTCGGATCCGTGCTGGTCGGACTGCCCACCCTGACGCTCGAGTGGATCGGCGCGATCAACCTCGTCATCCACCTCGCCATCGTCGGGGCGTTCCTGGTCTTCACGCTGCACTCCAAGCACCTGCACATCATCACGATCGCCTTCCAGGAGTTGACCCGCGACCCGGAGAAGGACAAGGCGCTCGGCAAGCTCTACACCGAGAAGATCGACATGGAGGCGATGGACGAGGACACGGTGCTCGGCGTCGGCCAGATCGAGCAGTTCACCTTCGACCGTTTCCTCGACTTCCAGACCTGCACGGAGTGCGGTCGCTGCCAGTCGCAGTGCCCCGCGTGGAACACCGGTAAGCCGCTCAGCCCCAAGATGCTGATCCAGGACCTGCGCGACCACATGTACGCCAAGGGTCCGTTCCTGCTCGGCGAGATCGACGAGGCCGAGGCCGGCGACGTCATCAACATCCCGCTGGTCGGCGACGCCCCGGGTGAGGCCGCGGTCATCGACTACGACGTGCTGTGGTCCTGCACCACCTGTGGTGCGTGTGTCGAGGAGTGCCCGGTCGACATCCAGCACGTCGACACCATCGTCGACATGCGCCGCTACAAGGCCATGATGGAGTCGAGCTTCCCGCAGGAGGCCGGCGTCATGCTCCGCAACGTGGAGAACGCCGGCGACCCGTGGGGCGTGGGCCAGTCCAAGCGCGAGGAGTGGACCACCAAGCTCGACTTCGACATCCCCGTGCTGCAGCCCGGATCGGACGAGGGCGGCAGCTACGAGTACATCTTCTGGACCGGGTGCGCCGGCGCGGTCGACGACCGCTCCAAGAAGATCACCCAGGCCACCGCGCAACTGCTCCACGACGCGGACGTGTCGTTCGCCATCCTCGGCAAGAACGAGACCTGCACCGGTGACCCGGCCCGCCGACTGGGCATGGAGTACCTGTTCCAGATGCTCGCCGCGCAGAACGTGGAGCTGCTGAAGAGCGTCGGCGCGGACAAGACCAAGATCGTCGCGTGGTGCCCCCACTGCTTCAACACCCTCAAGAACGAGTACCCCGACTTCGACGGCAACTTCGAGGTGCTGCACCACTCGGAGGTGCTGGCGCAGCTGATCGACGAGGGCCGACTGGTCGCCACCAACCAGCTCGACAAGCGGATCACCTACCACGACCCCTGCTACCTCGGCCGGCACAACGAGGTGTACTCCGACCCGCGCAAGGTCGTCGACGCGGTGCCGGGCCTGAAGCCCACGGAGATGACACGCTGCAAGTCGAACGGCTTCTGCTGCGGCGCCGGTGGTGCGCGGATGTGGATGGAGGAGAACATCGGCAAGCGGGTCAACATGGAGCGCGTCGACGAGGCGCTCGAGATGGACCCGGAGCTGATCTCCACCGCGTGCCCGTTCTGCACCACGATGCTGTCCGACGGCATCGCGCAGAAGGTCCAGCAGGGCTCGCTCACCGAGGGGCAGGTCGAGGTGCTCGACGTGTCCGAGGTGCTCGCCCGCGGCCGGATGCTGCCCATGGCCGAACAGGGTGTGGCCGACGTCGAGCCGACCCGGACGGAACCCGCCGGTCAGGCCTGAACCACCCGGTCAGGCCTGCGCGACCCGGTCAGGCCTGCGCGACCCGGTCCTTGCCACCCGACTTGGCGGCGTACATCGCCACGTCGGCGGCGCGCAGGACCTGGTCGCTGTCGACGCAGTCGGCCAACAGGGCGACGCCGACACTGGCCGAGGGCGTGACCGACCTCGCCCCGAGCATCACCGGCTGCGCGATCGCGGCCCGCAGTCGCTCGGCGACGGCGACGGCGTCTCGCTGGCTGGTGACGTCCTCGACGAGCAGGGCGAATTCGTCGCCGCCGAGGCGACAACCGGTGTCCCCGGGTCGCAGACTCACGCGGACCCGACCGGCGATGGCGACCAGCAGCCGGTCACCGGCGTCGTGGCCCAACGTGTCGTTGACGCACTTGAAGTCGTCGAGGTCGGCGAACAGCACGGCCCCCTGCACGGCTGAGCCCTGCCGGCGGCCATGGCGCAGGAGGTGTTCGAGGCGGTCGTGGAACAGGCGTCGGTTCGCCAGCCCCGTCAGCGGATCCTCGAAGGCGAGCCGCTCGAGCTCCGCGCGCAGCCGTTTCTCCTCGGTCACGTCCTGCAGCATGCCGATCGCGTAGGCCGGGCCGTCGGCGTCGTCGCGGAGCAGCGAGACCTGGAGTCGGCCCCACACGACGTGGCCGTCACGGTGGATGAACCGCTTGTCCAATTCGAAGGCGTCGATCTCCCCGGCGACCATCTGTCCGAAGAGGTGGTCGTTGTACGCGATGTCGTCGGGATGCGTGAACTCCTCGAAGGACTTCGAGGCGAATTCGTCGGCCGTGAAGCCGAGCATCGCGGACAGCGCCCCGTTGCTCAGCACGGTGTGACCGGCCATGTCCACGATCCCGATGCCGATCGGGGCGAGCCGGACGATCTCGCGCAGTCGCTGCTCCATCACGGGATCGCCGGGCGCGTCGAGCGACCACGCCCGCGGCGTGTCGCACATGTCCTGCGCCTCGTCTCGCCCCACCCTGCAGCCTTTGTGACGCGGGCCGCCATCGGTCCGCGAATCCCCGTCCGCCCTGTATGCCTACCCCCTTTCTGTCGGTACGGCCGCGCCGGCCTTGAGTGGTGGGCACCGAACCGGGCGGAGGCCGGTGTCGTACCCTGCCCGCACCCCGCGTGAGCGGGTCGGACTGCACCGTGGCCGGGAGCGAGCGATGACGCGTGACGAGCAGCCGGCGTCACCCGTCCCGGACCGCGCCGACGAACTGCAGCAGCGGTTCGCCGTGCCGGTCCTCATCGCGGCACTGGCCTCGATCCCGGCGATCTTCCTCACGCTGCTGGATGACCCGTGGTCCACCATCGGCACCGGCATCAACTCGGTATCGGGTGGCGTGCTGGTGCTCGAGACCGTGGTCCTGCTGCTGCTGACCGACGACCGACGAGCCTGGTTGCGGCGCAACTGGCTGCTGGTCGCGGTCACGATCGTCGTCATCCCGGCCGTCATCTTCGCGATCGGGCCGGCGCAGCTGCTGCGGCTGCTCCCGGTGATGCGCGTGCTGGGCGTGGTCCGGTTCGTCGGAGCCCTGCGCATCCTGCGGGTCAAACGCATCCTGAAGGCCGGCCGCATCCTGCGCGAGCGCTACGGCATGGACCGGGGCTGGGAGCGTGGCATCACGGTGGGCGTGTCGCTGCTGTGTGCGGCCTTCGTGGCCGTCGTCCTCGCCGACCCGACCTCCACCTCGGGCGAGTGGGCGCGACGGGCGCTCGGTGCGGTCGGCCTGCCGGGCGCGGTCGCGGCCGTGCTCGCCGGCGGGATCATCGCGGCGGCCACCTACATCGTGGCACGTGACCGCTCGGGCGATCCGGAGCATGAACCGGACACCGACCCGTCCACTCAGTCCGCCGAACGCTCCGGGTAGGGCCAGCCGTTGGCCGTGCAGGCGCCCGTCGACATGGTCTGCTGCATCATGACGGGTGCCGGTTGGCCGGTGCCGGGACAGTCGACGTGCCCGTAGCCCAGGCCGTGACCGAATTCGTGGTTGACGAGATAGTTCCGGTAGGTGTCGAGGTCGTCGAAGTCGGCGGCACCCTCCACCCAACGCCCCGCATTCAGCGCGGCGATCCGGCCGTTCCAACAGGAGAACCGCCCCGCGGTCGTGAGCCCTGCCTCGGCACACAATCGGTCCACCTCACCAGGGACCGCCAGCACCACCCGGATCCGCGCGTCGGTGGGATCGTCCACGCGGACGAGCTCCAGGTCGGCGGCCCAGCTGCGTGGGTCGTGCAGGGCCTGCTCGACCACCGCGGTGACGGCCAACGGATCCGCATCCACCTCGGGATCCACCTCGACGGTGTAGGTGACCCGCTCACCGGAGCCGGCGCGTGCGGTCCCCCCGACCACCTCGTAGCCCTCGTCGGTGACCATGGCCGGGACGAACTCGGCGTCGGGACCCGGGTCCACCTCGGCGGCCTCGTCGGCCTCGAACACGATGTCGGTCGCGGGGCCGTCAGCTGGGCCGGATCCCGGGCCGGGCATCGATGAGGCGGTGCGCAGCTCGCGTTCGAGGCGGTGCAACCGGGCGTCGCCCGCATCACGGCCGGGGTCTCTCGCCGCGTCGGTCCACTGCTCGCCGGGCGTGGCCGACACGCCCGCCGACGGCGCACCGTCCGCGCCGGGCGGGGCGAGGTGATCAGGGCCCGATCCGCCGGTCACACCCACCGCGAGCAGCAGGGCAGAGCCCGCCAACAGCGTGGCGGTGCAGCGCAGACGTGGACGGCTCAACACGGACCCCGTGTCGGTGGCTCGCAGCGTTCGCGCCGAGCGTACGACTCAGGCGACCAACAGACCCCGGTCACGTAGCCAGTCGCCGAGCTGATCGGGGCCCAGCCCGAGAGCCACGCCCACGGTCCGCAGGTCGTCACCGCGCAGACTCAGCACCCGGCCGTTGTAGTCGCCCCGCAGCCACTGCACGTGGGACACCAGGCGTAGCAACGGGGCGGTCGCCTCCTCGGCATCGAGGGCGCGGAGCCGGTCGACCGCGATCTGGACGCTGGCCTCGCCCCGCCCACGCTCACCCGTCTGGCGCTCGTCGGGCAGCAGTTCGGCCACACCGACGCCGTAGAACTCCGCGAGGGAGGCGAGCTTGGTCGCCGACACCGCACGGTCACCACGTTCGTACGACCCGATCACGACGGCCTTGAACCGGCCCTCGCTGGCGTCCTCGACATCCTGCAGCCGCATGCCGTGCGCCCGACGTACCGCACGCAGTTGCTGGCCGAGGCGCTGCTGGTAGGAGGCCTCGTCGACGGGCTCCGCCTGGGTGGCACCGAGCGAGGGCATGCTCACGACCGGTTCGTCCATGCCGTGACCGTCGCCGGTCCCGCCGTCAGCGACCTCGTCCACCACATCAGCTGCTGCGCCCATCGCAGACCTCCTCACCCGCGGAGACGAGCGACGGTGCGCGTGATCAGGTTACGGGCAGTGGCCCACATGGGCGGTGAGCGCGCAAAATCTCGGTCAGGGCGCATCGAAGCCCGGTCCGGGTCACTCCCGGTCACGACGACACCGGGCCGCGCCACGGAACCGCAACGAGAAGCCCCCGGTGCAGGGGCACCGGGGGCGAACCAACCCGGGGCAGGGGACCTGCCGGCACCGAAGGGGACGGACGGTGCGACAGGTTCGGCTCGTGGCCAATCCCGAGCTGGTCTCGAATACGGAAACGTCGCATGAACGCCGCTCCCGTCGGTCCAGACTAGCTCTCACCTCACACCCTGTCACCACCACAGCGCGCAAGGTGACCCGGCGTGCCTCTCTGGCCATCCTCGGTGTCGATGGCACCACATCAGCCCCATCAGCCTCAGGAGCCACGGACGCCGGCCGCTGGACGCATCAGGTGTGCGCTTCAGGCGCGGCGTTCCGACGCCGCGGCGGCCTCGCCGGGCACCGCGTTGAGGTGGTAGCGGGAGGCGGTGGGTCCGCGCTGGCCCTGGTACTTCGAACCGGTCGCGGTGCCGCCGTAGGGCTGCTCCGCCGGCTCGTCGAGCGCGAAGAACGCGAACTGCGCGATCTTCATCCCCGGGTAGAGCAGGATGGGGAGGGTCGCGACGTTGGACAGTTCCAGGGTCACATCGCCGTCGAACCCGGCGTCGACGAACCCGGCCGTGGAGTGGATGACCAACCCGAGTCGAGCCAATGAACTCTTGCCCTCGATCCGCGCGACGATGTCGGCGGGCAGACGGATCCGCTCGAGCGTCGCGCCCAGGACGAACTCCCCGGGGTGCAGGACGAAGGGTTCGTCGGTCGCCACCTCGACGAGTTCGGTCAGTTCGGGCTGGTCCTGGCGGACGTCGATCACCGGGTAGCGGTGGTTGGCGAAGACCCGGAACTGGTGGGCCAGCCGCACGTCGACGCTGGACGGCTGCACGGCTCCGTCCGCCAATGGCTCGACCAGGATGCGGCCCGACGCGAGCGCCGCACGGATGGTGCCGTCGGACAGGATCAACCCAGGCTCCGTTCGCCGCGGAGGGCGGCGCGTTGCGGACGTCGTCGTGGAAGCAGTACCGTTCGCTGCCTCGCGGGTGTAGTTCAATGGTAGAACACGAGCTTCCCAAGCTCGGAATGGGGGTTCGATTCCCCTCACCCGCTCCGCACACCCTGACCCGCTCCGCGCCCCGAAGCCGATGTTTCCCGCCCGGTCGTGCCCGGTCCGCGCGTTCAATCGTCGGTCGTCTGGCGCTCCGCTCCGGCGACCCGTCGCGGGCACAGCGACAACAGCATCACGGCGGCGACCGTGACCAGCAGCGTCGCGTTCGCCGCCGCACCAGGAGCCGTGCCCACCGTGGTGACCGGCCGCAGCGTCCCGGCGACCTCGCGGAGCACGAGCTCGACGGTGAGCGCGGCGAGCACCAGCGGGACGAGACCCGGATAGCGGATCACGAGCACCGTGAGCAGCAGTCCGAGGACGAGCTGCACGGCACCCCACTGGGCGAACATCGCGACGATGTTGGCCCCACCCTCCACACCGATGTCGATGGTGGCGATGCGCTGCGCTCCGCCATCCTCGGCGAACAGGTGGATCAGGCTCCGCACCACGACGACGCCGAGGTAGACGAGGGCGAACACGCGTGCCGCCATCGGCCCGCTCGCCATCGCCGGGGCCTCGGGCAGCAGGCGTCGTGGATCGGGACGCCACGTGGCCGGTAGCAACACCTCACGGAGCCGCGCACCCACGACAACCCCCGTACACGTCCGGACCAGGTGGGGCGACGCTAGCGGCGCCCCGGCCCGCCGGCACCCCTGTCCCGGCGTCCCGGTGTCGGGTGTCGACCACCGCCCGTCGGGCTCACGCCAACTCGTGCACCACGTGGTCGCGCAGCGGCTGGCCCTTGGCCTCGTACATCGCGACATCGGCGGCGTGCAGCAACCGATCGGCGTCGAGTGCGTCGACACCCGCGGGCACGTGCACGGCACCGACCGACCCGCCGACCCGCCGACCACCGACCTCCCGGTCGACGATTCCCGTCAATCGGGTCGCGAGCGCATCGACCTCGTCGCGATCGACCAGGTCCCGGACGATCACGGCGAACTCGTCCCCACCGAGCCGCGCAACCACGTCGTAGCCACGCAGCGAGGTGCTCAGATCGTCCGCGACGGCGCACAGGAGCCGGTCCCCGGCCGCATGCCCCTGATGGTCGTTGACCGCCTTGAAGCCATCGAGGTCGAGGTAGAACAGCGTCAGCGGGTGATCGCGTCGCTGCCGCTCGGTCAACAGCGACGCGAGCACACGATCGAAATACCGCCGGTTCGCCAGCCCGGTCAGCTCGTCGGTCGACGCCTGTCGCCGCAGCTGATCCAGCAGGGTCAGACGGGCGAGCGTCTGCTCCGTCGCCGCGAACAGCGACGCGAGCGTCTGCTCGTCGGCCAACACGTCCGCAGCCGCCACCTCGACGGATGGCGACCCCGCATGGGCGACCCGGATGTCCACATACCCGAGCGGCGCACCGGTCGGACCGAGTGTGCGTCGCGTGACCCCCGGACCCGGGGGCGGCATCGGCGTGCCGTCCGATGCCGTGGCACCTCGCCGTTCACGGTCCGGCAGCCACAGACCGCCGAGCTCGAAACCGAGGTCGGCGAGGTGGGTGGCGAGCAACGATTCGACGTCGCAGCGGCCGTGGACATCGGCGAACGCACGCACGATCCCGTGCAGACGCTGGGCCCGCCGCTCGGAGTGTTCGGCCCGCCGACGCGCGGCGATCAGCTCACGTTCGTGGTCGTGGCGTTCGCTCATGGGCGTGAAGGCGATGACGGTCCTGGTCCGGCCGACATCGATGAGCCGGGCACTCAGCAGCACGGGCAGCCTCGTCCCGTCGGCCCGGACGATCTCGACCGCGACCTGGTCGATGTGGCCGTCCGCGAGCAACCGGGGTGCGAGGTTCGCCTGGTGCAGCACCCGGGCCGCCACCGTCAGCAGCGACCCGAAGGAGTCGCCGACGAGATCGGCCGGGTCGTGGCCGGTGAGTTCGGCCAGCGCGGGGTTGCCACCGACGATCCGCCAGGACTCGTCCGTGGCGACGAGCGCCAGGGGCGCGGACCGTGCGAGCAGCAGCTCGAGCTCCTCCGACGCCGAGATCGACGGGCGTCGCACCCCGTCCCCGACCACGGTCACACCTGCGCAGTCGAGGCCACGACACCATCGAGGACCGACACGATCTGTTCCGGGGCGCTCAGCAGCGGGCAGTGACCGGTCGCCTCGAGGTGCACGAACGTGCTGTCCGGCAGGTGGTCCCGCAGGTGATGGGCGGCCGCATCGGGCACGATCGCGTCATCGGTGCAGTGCAGGATCAGCGTCGGGATGGTCACCTGCGCCAACACGCCACGGACATCCGCGAGGAAGGTCGCACGCGCGAAGGTGCGCGCGACCTCGGGATCGAGTTGTACGAGCCGATCGTGGAGCTCGTCACCCAACTCGGGCCGATCCGGGTTGCCCATGATCGCCGGTGCCATCTGCGCGGACCACCCGAGATAGTTGTCGTCGATCGCGGCGAGTACCCCGTCGATGTCCGCCATCGTGAACCCGCCGCGGTAGTGGCCGTCATCGAGGTAGCGCGCCGAGCCTCCGACGAGGACCAATCGGGAGAACCGCCCGGGAGCCCGGACGGACGCCAGCAGCCCGATGGCGGAGCCGATCGAGTGCCCGATGAACACGGCCCCGTCGAGGTCCAACGCCGCGGCGAGTTCGACCAGGTCGTCGGCGTAGCCGTCCAGGGTCGCGTGGCGCTGGTGGTCGAATGCGGTCCGGTCCGAGTGGCCGGAGCCGGCGTGATCGAAACGCACGACCCGGTGGGTCGCCTCGAAGGCGGGCGCGACCTGGTTCCAGATGCTCTGATCGCATCCGAAACCGTGCGCGAAGACCAGAGTCGGGCCATCGGTCCGACCGGTGATGGTGACGTGGTGGCGGGCGATCGGATCCATGGGGCACTCCCGGTCGGGGCTGCGACGGGCAGATACCGACCGTCACCCCTCCATCGGTACCCGGCGCAACCCGCTGAACCGGTGGCCCCCGGAGCCGGACCGACCGCGCGGCCCTCGCGCTGCGACGGGACCTTCGGCCCTGGTGGAGGGGGCCGGCCCGACCTGCTGGCTGCGGGTACCGGTTCCCGGTCCTGGTTCCTGACGCTGACGCGTCAGGTGCTCAGCACCTCACGCAGGGCTCCGACCGCGACGTCGATGTCCGCTGCCACCAGTCGACGGTGGGCGACCATGCGAATGCCGTCACCGTAGGCGAGCGCCCCGACACCGGCGCGGTCCAACGCATCGAGGACGGTGCGGCGTCCGCCGGGCAGGGTCGCCGCCACCCCGAACCGGACCATGTTCGTGCGCGTCGCGGCCGGATCGAACACCCTGGCTGCGTCGTAGGGGTCGGTCACGTGCGGCAGCTCCGTCAGCGCCTCGGTCAGGCGACGCGCGAGCTCGTGGGACGTCGCGATCGCCTCCCGGGTCTCGGCGAGGCCGTCGCCGTCCAGCACGTGCAGCCCCGCGGCGGCGAGCACACCCGCCTGGCGCATGCCCCCGCCGAGCAGTTTGCGGGCACGACGGGCCTCGCCGGTGAACGCTGCCTCGCCGGTGAGCACGGTCCCGACCGGGCAGCCGAGGCCCTTCGACAGGCACAGTGTGGCGCTGTCGCTGTCCGCGACCAGCACGCCCGGATCCGTGTCGAGTGCCACCGCGGCGTCCATGAGGCGCGCCCCGTCGGTGTGCAGCGGGAGTCGGTCGGGAACGGCATCGCGGTAGGCGGCCATCGCCTCGGCCGTGACCGGCTGGCCGCCCCGCCCGCCGTGGGTGTTCTCCGACCACACCAGTCCGACGCGGGCGATGTGCGGGTCGTCGACCACCGCGCACCGCGCCGCGACCGCGGCCGGGTCCGGCAGGCCGTCGTCGCGCTCGCCGAACAGCGCCAGCGGTGCGCCACCGACGACCGCCGAGCCCCCGGCCTCCCACTGCTCGACGTGCATCGACCGGCCGGCAACGATCGCACGGCCGAACGTGCCGTGGGCGAGAACAGCGACGAGGTTGCCCTGCGTCCCGGAGGAGACGAAGACCGCCGCCTCCTTGCCGAGCAACTCGGCGACGCGTTCCTCCAGGCGGCGGACGGTCGGATCGCCCTCGAGCACGTCGTCGCCAAGCTCGGCGGCGGCCATCGCGGCCCGCATCCCCTCGTCGGGCAGGGTCACGGTGTCCGAGCGGAGATCGACGGCGAACGGTGCGGGCATGAGCGGGCTCCCAGGGCTGGAACCCGACGGTAACGCGACGGACCGGACCGACCGGACGGACCGGGGATCCCGCCTCCCAGGAGCTGTCGGTGCTTCCGCGGAAGCGCCCCGGCAGCGGCAGCGGCCGCGGTGGACGCCCGGTGGCGACGGTGGCAACGGGCCGCCTGCATCAGGCCACGTGGGCCAGCCCCTCGCCGCGTGTCTGCGCCAGCTCCTGTTCCAGGATGGCGATCAGCAGGTCGATCTGGAGCGGATCGTCGTCGCTCCAGTGCTGCGGTGTCAGCTGGTCGGGCGCCTCCGCGGAAGCGGCCTCGCGTCCGATGGTGGCTGCGCCGGTCGAGGGGCCGGACTCGTGGTGGGACGGTGGCGCGATCGCCGACCCAGGTGCCATGGACGCTGCCCGCGCTGCCGGGTCGAGCCCGGGGAGCTGCGGTGCCGTCACGAGCGGCGGTGCCGGCCGTCCATCAGCACCCGGCGGGCGCACGATCACCTCGCCGCCGGTGCTCCGGACCAACTGCCAGCCGGGCTTGTGGATCTGGCGGTGGTGTGCGCCACACAGCAGCACGAGATTGGCGAGATCGGTCGGCCCGCCATCGGCCCAGTGCCAGACGTGATGCGCGTGCAGATGACGCCCCGTCGCGCACCCGGGGAATCGGCACGACCGGTCACGGATCATCAGCGCACGCAGCAGTGCGGCAGTGGGACGCCGGCGACGCCGCCCGACGTCGATCGGGGTCCGCGACGACCCGGTCGGGACGATCACGACCCCCGCATCGCAGGCGAGCCGGCGCAGGACCGAGACCGACATCGACGGACGCACCCGACGCGACCCGGCGACCTCGATGGGCACACGTCGCGCCGGCCGCTCGGCCAGGTCGGCGGCCAGGTCGGCGGCATCGACCTGGAGCACCAGGGTGTGTCGGTCCGCGCCACTGGTGTCCGGCGGTGTGGTGTCCCGCGCAGCGACGAGGAGATCGTGCAGCACCTGGCCCTGGCGTTGGCGAGTCGAGCGGGACGGTCGCGCCCATGCCGACACGGACCCGCCCGCATCGGTCGTCGTGGCTGGGGCATCCGCGATCATGGACGCCTCCTCCGCTGCGTCCTCCAGCTCGACGAGGCGATCCAGGATGCCGAGCACCTCCATCCCGTCCGCCGCGTCCAGACGCCACCGGAGTTCGACCTCCCCGTCGTCACCGATGAGGACGTCCAGCCCGGCCCGTGCAGCCCGCTGTTCGTCATCGTGCGAGCGGTCGTCATCCGCTGCGCGCCGGGCCTGGACGACCCCCTTGGCGATGCGGTCGAGATCCGCTCCCGTGGCCTGATCCGCCCACGTGAGCAGCAGCTCCTCGAGCTCCGGCACGGCGATCCGCGTCAACGCACGGACCTTGCTGTACGACAGGGTGCCGGCCCCGAAACGTGCGTGGATCTGCGGCAACTCCCGTAGCCGCAGCGCGACCCGAACATGCTCACGGGCGGTCGAGGGCGCGATGCCGAGCCGCCAGGACAGCCAGGCCGCGGGGCTCCGCGCGCCGTGGTCGGCCCAGATCCCACGGACCACGACCTCGGCGATCAGATCGAGCCATCGGCTGGTCTCGGCGGCGACGCGGACCGTCTGGGTGACCAGCTGCCGTTCGAGCGCCGCATCGGTGAGACGGCTCAGCCGGGCATCCGGTGTGAGCGTCGCCGCGTGCTCGACCAACTCCTCGATGCGCGGCGAGCGGCCCTGCATCGCCGCGAGATCCGTCACCGACGGTCCGGTGCCACCCGGTCCCGTCGCGCCCGGTCCCGTCGCACCACGACCGGTCACGCTCCCGTCTGCCGTCGCCACCATCAGCCACCCTCCTGTCGTGACCGGGCACGCCGGCCACCGGCCATGTCCCCGCGGCCATCCGGGCCCCCACCTCCTTACATCGAACCTAGGGATGGGGTGCGACATCGTCCGAGCAGACCCGACCGCAATCGACCACCTGGGGACACCCGCCTGTGGACGACCGGGTCACCGGGACACACCGACGTCGTAGGGTGCCGCTCGACCAGTCGAAAGCCGCCCGTTGCCAACCTCCGCCACCACCACGACCGCGACCGCGCAGGCCCTGCTGCAGCAGCTCGCCGGTGACGACGCCCGCCTGCGCGACGATCAGGCGACGGCGATCGGCGCGCTGGTGGACGACCACGCCCGTTCCCTGGTCGTCCAGCGCACCGGGTGGGGCAAGTCGGCGGTCTACTTCATCGCGACCCGCATGCTGCGTGACGCCGGCGCGGGACCGACGCTGATCGTCTCGCCGCTGCTGGCGCTGATGCGCGATCAGCTCGAGGCCGCACGCACGATGGGGCTGGCGGCGGAGACGTTGAACTCGACCAATGTCGATGACTGGGCCGCGGTCGAGGCGCGGGTCGCCGCCGGCGAGGTGGATCTGCTGCTGGTCTCCCCCGAGCGGCTCAACCACCCGCGCTTCCGTGCCGCGATCCTCGACCGACTGGTGGCGACGGTCGGGATGCTGGTCATCGACGAGGCCCACTGCATCTCGGACCACGGCCACGACTTCCGTCCCGACTACCGACGGATCGGCGACGTGCTGCACCGGCTCGCCGCCGCCCGCGACGAGCCCGTGCCCGTGCTCGCCTGTACGGCCACCGCGACCGACCGGGTCGTCACCGACGTCGCCGAACAGCTCGCCCGGCTGCCCGACGGGGGCGACACCGAGGTGGTCGTACTGCGCGGGCCGTTGGCGCGCGACACCCTCGAGTTGCACGTGGTGACGCTCGACAGCCACGAGCGGCGGCTCGCCTGGCTCGACGCCTTCCTGGCCGAGCTCGCGCCGCCGGGTCGCGCCGGGATCGTCTACACCCTGACCGTCGCCGAGGCGGAGCGGACCGCCACCTACCTCGCCGACGGCGGGCACGACGTGCAGGCCTACACCTCCCGACTCGACGCCGACGAACGCACCCGGCTCGAACAGGCGCTCAAGGCCAACCAGCTCGCCGCGGTGATCGCGACCACGGCGCTGTCGATGGGTTACGACAAACCCGACCTCGGCTTCGTCATCCACCTCGGCGCACCGTCGTCACCCGTCGCCTACTACCAGGCGATCGGTCGCGCCGGGCGGGGTGGACAGTCCACCCGGGTGGTGTGTCTGCCGACGGCATCCGACGAGCGTCTGTGGGAGCACTTCGACGTCGCCGGGATCCCGACCGAGGAGGAGGTCGCCCAGATCGTGGGGGAACTCGACCCCGACGACCCGTCGTCGCTCCCGTCGTTGGAGACCAGCGTCAACGTCCGACGCACCCGCCTGGAGCTGCTGCTGAAGATCCTGGACGTCGACGGGGTCGTGGAGCGGGTCGACGGTGGGTACGTGGCCACGGGCGAGCCCTACGTCCACGACCGGGCTCGCTACCAGCGCCTGCTCGACGGTCGCCGGGCCGAGCACGAGGTGATGCGTCGCTTCCTCGATCCGGCCACCACGACCTGCAGCATGCAACTGCTCACCGCAGCGCTCGACGATCCGACTGCCCAGCCCTGTGGGCGTTGCGGCCGCTGTACGGGCGAAGCGCTGGTGGTCGAGCCCGACACGGACGCGACCGAGCGTGCCGGCGCACATGTCCGCAACCGTGACCTGCTGCTGCCACCTCGACGTCGGTGGCCCTCCGGACTGTCCGGGCTCGGTCACCAGCGGCGAGGCAACATCGACAAGGCCCTGCAGGCGCAACCCGGCCGTGCGCTGGCGGGCGTCGACGCCTCCGGGTACGGCGAACCGGTCCGGCGGCTGCTCGCCGCGACGGAGGCGGGAACGCCACCGGACGCGACCGACCTCGACGAGGTGATCGATGGTCTCACCCAGTTGCTCGCCCGGTGGGACTGGACATCCCGACCGACGGCCATCGTGACGCTGCCGTCGCCGACCTACGGCGTGCTGAGCGCCGAGGTCGCCCGGCGACTCGGGGCCCTCGGGCGGTTGGCCGTCCACGACGACGTCTTCACGGCCGCCGACACCCCGCCGCAGGCCACGATGAGCAACTCGGCGTTCCAGGCGGCGAACGCGCTGTCGACCCTGACGGTGACCGGTGCGGTGCCGGCCGGCCCGGTCCTGCTGCTCGACGCGGTCCGCGCGTCCGGCTGGACGATGACGGTCGGGGCGGCACTGCTCGCCGAACGGGACGGTGGTCCGGTCCTGCCGCTGGCACTGCTCGGGACGAGCGCCAGCTGACGGGACCGGACCGGTACGCGCCTCAGGCCTGGCCGGCCCCCTCGCCACGCACCGACTCGTCCGCCGATTCGGGCGTGATGTCCTCCAGATTCGGCGGTGGCGGCTCGGGCCGTGTCGGGACGGCCTCCGACTTCAGCCCCTTCATCAACGCGAAGACCATCGCGAACACCATGATGAAGATCGGGAGGCCGACGACGGTGATCACCTGTTGCAGCGCTGCCAGGCCGTCGTCACCGGCGAGCAGGATCAGCGAGGCCGCGAGCGCACCCTCGGACACGCCCCAGAAGACGCGCTGGCGGACCGGACCCGAATCGGTGGACCCGGTGCACAACATGTCGACGACCAGCGACGCGGAGTCCGACGAGGTGGCGAAGAAGATCGCCACGATCACGACCGAGAGCCCCTGCAACAGCGTGGTGGCCGGGAAGCTCTCGAGGAAGGTGAACAGTGCCAGCGGGATGCTCTCGCTGACCGCCTCCGACATCACGCCACCGTCACTGCCGATGCCGTCGATCTCCATCGCCGACCAGCCGAAGATGGCGAACCAGACCAACGTGAAGATCGAGGGGGCGAACAGCACGCCGAGCACGAACTCACGGATCGTGCGGCCCTTGGAGATCAGCGCGACGAAGATGCCGATGAACGGTGACCAGGTCACCGTCCAGGCCCAGTAGAAGACGGTCCAACCACCCTGCCAGCCCCACCCGTCCTCGGTCGTGTAGGTCGCGAGCGTGTCGTTCCAGAAGGACAGCGGCACGATCTGCGAGACGTAGATGCCAACCGTCTCGATGACGGCCCGGGACAGGAACACCGTGGACCCGGCCAAGAACACGAACGCCATCAGCCCGACCGCCAGACCGATGTTGATGTTCGACAGCAGCTTCACGCCCTTGTCGAGCCCGGCGACGATCGAACTGACGGCGACGGCGGTCAGCACCGCGATGATGCCGACCTTGACGGCGGTGCTGTCCGGAATGCCGGTCAGTTCGCTCAGCCCGGCGTTGATCTGCGAGGTACCGAGCCCGATCGACACCGCCACCCCGAACAGCGTCCCGAGGATGGCGAAGATGTCGATCGTGCGCCCGATCGGCCCGTGGATCTTCTCACCGAGGAACGGGTAGAAGACCGAACTCACGCGCAACGGCAGGTTGTAGCGGTAGATGAAGTAGGCGAACGCGAGCCCCGGCAGGGCGAAGATGGTCCAGGTGTGCAGCCCCAGGTGGTAGAGCGAGAAGGCCATGGCCTCCTGCGCCGCCTGTGCGGAGTGCGCGACGGTGTCAGCGCGCGGGGGACTCGCGAAGTGGGAGATCGGCTCCGCCACCCCCCAGAACATCAGCACCGTGCCGATGCCGCCGGCAAACAACATCGTGAACCAGGAGACGTTGCTGTACTCCGGCTTGGCGTCGTTGCCACCGAGCCGGATGTTGCCGTAGCGGCTCAACGCGACCCAGAGCAGGAAGGCCAGCCACACCGACACCCCCATGATGAAGAACCAGCCCAGGTTCTCCACGATCCAGTTCCGGCCGTCGGTGAAGACCTCGCCGGTGCCCTCCGGGAACGACACCAGCACGATCAAGAACGCCACCATCAGGCCCGCGGACCAGAAGAAGATGGTCGTATCGGTCTCCAGACCGAGCTTGTCGGCCAATCGCTGCGACATCAGGTCACCTTCCTCATACGTAGGACGGACCCTCCCCACCACCACTGAGCCTCCCCGAGCCGTCCGGGGGTGGCCATGGGATCCGACGCGAGCGCGCACGGGCGCGCGCCTCCGGGCGTCGAGGCCGCACGGAGCCGGTCGGTCGAGTACAGGCGCGTCACCCGCGGCTCGGTGACCGCGCGTCACCCCCGGCAGGTACCCGACGCCGTGGACGTGATCCCGCGGACGCCGACCTGACGCCGACGTCAGGTCTAGTATCGGTTCTCCGCGGACACGTCGTCGTGTCCGGACCCACCCCGTCGCAGGAGTCCGCCGGTGATCGAACGCGTCGCGATCGTCAACCGTGGCGAACCGGCGATGCGCCTGATCCACGCGGTGCGCGAGCTGCGGGAACGCGACGGCCGCGAACTGCGCACCATCGCGCTGCACACCGAGGCGGAACGCACCGCCATGTTCGTCCGCGAGGCCGACGAGGCCGTGCGCATCGGGCCGGGACCCGGTGAGCCCGCCTGGCCGAAGAGCCCCTACCTCGACTACGACGAACTCGCCCGCGCCCTGCAGGCCGCCGACGCCGATGCCGCCTGGGTCGGCTGGGGATTCGTCGCCGAGCATGCCGACTTCGCCGACCGCTGCCGCGACATCGGGGTCACCTTCATCGGCCCGAGTGGCGACGTCATGCGCAAGCTCGGCGACAAGATCGGGGCCAAGCTGCTCGCCGAGGAGGCCGGCGTGCCGGTCGCCCCGTGGTCGGGCGGTCCGGTCGCCGACGTCGAGGCAGCACGGAGCCACGCGCAGCGCATCGGCTACCCCCTGATGATCAAGGCGACCGCCGGGGGTGGTGGCCGTGGCATCCGTCGCGTCGACGACGACGCCGGGCTCGACAGCGCCTTCGAGCGGGCCAGTGCGGAGGGGGCGAGTTCGTTCGGGGACCCGACGGTGTTCCTCGAGAAGGTGGTCGAGAACGCCCGCCACATCGAGGTCCAGGTCATCGCCGACGACCACGGCGGGGTCTGGTCGGTCGGCGTGCGCGACTGCAGTCTGCAGCGCCGCAACCAGAAGGTCATCGAGGAATCCGCCTCCACCGCGCTGCGCGCGGAGCAGGCCCGACAGTTGCGCGAGGCCGCCGCCGAACTCGCCCGCCTCGCCGGTTACAGCGGGGCCGGCACGGTCGAGTTCCTCTACCAGCCCGACGAGGAGCTGTTCGCGTTCCTCGAGGTCAACACCCGTCTGCAGGTCGAGCACCCGGTGACCGAGCTCACCACCGGGCTCGACCTCGTGGGGCTGCAACTGCACGTCGCCGATGGCGGCCGGCTCGAGGGTGAGCCGCCCCCGACCGACGGTCACGCCATCGAGGTCCGGCTCAACGCCGAGGACCCGGAGCGTGGCTTCGCACCCGCGTCCGGTCGGATCGAACTGCTGACCCTGCCGACCGGGCCCGGGGTCCGGGTCGACACCGGGGTGGCCGAGGGCGACCGCATCCCACCCGAGTACGACTCGATGATCGCCAAGATCATGGCCCACGGCGCGACCCGCGAGATCGCGGCCGGACGGCTGCGTCGGGCCCTGGCCCAGACGGGCGTCCTGATCGAGGGTGGGACCACCAACCGTGCGTTCCTGCTCGATCTCCTCCGACGTGAGGAGTTCATGACCGGCGCGTTCCACACCGCCTGGTTGGACGGGCTCACCGCCGGCGGCGGCTGGACCCACACGACCCGGGCCGACGTGGCGCTGGTGACCGCCGCCATCGACGCCTACGACCGGCTGGCCGCGATCGAACGCGACCGGTTCTACGCCTCCGCGTTGCGCGGCCGCCCCCAGGCCGACCCGACCGAACGACGCGACGTCGACCTGCGCTACGCCGGGACGCCGTATCGCGCCGGTGTCGCCTGCACGGGGCCGAACCGTTACCTCGTCGAGGTGGACGACACCCGCATCCTGGTCGAGGTGGAGCGGCTCCGGCGCTTCGAGCGTCGCCTGATCATCGCCGGGATCCGCTACCGGGTGGTGACGATCCGTCAGGGTGCCGACGAACTGGTCGAGGTCGACGGCATCCCGCACCGGGTGTCGCAGGACGACGCCGGGATGGTCCGTTCGTCGGGTCCGTCGGTCGTGGTCGCGGTCAACGTCGGTGTCGGTGACACCGTCGAGGCCGGCACGTCGGTGGCGGTGCTCGAGTCCATGAAGATGGAGACGGTGCTCGCCGCGCCGTTCGCCGGTCGGGTCGTCGAGGTGCTGGCGAGCAGCAACACCCAGCTCGACGCCGGCGCGCCCGTCGTCCGGCTCGAACCGCTCGACGACGGCGAGGAGGCGAGCGGCGACCGCGTGACCTTCGCCGGCCTGGCCTTCGCCGACCGGGCGATGACCGAGGGTGCGCCCGCGGCGCTCGATGCGCTGCGCCGGTTCGTGCTCGGCTACGACGTCCCGAGCCGACGGGTCGATCAGTTCATCGACATCCTGCGCTCCACCGGCGACCGCGAGGACCCCGACCTGATCCGCGCGGAACTCGACGTGCTGCAGATCTTCGCCGACACCGCGTCGCTGTCCCGCAACCGCCGGCTCGGCGACGCCGACGACCGGGCCGAGGCCCACAGCGCGCGCGAGTACCTCCATGCGTTCCTGCGCTCGCTCGACCCGGAGACCGACGCGCTGCCCGCCTCCTTCCTGGCCAAGCTCGGCCGGGCGGTGGCCCATCACGGTGTCACCGAGCTGACCCGCAGCCCGGAACTCGAGGAGGCGCTGTTCCGCATCCACCTCGCCCAGCAGCGCACCACCGAGCACCTGCCCGCCATCCTGGCGTTGCTCGAGCGGCGGCTCAACGCCCCGACACCGCCCGGGGACGGGCTCGGGGATCAGCTGCGGGCCACCCTCGATCAGCTCATCACCGCCACCCAGGTCCGCGAACCGGTGGTGGGTGACCTCGCACGCCGCACGCGCTACCGCTGCTTCGACCTGCCGCGGCTCGAGGCGGCGCGCGCCACGACCTACCGGCAGATCAACGACCACCTCGAGGCCCTGGCCGCCGATCCCGACCGGGCCGACCGCGACGAGCGCATGGCGGCACTGGTCGCCGCGCCGGCACCGATGCTCGGCCTGCTGGAGACACCGGTCGGTGGGGCGGCGGGCATCGCACCGATGCTGGAGCTGCTCACGCGCCGCTACTACCGAACGCGCGAACTCGAACGCATCGACACGACCGAGGTGGACGGCCGCCCGGCCGTCGTCGCCGACTTCACCGACCCCCGTGGCCGCGGCCGGGTGATCGCGGTCGCCGCCACCGCCGAGGACCTCACCGAGGCGTTGCGTGTCGCCGGTCAGCTCAGCGGCGACCTCGATCCGGACGCCGGTGCCGGAGCGGTCGCCGACGTGTACGTCACCTGGCAGGACGCGCCCGCCGCGCTGGATGTGCTGGCCGCCGGCCTGGCCGCCGACCTCGACGAGGTCGACCTGCCGGCCCAGCTGCGGCGCGTCACGCTGTCGGTGACCGTGGCTCCGGGGGACGAGCGTCCATCGGTCGAGCACCTGACCTTCCGACGCAGGCCGCGGGAGGCGCAGGACCATGGCTTCGAGGAACGCCGTCACCTGCGCGGCATCCATCCGCTGATCGCCGGTCGCCTCGACCTGTGGCGGTTCGAGGCTTTCGAACTCACCCGCCTGCCGTCGACCGACGGGGTGTATCTGTTCGAGGCGGTCGCCCACGAACACCCGGAGGACCAGCGCCTGTTGGTGATGGCGGAGGTCCGTGACCTGACCCCGGTGTTCGACGATCAGGGCACCGTGACCGCGCTGCCGGAACTGCAGCACGTCCTGGCGGCCTGCCTCGACGACCTGCGCCGTGCCCGTGCGTCCCGCGACCCTCGGGAGCGCCCCGACTGGAACCGGGTGCAACTCAACGTCTGGCCGCTGGTCGACCTCCCGCTGGACGAGATGGACGCGGTCATCCGCAGCCTCGCGCCGACCACCGAGGGACTCGGGCTCGAGCAGGTGATGGTCCAGGCCACCCTCGCCGTGGGTGGGGCCGAGCCGACGCCGGTGGTCGTGCGCATGTCCCGACCGCCGGGCCAGGGGCTGACCGTGCGGGTCACCGAGCCCGCCGCCGAACCACTCAAGCCCTTCGACGACACCACCCGCAAGGTGCTCCGCGCCCGCCGCCGAGGCACCGTGTACCCCTACGAGCTGATCCCACTGATCGCCCGGAGCGGTACGCCGTTGACCGAGGAGAGCACCACCGGTGGCGGCCGCAGCCCCGGGTTCGTCGAGTACGACCTCGACGAGCACGACACCCTGGTCCCCGTCGACCGGCCCTACGGCGGCAACACGGCCGGCATCGTGGTGGGTGTCGTGACCACACCGACGTCGAGGTATCCCGAGGGCATGACGCGGGTGGCGCTGCTCGGCGACCCCACGCGGGGACTCGGCTCCATCGCCGAGGCCGAGAGCCGGCGCGTCCTGGCCGCCCTCGAACTGGCGCGTGAACTCGAATGCCCGGTCGAGTGGTTCGCCGTGTCCTCCGGGGCACGGATCGCGATGGACTCGGGCACGGAGAACATGGACTGGGTCGGTCGGGTCCTGCGCGGGATCATCGAGTTCACCCAGGCGGGCGGTGAGATCAACGTGATCGTCGCCGGCATCAACGTCGGCGCCCAGCCCTACTGGAACGCCGAAGCGACGATGC
>CAYTLZ010000021.1:22528-28601 GCA_964438785.1 uncultured Actinomycetota bacterium | reverse complement strand
ACCCCTGTGCTCGAGTCGGCCCCTGCAGCCGACGACGGCTGACGTGGGGCCGGTCTCGCCACTGGCTCCCTCCGGGCCCAACCGGAGGACATCCGGTTCGGCGACCGCGGTTCCTGCGGCCCGGAGATCGATGCCTCCCCTGCACCGGTCACTGCACCGGCGCGGACCCACGACGTGGGCTGAACCCGACTATCCGACGCGCGATCGGGGTGTGCAAGAGCTCGTGAGCGCCAGCGCGCGGCGGCGATCGCCAGACGCGGCATGCGTCACCGAACGCGGTGACCCGAGCCGATCGACGCGACGGAACGTGACGCGCCGAGGCCCCGGGCGCGCCCGGCGACGCTGACGATCAGACCGCGATCGGACGCCAAGGTCGCGACCGAACCCCGATCAGGCCGCGTGCAGCAGCCCCTGCTGGACCCAGCGCTCCAGCAGCCGGTTGACCATGCTCGCCGCCTGGTCGCGCCGCACCTTGGCATCGGGCTCGAACCGCCCGTCGAGCCGGCCCATCACGATGCGCAGACCGGCGGACTTGTCGATCTCGAGCTCGTCGGGCACGCCGACGGTGTCCGCGAAGCCGGTCCCGCGGACGCGGACCTCGCCCTGGGCGAGGTATTCGGCCGCCCGCGCCACGATCGCCGCGAGCTC
The DNA here is from genome assembly GCA_964438785.1 of uncultured Actinomycetota bacterium. GTDB lineage: Bacteria > Actinomycetota > Nitriliruptoria > Nitriliruptorales > Nitriliruptoraceae > PWLR01. The sequence goes on along the minus strand of CAYTLZ010000021.1, from coordinate 27,953 downwards.
GGCGCGGGTGGTCGTGCGGTGCGGGGCGTAGCTCGTCGCGGTGTCACCGCGCACCACCCCGACGGCACCCAGTGCCTCGATGTTGTCGCGGTGGACGCTGGTGGCCGGCACGTCGGTGAACCGGCCGCTGGCCGGCACCGGGGGCATCGCCCCGACCTCGGCGAAGGCGCGGCCGACCAGGCTCGCGATCTGTGCGCGCGTCAGGCCGTCGGCCGATCCGAACGTGTCCGCGGTCATGCCCTTGGTGATGCCCAGGGACACCAGGCAGGCGATCGAGTCGCGGTGCGGGCTGGTGGCCGAGATGTCGGTGAAGGCCGTCGTCGTGCCCGGCGCGCAGGCGGGCACCCGGGTGCCGAGGTGGTCGAGCAACGCCGGGGCGCGCACGATCCCACCGCTGGTGGTCCGCGCCACGCCCGACAGCGGACGCACCGTCGCGCGCACGGCCGTCGCGACCTCGACCGGTGACAGGTCCGGGTGGCGCTGCAGCGCCAGCGCGACCACCCCGCTGACGTGCGGCGCGGCCTGCGAGGAACCACTGGCGATGGCCATGCGGCTGTTGGGCCACGGACCGAGGATGTGCGCGCCGGGAGCGGCGACGTCGACCAGGTCACGGCTGTAGGAGGAGAAGTCGGCGAGCTTCGCGTCGTTGGTGTGCGCGGCCACCGCGATGGTGGTGTCGAGCCCGAACGACGCCGGATAGCTGGGCTTGTCCTCCAGGGCCGCACCGAGGTTGCCCGCGGAGATCACCACCGGGATCGGAGTCTCGGCCAGGACCTGACGCAGCGCGGATGAGGGCTGCTCACCGCCCCAGCTCGCGTTGATGAGGTCCGCGCCGTTGTCGTAGGCGTAACGGATCGCCGCGATGGCATCCGAGAGACGGCCGGCCTCACCGTCGATGAACTTCAGCGGCATCACCTTCGCGTCGGGGGCGACGGGACGGAACCCCACCTGGCTCTGGGCCGTGCCCACGATGATCCCCGCGACATGCGTGCCGTGCGAGTCGAGTGTCGCGTCGTCGAACAACCGGTTGGTGTTGCGCGCGAAGTTCCAGCCGTTGACGTCGTCGACGTAGCCGTTGCCGTCCGAGTCGCGCCCGTCGGCGGTCTCCTTCGGGTTGGTCCAGATGCGCCCGGTCAGGGCCGGGTGGGTGATGTCGACTCCGGAGTCGATGACGGCGACGACCACACCCCGGCCGGTCGCGTGCTTGATCGCCGTCGCCCCACCGACGTCGACGCCGGCGCGCCCCGGGGTGCCGTTGATCGACCGGCCGTCGTTGACCACGCCCCACGACGACGGGCCGCTGGTGGAGGCGGTCGTGAAGCCGTCCGCGGCGGGCAGGGCCACGACCTCGTGCACCTCGGTGTCCGGGCGGACCCACTGGTCGGGCTCGACGCTGAGCACGTCGGGTCGGGCGGCCAGGGCGCGAGCGGCGTCGGCACGGTCGCGGGGGGAGTCGAAGGACAGCACCTGCACGGCGGAGACGTCGATGTCGGCGTCGGCGACCACCGACGCGGTGCTGAAGGCCGCTGCCTCGACGTCACCGGCGACCGGCGCGGCGTAGGTGACCAGCAGCCGTTCATCGCCGTCGCCGGACACCGGGGCGGCATCGCTCTGCGCCGCGGCGGCACCGGGCACGGCGACCAGCGCGACGGCCGCGACGAACGCGACCAGCCGTCGACTGATCCAGCTGCGGTGCGCTGCGCGGTCGTCCACGGCGGTGCCTTCGGTTGCCCGGGCCGTCCGTCCCTGGACCGGCCACTCACCGTGACATCGACCACGCGCTGCGCGAACTGGAGTGAAGAGGGTGTGACGTGCAGCCTACGCACGACACCGAACCGCCCGTACCCCGTCACCGAAGGGATGGCCGCTACCCTCTCGCGGCCCGGAGTCGGCTTCCCCGGGACGATCGGGCCCGCGCGCATGACGTCACCGATGGACACCTTCGAGGTGGCCGGTGCGCGCCTGGTGGTCACCGGCGCGGCCGGATTCCTCGGCTCGCACCTGACCGACGCGCTGCTCGCCGGTGGTGCCGAGCGGGTCCTGGGCATCGACAACCTCGTCACCGGCGACCTGGGCAACCTCGCCCACCTCGACGACGAGCCCCGGTTCGAACGACGCCATCACGACGTCACCGCCCACCTCGAGGTCGACGGGCCGATCGACGCGGTGCTGCACCTGGCCTCGCCCGCGTCGCCGATCGACTACCTGCAGTTGCCCATCCAGACGCTGAAGGTCGGCGGATTGGGCACCCACAACATGCTGGGGCTCGCGCGGGCCAAGGGGGCCCGTTTCCTGCTGTCGTCGAGCTCCGAGGTCTACGGCGACCCGCAGGTCCACCCCCAACCCGAGGACTACTGGGGCCACGTCAACCCGATCGGGCCCCGCGGGGTCTACGACGAGGCCAAACGGTTTGCGGAGGCCATCGCGTTCGCGTACCACCGCACCCACGGCGTGGCCGTCCGCGTCGCGCGGATCTTCAACACCTACGGCCCCCGGATGCGCATGGACGACGGCCGGGCGGTGCCGACCTTCATCCGTCAGGCGATGGCCGGCGAGCCGTTGACCGTCCACGGTGACGGGGCCCAGACCCGGTCGCTGTGTTACGTCGACGACCTCGTCGCCGGTCTGCTGGCGCTGCTCGTCTCGCCGCACACGGGGCCGATCAACCTCGGCTCCGAGGCGGAGCTGTCGATGCGCCAGCTCGCGCGGGCCGTGATCGACGCGGTCGGCTCCGCCAGCGACCTGCGCCACGTGGAGCGCCCCGTCGACGACCCGCAGGTCCGCCGGCCGGATCTGACCCGGGCACACCGCGACCTCGGCTGGTCGGCGACCGTCGAGCTGGCCGACGGGCTCGCGCGGACCATCGACTGGTACCGGGCGCAGCCCTGAGCGGGCTCACGCGTCGTCGAGCGGGTCCTTCACGGGCGGTTTGGACACCCGCACGACCAGGTCGGCGAGCAGCCCGATGGAGATCACCTGGAACGCCGCGAACAGGATCAGCAGCGTGTTGGTCGCGATCCGGAAGTCCTTGGTCACGACGTCGAAGCCCATCTTGCCGAACCCGAAGAACAGCAGTGCGAGCCCGAGTGGCATAAAGACCCGCAGCGGCTCGTAGCTCAGCATCATGCGCACGACCTGCAGCAGATACCGGCGCGTGTCCTTGATCCAGTGGAACTTCGACTCGCCCTCACGCGCGGCGTAGGGGATGTCGACGTAGCCGACGTTCAGCCCATCGGACATGAACGACATCGTCATCGTGGTGACACACGAGAAGCCGTTGGGCAGCCGGTGCAGGTAGCGCACCGCGTGCTCGCGCCGGAAGGCGCGGAACCCCGAGTTCAGATCCGGGATCTGCTGCTGCGCGAGATACTGCGCCAGGCGCCGGATCGCCCACTTGGCCGGCACGCGCGCGAACTTGTGGGTGCCCTCCTCCGTCGTGCGCGCCCCGACGACCTGGTCGTAGCCCTCGAGCGAGTCGACGAGCGCCGGGATCTCGTCGTTGGGGTAGGTCATGTCGACGTCGGTCCACACCACCACGTGCCCGCGTGACGCACGGGTGCCGGTGCGGCGCGCCCCACCCGAACCGAGGTTGCGGGAGTGTTCGATCACGCGGATGCGCTCGTCGCCCGCGGCCAGCTCACGCAGCCGCGCGCGGGTGCCATCGGACGAACAGTCGTCGACGGCGACGATCTCCCAGCTGTAGTGGCTCGCGTCCATCGAGGTGACGATGCGTGCCACCTCGTCGTCGAGGTGGCCGACCTCGTTGTAGGTGGGCAGCACGATGGAGACGTCCGGGCGCTCGACGCGGTCCCGCGAGCCCTCGCGGTCGCCGCCGGCCGCCTGGTCCGGGTTCCGGGCTGCCTCGACGTCCGCTGCCTCGGCGCCATCGACGTCGTTCGTCGACAGGTCCGGGTCGGCGCTCGCGACGGTGTCCTGGGCCATCGGTCAGCTCCTCAGATGGCCACGGCCGATGCCGTGGTAGCGCAGGCCCGCGTCGATGGCGGCGCGCGCGTCGATGCAGTTGCGCCCGTCGATCAGGATCGGGTAATCGAGGGCGGCCTTGATGTCGGCGGGATCCAGCGCGGTGATCTGCTCCCACTCGGTGGCGACGACGGCGGCATGCGCACCGCGCAGCGCCTCCAACGGATCGTCGAACCGGATGGCGTCGGGGACCTCGCGCTCGACACCCGGCAGCGCGACCGGGTCGTAGACGTGCACGGTGGCTCCGGCGGCGATCAGGTCGCGGGCGAGATAGATCGCCGGGGCCTCGCGCAGGTCGTCGGTACCCGGCTTGAACGCCGCGCCGAGGATCGCGATCGTCTTGTCCTGCAGGTGCCACAGCTCGTCGACCAACCGGTCGATGACGACCTGGCGTTGGCCGTCGTTGATGGCCTTGACCTCGTCGAGCAGCCCGAAGTCGTAGCCGACCTGCCGGGCGAGGTGCGCGAACGCGTCGACGTCCTTGGGGAAACACGACCCGCCGTAACCGATGCCGGCCTGCAGGAACTGATGCCCGATGCGGGCGTCGTGGCCCATGCCCTCGGCGACGAGCTCGATGTCGGCACCGACCCGGTCGCAGACGTTGGCGACCGCGTTGATGAACGACAGGCGCGTGGCCAAAAACGCATTGGCGGCGTGCTTGATCAGCTCTGCGGTGGGCACGTCGGTCTCCACGACCGGGCAGCCGACCCGCTCGACCATCGGCGCGTAGACCTCGCGCATCTTCGCGCGCGCGAAGTCGCTGGCCGTGCCGTAGACGATCCGGTCCGGGTGGGAGGTGTCCCTGACCGCGATGCCCTCGCGCAGGAACTCCGGGTTCGAGGCCACGTGGACGAGGACGTCGTCGCGGTCGAGCGCGGCACGTTCGCGCTGGATGACCTGGGTGAGCCGCGCGCCGGTGTTGGCCGGGACGGTGGACTTCTCGACCAGCACGACCTCACGGGTCGCGTGCTGGGCGACCTGCTGGCCGACGCGTTCCACGAAGCGCAGGTCCGGGCCACCGCCGGGCAGCGGCGGGGTCCCGACACAGCAGAAGATGACCTCGGCGTGCTCGACCGCGGCTGCGAGGTCGTCGGTGAAGGTCAGCGAGCCGTCGGCGGTGACCTTGGCGACGAGTTCGGGCAGGTCCGGTTCGTGGAACCACACCTCACCGGCCCGCAGGGTCGCCAGCTTCACCGGGTCGTCGTCGAGTCCCACCACCCGGTGGCCGTGGTCGGCGAGCACGGCGGCGGTGGTCAGGCCGACGTGGCCGACCCCGATGATGGCGATATCCACGGACGAGACTCCAGCGGCACAGGTGAGGGTGGTCCCGAGCCTATCCGTGGGGCCCGCCGTGGCTTCGGTGGCCGTCCGGCCCGTGCCGGCGTCGTGCCGTCAGTCGAGGCCCAGCGACCGTTCGAGGTCGTCGAGGGCGGCGAACACGTCG
>CAYTLZ010000021.1:15402-22428 GCA_964438785.1 uncultured Actinomycetota bacterium | reverse complement strand
CCGTCAGTCGAGGCCCAGCGACCGTTCGAGGTCGTCGAGGGCGGCGAACACGTCGATGGCCTCGAACACGTGCAGGTTGCGGGCGGCCGTGGTGCGGTTGAGGATGCCGGCGGTCCGGAGTGCCTCCAGGCCGTTGCGGGCGGCACGGGCCGACACGCCGTGCTGCGCGGCGACCTGGTCGGCGGTGGTGACCGGCTGGTCGACGAGGTCGTCGACGATCTTTCGGACCACGGCATCGGAGCGTGCCGCGGCCACAGCCGGGTCGGCCTTCCAACTGGCAGCGATGTCCCGGAGTTCGGCGGCGAGCCTGCGGGCCGCGTCGGCGGACTGCGAACAGGCGTCGGCGAACAGGGCGACGAACGGTCGTGGGTCGCCCCGGTCGTAGGTGGCGATGGCAGCCATGTACTGCTCGCGGCGGACGAGCATCGCCAGCGAGATCGGTGCGAGGGTCTGGCCGATGACGCCGCGGCGTCGCAGTACGTAGTGGGCCAGGGTGCGTCCGACCCGGCCGTTGCCGTCGGGGTAGGGATGGATGGACTCGAACTGTGCATGGGCGATGGCTGCCTGCACGATGGCGGGCACGTCGTCACGGTTGAGGTAGTCCGCGAGGTCGTCCATCAGCGCGGGCACGTCCTCGTACGCCGGGGGGACGTAGCGGGCGTCGCGGGGCGAGTGGTCGGAGCCGCCGATCCAGTTCTGCGTGGTGCGTAGCGCTCCGGACCACGTCTCGTCGGGCAGCAGCGCCGCGTGGATGTCGTTGATGTCGGCCGCGTCGATGGGGTGCTCGGCGAGGTCGAGGGCGTGCTCCAGCGCGGCGATGTTCGCGGCGACCTCGCGTGCGGCGCGCTGCCGGGTGGGCAGATCCGCCATGGCGCGGGCCACGTAGCGGTGGCCGACCACGATGTGCTCGACCTTGGACGACCAGGCGGACTCGGACCGCAGCAGCTGGACGGCCGCTGCGGGGGTGACGCCGTCGACCGCGCGCAGCGATGCGAGGTCGGCGATGGCCCGGTCGAGCCGCGCGTGGAGATCGTGGCCGACGGTCAGGTCCGCATCGGCGATCGAGGGGACGACGGCGGGCCGGTAGCGGACGCGGCGGTCCTTGCTCGGCGTCCGTGCCCCGTCCGGCGGGACGAACTCCCGCTCGTCGCCTGGGTGGGCCGTCGGCCACGACGACAACGGCGTCGGCATCGGCGATCCTCCGGGGTGCGCCAACCTGTCGGCCAGCGCTTCCAACTGGCTCTTCAGTTGGAAGTTTAGCGTGCGAAACTGCCAACTAGGGGGCAAGCCGGAACGCTCGCTGTTCCCTGGACGCCGCCCCGTGGTGCGCACGATCCAGCACCCTCCACGAGAAGACGCGAGCCTCGCGGGCGGCCTCAGCCCCGCGACAGCCGCGACTCAGCCAGCGACGCAACCCTGGTTCCACCAGCGGCACCAAACCCGGTTCAGTCCGCCAGGAACGCCATGCCGCGGTCGAGGAACGACGCGATCTGGTCGCGGCGCACGTCGTCACCGCCACAGAACCGCTCGGCCGTGCAACCGCGGGTCAACCCGACGGCCGCCGCGACGTCGATGGCCACCGCATGGGCCGAACCGGGCCGCACGTCGACGAACCCGGCGGGCTCGACCGAGGCGGTCGCCGCGTCGGCCTCCAGCTCCAGGCCGCGCACCAGCACCGATGCCAGCTGCTGCCGGGTCAGGGGCCGGTCGGGCCCGTACACCGCCTCGCCGTAGCCGGTGAGGATGCCGGCGGCATCGACCGCGGCGATGGCCGCCTGGCGGGGATCGTCGGCCGCGACGTCCTCGAACCGCGAGGTGGCACCGGGGTCCTGGTCGAGCTCGAGGGCACCGACCAGGTAGGTGGCCAGGTCGCCGCGGCTGACCGGCTCACCGGGGCAGTAGCGCCCGTCGCCGCAGCCGGTGATGACGCCGGCCTCGGTCAGTCGCTCGATCGCCTCGCCGTGGGCCTGACGCGGGTCGACGTCGAGGTAGCTGCGGGCAGGTGCCGGTGCCGCCGCGGGGACGTCGCCGCGCTCGAGCGCGGCGCGTAGCGAGTGGTAGGGATTGATCCGGTGGGTGGAGCCGTCGTCGGCGGTGACGTGGATCTCGAAGTGCAGGTGCGGCGCGACGCCCTTGGCATTGCCCGAGTCGCCGTTCCACCCGATCAGCTCGCCGCGTTCGATCCGCAGTCCGGCGGCGGTGCCGTTGGTGCGGATCGCCTCGACGATCCGCGGGGCGTAGGCGTGCTCCATGCCGCCCGCGTCGTCGTCCGACCAGCGGCCGTCGGCGTCCCGGACCGGCGTGTCGTTGTTGAGGTGGACATAGGCATAGCGGTGCCCGTCGTCGCCGCGGATGGAGATCATCCAGCCGTAGTTCGGTTCGGGATGCGGTGCCCAGGTGATCGTGCCGCCGACCGCCGCGTGCACGGGCCGGTGCTTGGGTGCCATCAGATCGGTCGCGGCGTGCAGACGCGCCCCGCCCCCGCGCAACTGCAGGAAGTCGTCGATGAACGTGACGCGGTCACCGGGGTCGGCGACCGGGAACGTCAGGTCGACGAGCTGCGGGGTGGTGTCGACGCGGGGTGTCTGGGGCAGGTCCGCGGGGGCCGGTTCGATGGCCTCGGCCGGTCGGGCGAGCGCGAGCAGCAGCGTGAGCGCGACCAGCGAGGCGAGCAGCACCACGGTCGGTGTCGCCCGCACGGCGGGCCGTGCGTGGGTCATGCCTGGCTGAGCTGGCGATGCCGTCACGATGACTCCTTCACGCCTGACGTGTCCGGACCTGATCGGATCCCCCGGCGTCACGGACACACGCTCCAATCGATCGGCACGACCCCGCCGACGCCTTGAGGCCGCGTCCGCGACACCGGCGCTCAGCCGAGGATGTCCGCGAACGTGGTCGGCTCCGCCGCGCCCTCGTCGTCCAGCACCTCGTCGTCCAGCACCTCGTCATCCAGCACCTCGACGTCGTCGAGGGACGACTGGGGGACGGTGTCCAGGCCGTGCAGGTCCCGGACGTTCAGTACGAACGTCGCCGTCGAGTCCCGCCGGACGTCCTCGTTCGGACAGAACCGGCCACCGCCGCAGTCACCGCGGACCCCGTTGGCCGCCAGGGCCATGATCCCGGCGTAGTGGACGCTGCTGGTCGACACGTCCGGGTAGGGCTGTACCCAGCCACCACCCGAGCTGCCCTCGGGCAGCGAGCGGGCGAGCAGCGATCCGAGCTGGGCGCGGGTGAGCTCCTGGGCCGGCCGGAACGTGCCGTCGGCGTAGCCCTCGAGCCAGCCGAGCCGGGCCAGGGCGTTGATGTTGGCCGCATGGGTCGCCGACGCGGGGACGTCCGAGAACTGGGATCCGGGGACCGGGTCGAGTTCGAAGGCACGGACCATGAAACTCGCCGCCTGCGCGCGGGTGAGCGTCTCACGGGGACAGAACAGGTTCAGCGTGCAGCCCTGGGTCACCCCGGCCTCCGCGAGCGACAGAATCGACGAGCGGTGCGGCGAGTTGGAGGGCACGTCGGGGAAGCGCACCGAGTTGCTGCGGGCGTCCTCACGGATCTGCGGCAGCAGGCCGTGGATCCGGCCCGGACACGAGGTGCTGCCGACGTCCTTGTGGCCGATGATGGTCGGTTTCCAGCTGTTGTTGCCGACCTCGTTGGTCCAGCCCGTCGTGTCGATGCCGTGGATGGCGGCCTTGACGGAGATGACCTCGGTGAGCGACTCGATCGCCGCCGGGGAGGCCTGCGTGTCGATGAAGTTGCCGATCACGGCCACGCCGAACGACTTGGCGTTCCAGCCCGATGCGTGCGCACCGATGACACCGTTGGTGAAGCCGCCCTTGCGGCCCTCGTAGACGGTGCCGAACCGGTCGACCAGGGCGTTGTAACCGATGTCCGACCAGCCGAGCGACTGGGTGTGGTAGCGCTGGAACGAGCGCACCAGACCGGGTGCCTCGGCGCGGGAGTAGTTGTTCGCGGCCCACCCGGAGGTGTGGGCCGTGTGGTGCACGACACCCATGTGCACCTCGTCGGTGGTCCGGGTGCTGCCGGTCCAGGACTCGTTCGAGCCCCACTGGGCGCGGGAGACGATGCTCAGGCCGTTCGCATCCGCGGAGGAACCACCGACCGGACCGACGTGGCGTTCCACCGGACCGTCGTTGAGATGCATCGAGTCGATGACCACGACCTCGATGTCCTGCGGGCTGGCCCCGACGGCCTCGAGCTGCAGCTCGTCCGCGTCGCCGACCCACAGCAGCTCGGCGTGCAGACCCGGTGCCTGTGCGCCCGCCTCGGCGCTGTCCGGGTCCGGGCCGTCCTCGACGTCCATGAAGTCGACGTCCTCCCACGGGGCCCAGGTGCCGTCGGCGGCGGTGCGCACGCGCAGCGAGGTCGTCCCGGGCGGAGCCGTGAAGCCGACGGCGCTGAAGGCGATCGGCGTCTCGACCGGCTCGGACCGCTGCGTGTCGTCGGCGTCGGCCGCGCTGCCGGCCTCGGCGGTGTGGAACCCCGCGTCGGCGGCGACCGGCAGGCCGTCCAGCGTCTCGCTCAGGGTGACCGGGGTGCTCCACGATTCGGGCTGCTCGAGCGGGACGAGCAGCACGGCGAGCATCGCGGCGAGCGCCACACGCAGGCCCACCGCCCAGATGCCATGGCGGCGTGGCCCGGTGACGTCGGGAGCGGCAGTGGCGGCGGTCGCGATCGGCTGGGTCCGGCGATCGGCACCGGTCAGCGGGGAGAGCGGTCGCATGGGCATGGGCAGCACCTGTCGGGCAGTACGTCGGGGCGGAGCGTCGGGGCGTGCGTCCGGTCGTGCGTATGCGTCGGGTCGGAGCTCGGGCGGGTGAGTTCGGGGGGTGAGCTCGGGGCAGCGGTGATGTCCTGGTCGCGGCCCCCTCGCGTATCCATCGACGGACGGTCGGCCGTCCTGAAGGCCGTGTCTATCCCCTGCTGAACGAGTCGCAACGCTGCGTGGTGCCGAGCGCGCGCTGAGCGATCAGGGTTGCGGCGATGGGGTCGTGCGTCGCACACCTGGCACAGACGCGTACCCCAGACAACAGCAGCCACGCTGCGCCACGTCGTCCGGACCACCTCGGCGCCATGACTGCATTCCGTGACCTTTGGCCCCGTACAGGGGCGTCAAGTCGCGGAGCGTGGTTGCCGATGTGAGGGGTACGACGCCACCTGTCGACCACAGGCGGCCCCGACCAAGCCCCCACTGGACGATTGCCATGACTTCGCAACACCGCCACGGCCGCACCGCCAGCGTTGTGCTCGCGCTGCTGCTCGTGGCCACCCTGCTGCCGGCCTCCGCGGCGGGAGCCTCCACCTCGACGGTCGACCTCGAACGCGACTTCCACGCGCTGGTCAACATCGAGCGGGCCAAGGCCGGGCTGCACTCGCTGGACGTCCGCGCCGACATCGTCACCGTCGCCCGGGGCCACAGCGCCACGATGGCCCGTGAGTGGAACCTCTACCACAACCCGACCTACACCACGCAGATCACCGGTTGGCAGCGCATCTCCGAGAACGTCGGCTACGGGCCGAGCGTGCGCGCGATCCACCGGGCACTGATGGACTCCGAGGGGCACCGGCGCAACATCATGGACGACCGGGTCACGCAGGTCGGGATCGGCGTCACCGTCAAGGACGGTCGCATCTGGGTGACCCAGAACTTCCGTCGGCCCCGCACCAACGTCACCTTCTCGACGGCCAGCACCGTGGACTTCGGTGACGTCACCCGCGGGAGCACCCACGCCGAGTCCATCATCAAGGTCGCCCGCGCAGGGATCATGGACCCCTGCGGTACCGCCCGCTTCTGCCCCACGACCGACGTCACCCGTGGCGAGTTCGCGACCTACCTGGTGCGGGCCCTCGACCTGCCCCGCACGAACACCACGACCTCGAGGTTCTCCGATGTCCCGTCCTCCCGCGCCGCCGACGTCGAGGCACTGGTCGACGCCGGCCTGACCGCGGGGTGCGGGAACGACCGGTTCTGCACCGACCAGCGGCTCACCCGCCAGCAGCTGGCCACCTTCTTCGCCCGGGCCCTGAAGCTCGAGCCCGTCCCGACCACCTTCGGCGACGTCAGCCCGGTCCACGCCGGCAACGTCGGCGCCCTGCAGAAGGCCGGCATCGTCGCGGGCTGCACCGCGACCGCGTACTGCGCCGGTGACAACATCAACCGGCAGCAGACCGCCTCGATGATCGCGCGCAACCTCGGCTGAGCCAACCCCACGCCCACCTCGTCGAGGGGGCCGCCACGGAACGGACCGGGACACCCTCCCGGTCCGTTCGTCGTTGCCGGGGACCGGTGAGCTCACGCGGTGCCAGGTGCGCGGTCCGACCCCGGCGATCAGCTCGACCGTGCGTCATGTGGACGCCGCGTGAGGACACCGAGCGTGATGTCCACATGAGCAACGCGCGTGCAGCGCTCACAGTTGGTGGACGCAGCGTGAGCAAGTCACCACCCGTGGTTCGAAATCCAGGCATTTTTTGCAACACAGCGTCAGTTGACCCGGATACAGATTGCTCTCCGTGATTTCACGACGCAGAGTGCCCGGACCGGACGCGCTGGGTAGCGGCGCTCGGGCATCCGAACGGATGTGAGCTTGGGGACGTGTTGATCCTCGGACCGGCACTGCGCGGTCGCCGAAGGGTCCCGACATCAGGGGCACCGACGGTCCGAGGGGAGCGAGTGGCGAGACCGACCTCAGAACCGACCACGGCGTCGGTCCAGCGAGGATCGGGCGCCACGACCAGGGGTTCTGAAACCATGAGTCAGACGATCACCAGAAAGGTGGTCCCGCTGCTCGGGGTGCTGGCGATGTTGCTCGCCCTCCTCGTGCCGCAGACCACCGCCTTCGCCGAGGACATCGGCGAAGGATCGGACGAGACCACCGACGCGACCGACGACGCCGAGGACACCGAATCCGCCGAGGGCGAACCCGCCGACGGTGCACCCATCGAGGACGAGCCCACCGACGGCGACCCCTCGGAGGCCGAGCCGGTCGACGGCGAACCCGTCGAGGGCGA
>CAYTLZ010000021.1:12302-15302 GCA_964438785.1 uncultured Actinomycetota bacterium | reverse complement strand
CCCGTCGAGGGCGAATCCACCGCCAGCGAACCGACCGACATCGTGGAGCCCGAGACCAACTCGGCGAGTGACGACGGTGATGACCCCGAACCCGGCCGCATGAGCGCCGCGCTCACGCCCGCCTCGGTCGACCGCTGCACGAACGGCGAGGGCGTGACCGCCCAGATCAACGAGACCGACGGTGTCCCGACGGGCTTCACCCTCGACTTCCCGAGCTCCGGTCACCGGCAGACCTGCTTCATCTGGCTGTCGTCCTACAACGTGCCGGCCACCTGGAACGGCACCGGGTTCAACGCGACCGCCGCCCCGCAGGAGGCCTTCGACCACGTGAAGGTCGTCCTCGAGCGCGGCTCCGAGAAGACGGTCGCGATCGGCAACGGTGACGGCGAGCTCGCGATCCCCGACTGTGGGCCGTACCAGATCGACGCCTACCGGGCGGACGACAACGGCGAGCCGCTGGAGGTCGTCGTGCACCCCACCGGTCACAAGCGGCTGATCAGTGGCGCGGGCGAGCTCTACCAACAGCCGACCTGTGACGTGCAGCTGAACGTCATCTCCGAGTGCCGGTTCATCGACGGTGACGCCACCGAGTACCTGTGGCGCGTGGTCCGCACGGATGGCAACGAGCTCGTCCCGAACGTCGACTGGAGGGTCGAGAAGTCCGGCCGGCCCATCGAGTCCGGGAGCATCGCCCCCGACAGCACCCAGTACTTCACCCTGTCCGACCGCGAGGTGGGGATCTCCATCGTCTGGGGCGGCGAGCTGACCGGGGTGACCAGGGGTAGCAAGAGCACGGCCAGCGAGAACCAGAAGGAGTGCGCCTACGAGGTCGAGATCGAGAAGATCTGGGTCGACGCGAACGGTGTGGAGGTCGAGGCACCACGCAGCGGCGTCCTGACCGCGACGACCATCACCGAGGCCGCGAACGTCGGCGGCAACGGTGTCCAGGGTCCGACGCAGGGCAACGAGGGCGACACCATCCGCGTCCGTGGCGACGGCTCGTACCGCGTCGACGAGGAACTCGCCGACGACTGGTTCATCGACGTCGACGACGAGCGCAACGACGGGATCGGGACGTTCCACCTCGACCCGCTGACCGCCGAGACCTATCCCTCCGACAAGACGATCACCCACACCGTGGTCAATCGTCAGCTGCAGATGGACTTCGCCAAGGTCGTCTGTGACGACTACGCCGACGTGCCGCAGAACGAGTCCGGCGAGAACCCGCCGCTGGGGATCGGCGGCTTCGACCTGACCGACGGCGGCTACGCCGACAGCACGGTCGACTGGCAGATGTCCGGTGGCTGGCTCGACGTCGAGGCAGAGGTCACCGCCGCCCAGGCTCGGGGTTGCTCGCTGATCGACTGGAACTTCGAGCTCTACGACAACGGCGGCACCCTGCTGCAGACCGTGGCGTTCGAGGCAGCGGACGGCATCGACACCATCACGCTGTCCGGTGACGTCCTCACCGCTGCGCTCGCCGGCCGACTGCACGTCGCCGAGAGCTTCGACGACCTGCTCGTCGAGACCGAGACCGTGGCTCCGTACTTCACCGGCGGCCCGCAGGAGGGCGAGTACCGCTTCGGTTCGCTGCGGTGCGCGCAGGACGGGGTCAACCTCGACAACCGTGAGACCATCCGGCTCGGCAACGCGGGTGTCGATGACCCGATCGGGTGCGTGGCCTACAACGTGCCCGCGACCCAACGCGTCCAGCCGTTCAAGGTGTGGACGTTCGGGTCCGAGCTGAACGGACTGCTCCCGGAGGGCTCGGCCACGATCACCGTGCAGGTCGCGGGCGAGGACGAGGTCCGCGGCACGTGGGACTTCCCGACCAGCTCGTCGATCTTCGGGCCGATCCCCTTCAGCGATGCGGGCGCGCTCGTCGACGTCCCGGACGGACCTGCGCCTGAGCCGGTGTTCCTGCCGCGCAGTGCGGAGCTCGACTGGGGCGAGGTGTACGACGTCGACGGCTACGACTGCACCCCGGACGTCATGACCATCGAGGAGTATCTGGACGAATTCGGGGAGGGGTCGGTCGTGTTCGACGCCGGCGAATCCGATCACCTCCGGCCGAGCGACATCCTTCGGCCCCGCTTCCCCGATGGCACGACGCACGTCATCGTCAACGCGTGTGACCCGACGCCGTCGACACCGCCGGGCACGCCGCCGGGCACGCCGCCGGGCACGCCGACGACACCACCCACGGCACCGCCACCCGACGAACCCGTCGAGGTCGATCCCGAGGTGGGTGTCCTGCCAGACCCCGGTGAGGAGGCCGATCCACAGCCCGGTGAGGAGTCCGAGCCGGAGCCGACCGTGGAACCGGAGGCGACCCCGGAACCGGAGACCGAGCAGGTCGTGCGTGTCCGGGGGGTCGCTGAGGAGGCGACCGCGACAGCGACAGCGATGCCACGGACCGGTGCCTCGGCCCTGCTGCTGAGCATCCTCGGCCTGCTGGGCATCGGGCTCGGTGGCGTCATGGTCCGACCGCGCAGGCGGGACTGACCGACACCGTGTCGGTCGATCGTCGACCGGCATGGACCAGCAGCAACCGGTGGGGCGGCCCGTGGACGGGCCGCCCCATCGGCATCACCACAGAGCTCACGGTCCACACCGGCTCAACCACGGACGGTTGCGTAACGCCGGTGGAGCACGCAGACTCCGAATCGCACGAACGCAGGGAGGAATCACGGGGCCCTGCGACGTCAGGCCATGAGCCTGACACCGGGACGCGAAGAACCTCGGGCTGCACGACGGTCGCCACGGCAGCGCAGCTGCCTGGTCCGGGGGGAGCGAATGGCGAGACCGACCCGGCTTCATCCGAGGTCGGCATCAGCGTCGGCCTCCGAGTTCCCGGAGCCGACCGACCATGACCCATCCGTTCGCCGGCATCGTCGTTCGTCGAGTCGCGACCCTCACGGTGGCGCTCATGCTGCTCGCCGTCGCGGGTGTGGCGGTGGCTGCCGCGGACACCGATGACGGCGGGGACGCGACGACCGA
>CAYTLZ010000021.1:6411-12202 GCA_964438785.1 uncultured Actinomycetota bacterium | reverse complement strand
CCGACGACGCGGACGACCGAGATGACGGCGAGGACACGGGCGACCGAGACGAAGCAGACGACGGGGACGGGGACGAGGACCGGATGACCCGGAGCCGGTCGACCGACGATCCGGAGAACGGCACCGTCGGCAACACGATGGAGCGCGTCGACGAGATCCTCGAGGGCACGGTCACCGAGACCGAGACCGACGCCGAGGACGACACCGACGACGAGAGCGCCGACGACCGCGTGTCGGTCCAGACCAGCAGCGACGACGTCTGCGAGCCGATGCTGGTCACCCACCGGGCAGACGGCACCACCGGTGACGGCGCCGCGGTCGCACTCACGGCGCGGGCCCAGGAGTTCGGCGTCGACGGCTGGGTCAACGTCGCCTGGCAGGCCGCCGAGGGCGCACAACTCACCGCCGTGACCATCACGGCGACCGACGGCACCGTCACGACCCGCACCACGGATGTCCATGCAGGCTCGGCGGTCGACGTGCTCGAACTGCGCTTCTGCGGCACCTACGACGGCGAGGTGTCGGTCGACGCCGGACCACCTCCCTCCGAGGACCGTGACGACACGGCGGTCGAGAGCGGCTCGGCCAGCGAGGCACCCGCCGACGATGCGTCCAGCGCCACCACCGATGGCGGCACCAGTTCGACCGGCGGCAGCTCGAACGGCGGCGGCTCGACCGGCGGCAGCTCGAACAGCGACGATGCCTCGGCCAGCGATGACGAGGCCGACGAGGCGGCGGACGACGAACCGCACGGTGTCGTCAGCGTGCCCACGCCGGAGAACGGCAACGGCGACGACGAGGTGGAGGACACCGGATCGGGGTCGGCCACCGACGACGAGCCGGAGACCGAGGTGCTCGGCGTACAGCTGACCCAGGATGCCTCGTCGGAATCCGGTGGCGGCCTGGCGACCGCGACCGGTCTGCTGCTCCTCGCGCTCGTGGCCGGTGGCACCGCGTTCCTGGGGCTGCGCCGCCTGCGGGCCTGAGCCCCGGGCCTGAGCCCCGGGCCTGAGCCTGGGCCCGGGCCCCGAATCGGACCACCTCGCCGTCAACGCGGTCGCCGCCACTACGGTCCGCAGCCGGGCCACGTCACGGAGGCGATCGGTTGAAGGCACTGGTGCTCGCCGGCGGCAGCGGCACCCGCCTGCGCCCGATCACCTACACCAGTGCAAAACAACTGGTCCCGGTGGCCAACAAGCCGATCCTGTTCTACGGCCTGGAACAGATCCGCGACGCCGGCATCACGGACGTCGGCATCATCGTGGGGGACACGCATGCGGAGATCCGGGCAGCCGTCGGCGACGGCACGGACCTCGGCATCCAGGTGACCTACATCCGCCAGCAGCAGCCGCTCGGCCTGGCTCACGCGCTGCTGACGGCCGCCGACTTCCTCGGCGACGACGACGTCGTGATGTTCCTCGGCGACAACCTCATCGAGGGTGGGATCACCGACGCGGTCGCGTCGTTCCGTGCCACGCGGCCCGCCGCCCATCTGCTGCTCAAGCGCGTGCCCGACCCGCAACGCTTCGGCGTCGCGGTCCTGCGGGCCGACGGTGGGATCGACCGGCTGGTCGAGAAGCCCGCCGACCCGCCCTCCGACCTCGCACTCGTCGGGGTGTATCTGTTCACGTCCGCGATCCTGGATGCGGCACGGCGCATCGAACCGTCGTGGCGGGGCGAGCTGGAGATCACCGACGCGATCCAACGGCTCATCGACGATGGCGCGGACGTGCGCGCGTCGCAGGTCGATGGCTGGTGGCTCGACACGGGGAAGAAGGACGAACTGCTCGACGCGAACCGCATCGTGCTCGGCTCGATCACCCGCGACATCCAGGGTGAACTCGATGCCGGGTCCTCCGCCGTCGGTGCCGTGATCATCGAACCGGGCGCCCGGTTGGTGCGCTCCACCGTGCGTGGCCCCGCCGTCATCGGTGCGGACACCCACCTCGAAGACGTCTTCATCGGGCCGTTCACCTCGATCGCCGCCGGCTGCCGGCTGCAGCGCTGCGAGATCGAACACTCCGTGCTGATGTCCGGCTGCACGGTCACCGACGTACCTCGACTCGAGGGCTCGCTGCTCGGTCGCGAGGTCACTATCGAGCGGACCCGGGCCAGGCCCGCCGCGCACCGCATCGTGGTCGGCGATCACGGCCACATCGAACTGCGCGGGAGCTGAGGCGATGCGACTGCTGGTCACCGGCGGGGCCGGATTCATCGGCGTCAACTTCATCCGCCACGTGCTGGCGACGACGACCGACGTCCGCATCACCAACCTCGATGCCCTGACCTACGCGGGCAACCTCGCCTCGCTGGCGGACGTCGCCGGTGACCCCCGTCACGGCCCCCGCTACCGGTTCGTGCACGGTGACGTCCGCGACGTCGAGGTGGTGGACGCGTGCGTCGCCGACGCGGATGCGGTCGTGCACTTCGCCGCCGAGTCGCACGTCGACCGTTCGATCGACGGCCCGGCCGAGTTCCTGTCCACCAACGTGGTCGGCGCCGGCATCGTGTTCGACGCCTGCCGCCGCGCCGAGGTGGAGCGGGTGCTGCACATCTCGACCGACGAGGTCTACGGCTCGTGTCCGGCACCGGGCGCGTTCGCCGAGGACGATGCGCTGGCACCCAACAGCCCGTACGCCGCGTCCAAGGCCGGCGCGGACCTGCTCGCGCGGACCTACGCCACCACCTACGACTTCCCCATCACCGTCACACGTACGTCCAACAACCTCGGGCCGTATCAGTACCCGGAGAAGGTCGTGCCGCTGTTCGTCACCAACCTGCTCGACGGAGGCACGGTGCCGCTCTACGGCGACGGCTCGAACGTGCGCGACTGGCTGCACGTCGCCGACAACGTCGCCGCGCAGTGGCTGGTGCTGACCGAGGGCACGCCGGGTGGGGTCTACAACGTCGGTGCGGGCAACGCGTGCTCCAACCTGGAGCTCACGCACGCCATCCTCGACCGCATCGGCGCATCGCACGACCGCATCGAACACGTCGCCGACCGGCCCGGCCACGACCAGCGCTACGCGATCGACACGTCACGTATCGCTTCGCTGGGTTGGTCGCCGCAGTTCGACCTCGAGGCAGCACTCGACGACACGATCAGGTGGTACCGCGCCAACGAGGACTGGTGGCGTCCACTGAAGGCCGGCGGCGCGTCCGCGCGGCGGGGTGAGGCTGGCACGGCCCGGCGGCCCGGCGACGCGTCCGCGCGGCGGGGTGAGGCTGGCGGCGCCGTCAGCGGCGGCGGCGCTGAGCCCGGTGGTGCACCGTGAAGGTGCTCGTCACCGGCGCGGGTGGGCAGCTCGGCCTGGACGTCGTGGACGCGTTCGCGGACACGGAGGTGACCGGTCTGACCGCCACCGACCTCGACGTCGGCGACGAGGCAGCAGTCACCACCGCGATGTGGGATCTGGACCCCGACGTCGTGATCAACGCGGCCGCCTGGACGGATGTCGATGGCTGCGAGGCCGATCCGATCCGCGCCCACCGGGTCAACGCACTCGGGCCCTGGTGGCTGGCGCGGGCGTGCGCCCGGCACGACGCGACGCTGGTGACGATCTCGACCGACTACGTCTACGGCGGCCGGGCCGACGGTGGGGCCGGCGAGCCGGGTGCCGGACGGTTGGGCTGGACGGAGTTCGACGCCCCCGATCCGATCAATGCCTATGGCCGTGCCAAGTGGGCCGGTGAGGAGCTGGTCCGCCAGGCCCTGCCGACGCACCACATCGTGCGGACCGCTTGGCTGTGTGGCGCGCGCGGCAGCAACTTCGTCACCACCATGTTGCGCCTCGCCCGGGAGCACGGTGCGGTCGCCGTGGTCGACGACCAGTTCGGCTCCCCGACGTTCACCCGCGACCTCGCGGCGGCACTGCGCCGTCTGGCGGTCAGTGGGCGGTACGGCACGATCAACCTCGCCAACGCCGGGCAGGCCTCGTGGTACGACCTCGCCGCGGCGACGTTCGAACTGGCCGGTGTCGACGTCGCGTTGTCCCGGCAGTCCTCGGCGGCGCTACAGCGTGCTGCGCCGCGCCCGGCCTGGTCGGTGCTCGACGCGACGCACGCCGCTGCGCTGGGTCTCGGGCCGCTGCCCGACTGGCGCGACGGTCTCGCGCGGCTGCTGGACGAACTCGGCGAGCGCGCCTCCCCCACCGTCGCCGGCTGAACCGGCCATCAGCGTCGGTCGCCTCTGACCCAGCAACGCGGTGACCGCCGCGGGGTCGAGCAGGTCGGTCGAGCAGGTCGGTCGAGTGGGGTCGAGTGGGTCAGCTCGAGCGGGTCAGTCGAGTGGGTCAGTCGAGCAGCGGGGCCCCGAACTCGGCGGTGTTGAGCACCTCGAGGAAGTCCTCGATGTACTCGAGGAAGACGTCCGGGGCGTCGGTGTCGCCGGGCTCCGGCACCGGCTGGCTGAGCACCACGATGCTGCGTGAGGGGATGACGACGACCATCTCGCGGGTCGGGATCCCGTCGGTGGTGTAGCTGAACACCAACTGGGTCGCCGGGACCTCACCCTGCAGCTCCAGCGCCTGGTCGGTCTCCAGCGTCGCGTCCTGCTGCGCGACGAAGTCCCGCCAGTCGGCGGGCACCGTGTTGGGTTCGTAGGTGAAGAACATGGCCACGACGTCACCGTCGGGCCGGTCGCGGGGTTCACCCATCACCTCACCGAGCCCGATGTCCTGGTTGGAGATGCTCAGCCGTGTCTCCTCCTCCTCGAACAGATACCAGTCGTCGGGCAGCTGCAACGCCACGTTGCGCCACTCGACCGAGCTCGGCTGACTGGTGTCACCGCCACAGGCGACGGCGAGCAGTGCGAGCGCGAGCAGCGTCGCGACCGCCCGCAGGCTGATGGTCCTCACAACAGTTCCTCCGCTGGATCCTGGCACCGGGACGACACCGCTTCGGCGCGCGCTCCGAGGCGCTCTCCATGGTGGTGCATTCGGATCATGACCACGACCCGGCCGAGCTCGCTGCACGTTCTGCGCTCAGCGGACCCGGAACCGGAGCCGGCAGGCCCGGCGTCAGCGGGCGCCGTCAGCGGCCCTGGTCAGCGGGCGCGGTCAGCGGGCGCGGTCAGCGGCCCTGGTCGTCGAGGTCGTCCATCAGCACCGAGAGCTGCGCCGTGGTGCGCAGCAGGTCCTCGTGCTCGTCGTCGAAGCGACGGACCGGTGGGCTGCCGTCGAGCCGCGGCAGTTCGTCGGTGCGATCCGCGTCGTCCCCGTCATCGTCGTCGGCAGCGGCGGTCGCCTCGTCCTCGTCGGCATCGTCGACAGCGGACGCGTCATCGTCCGTTGCGGTGTCCTCGCCCACTTCGGCGACCACTGCGTCCGCGGTGGCGTCCTCGCCGACCGGGCCGGCATCCGCGTCCGCCGAGGCGCGCTCATCCGCCACCTCGACGTCGGGGCCGTCCGGCAGCACGGCGTCGGGGCCGTCCGCCACCTCGACGTCGGGGCCGTCTGCCAACGCGGCGTCCTGCGCGTCCGCCACCTCGGTGTCTCGGTCATCGATCGAAGCCGGGGCCCGGTCCTCGGGGCGCGCGAACCGGACGGGGAGCGCCGACTCCTCGACGTTGACCTGTGCCAGCGCGGCGGCAGCTGCAGCCGCATTGAGCACATCGGCCGATCGAGCGTCGGACGCGGCCTCATCGGCCTCATTGGCAGCCGGGGCTGCCGGGGCGGTCGGGGCTGCCGGCGAGACGACCGGGTCGCCGCCGAGCTGCGCATCGGGCACCTCGTGCGTCGCCGCGTGGGGTCCGTCGTCCGCTGCCTCGGCGCGCCCCTCGCCCACCGTGCCG
>CAYTLZ010000021.1:2932-6311 GCA_964438785.1 uncultured Actinomycetota bacterium | reverse complement strand
CGTCGGGATCGTCACCCGGTGCCTGGGGATCGTCGCCCACCCTGTCGGGATCGTCGCCCACCGGCTCGGGATCGTCGCCCACCGGCTCGGGGACCTCGTCGGCGTTCGGTTCGGGGCGTGCGCCGGCGACGAGTTCGTCGTAGTCCACGTCATCGGGCTCGGCGGCGAGCGCATCGTCCCCGGTCGGCACGGCAGGTTCGGGTGCCGTGGTGTCCTCAGCCGTGCTGTCGGCCGTGCTGTCGGCCGCGCTGTCGGCCACGACGACGCCCGACGGCGACTTGGCGCTGAACCCGGCGCCGGCTGCCGGCTTGGCGGTCGACCGGCTGGTCCCTGCACCGAGCCGGGCTGCGGTGCGCTCGTCGATCAGCGCAACCTGCGCGCGGGTCCCGGCGGCCTCCAATGCGTCGAGTCCGGCGATCAGCTCCACGCGCGACGTGCGGTCGCGTTGCGCCACCACCAGCACGTGGTCCAGTGAACGCACCGCACCGACGACCTGGCGTGAAGCGGCCATCGGCAGGGCGACGAGCAGGACGTCGAGGTCGCGCGGCAACCGACCGGGCAGCGTGGTCAGCGCGTCGAGCGCCCCCGCGTGGTCGGCACCGGCACCGAGCCGTGCGAGCCGCGGCTCCGGGCCGAAGGTCACGGCCGCGGCCAGCTTCACGCCGTCGTGGACGACCTCGGCGAGCCCGGGCGGCTCCGAGGTCCCCGACGCGAGGTCGATGCGCAGCACACTGGCACCCTCGGCTTCCAGCGCCGTGGCGAGGGCGTCGGTCCATGCCACCGTGACGCGGGTGTCCCGACCCGATGCGGCCAGCCCGAGCAGCAGGGGTTGGCCCGGCTCACGGGCTTCGAAGACCGCCGCAGCCAGGGGCTCGGCCTCGTCGGGGGTCGCCGACTGCGACAGCACCGCGACAAGTTCGCCGCCGGCGGCGCTGACGTGGCGCGGACCGCGGATGTAGAGGTCGGTGGCGTCGACGGCCACGGCGGCGGCGAGCCCGAGCAGCAGGGCGGCGACGGCGATGGCCGCGCCGACACTCGCCCGCGGCGGCACGATGCCCGGCGCGAGCCAGGCGAGCAGGGCACCGATGAGCACGATCGTGGCGGTGACCGCGAGCAGCATCAGCCGCCGGCGTTCGACCACGTCGAGTCCCTCGACCACCCACAGGGGCGGGCGAGTCCGGCGGTCCGGGGTACCTCGACGTGTCGTTGCCATCATCGCCCGACTCTACCGAGGTGGCTGTCGGCTGAGGTCGAGGCGGCCCCGTCCCTTCGGTGCACGACGGGCTGATGCGTAGGCTGCGCCCGGACCCCGACACGACCACGCGGACAGCCCCGCACGGGGCCTTCCATGAACCAGGAGCCACCATGACCGCCCCGACGATCGTGTCCGTCATCGGTGCCGGCCTGATGGGCCGCGGTATCGCCTACGTCGCCGCCGTCGGTGGGGCGCAGGTCCGGCTGGTCGATGTCGACGCCGCCCAGCTCGAGGACGCCGTGGCCCGGATCGGCCGCGACCTCGATGCCGGGGTGCAGCGGGGCAAGGTCGACGCCGAGGTGGCGCACGCGGCCCGCGAGCGGATCCGGACCACCTCGACGCTGTCGGACGGGTGTCGTGATGCCGCGTTGGTGATCGAGGCGGTCGTCGAGCGCATGGACGTCAAGCACGAGGTGCTGCGGGCGGCCGAGGCGGTCGCGGCGGCGGATGCGGTGCTGGCGACCAACACCTCGGCGTTGTCGATCACCGAGATCATCGCGGCGTTGGACGACCCGTCGCGCGGGGTCGGGATGCACTTCTTCAACCCGGTGCCCAAGATGCGCCTGGTCGAGTTGGTGCGCGGGCTGCAGACCTCGCCGGCGACGATGGACCGCGCCGAGGCAGCGGCGCAGGCGTGGGGCAAGCAGACCGTGCGGGTCGAGGACCTGCCCGGGTTCGCGACCTCGCGCATCAACGCGCTGATCGGCAACGAGGGCATGCGGATGCTCGAGGAGGGGGTGGCGTCCGCCGAGGACATCGACACGGCCGTCAAGCTCGGGCTGAACCATCCGATGGGGCCGCTGGAGATGGGCGACCTGGTGGGCTGGGACACGCGGCTGAAGATCCTCGAGCATCTTGAGTCGACGCTCGGTGAGCGGTTCCGGCCGACCAACCTGCACCGGCGGATGGTCGCGGCGGGCCGGTTCGGGCGCAAGAGCGGCGAGGGTGTGCACCGCTACGACGCGGACGGCAACCGCCTCTGAGCCGGTTCCGCTGCTCGCGCGGCGGGTGAGCGCGGCGGATCGTGACGCGCGCGATCGGTGATCTCGCTGGTCAGTTCCTGCTCATCGCGGACGATCGCGTAGGCCTCGGCGTAGATGCGCTCGAGTTCGACCAGGACGGCGGCGACGTATTCGTCGGTGATCTCGTCGGGGATCACCGTGATGTCGATGTCCGGCCCGGGCTCTGGTTCAGGTGCCGGGTCGGGATCGGGATCCGGGTCGGGATCGGGTGCCGGGTCGGGTTCGGGTGACGGGTCGAAATCAGTGTCGGGATCGGGTGCCGGCTCGTCGACGTCCTCGGTGTCGTCGGACGCGACGGGCTGGCGGCCAGCTTCGGCCTGCGCGCCGTCATCGGACGAGCAGGCACCGACGAGCACTGCGAGCGCGGCGAGTGACGCGGCGACACGCCGGCGATCCGAGCTCATGTCTCCCGCTTCATCGATCGCCGGACGGGTTGCCACGTACCGCCCGGTACTCGCGGACCGGAAGCTCGAAGGTCTCGTCGATGATCATGCCGGTGACCGTGCCGGTGAAGCCCGCGACGCTCCAATCCGCACTCCAGGTCGAGGTCACCGTCACGACGTTGTCGCCCGCGAGTCCCCGGTGACGGTCGCTGTCGACGTAGACATGACTGATCTGCTGGGCCTCCGGACCATTCCACCTCACACCGGTCCGTCCGTCACTGATGTTCTCGACCGTGCCATCGCCCCAATCGACCTCGAACGACGTCGGCGTGAAGTCGACCTGCATCGGACCCCAACCCTCCAGGTCCTCCGTGACCGTGAAGCCGAGCTGGTTGCCGATGACCAGATATGCCGGCATCCCGGTGAGCGCGAACCCGGGGTCGATCGCCAACTGCGGCTGCGGCAGTGGAATCTGTCGGACGAAGCCGGTCGCCTGAAGCGTCGGCGTCGGCGCGGCAGCCGCCGCAGCAGCATCACACCAGCGATCGGCGGCGCCATCGAGCCGTGGATCAGCCGTCATCTGCAGCGTCTGGCGCTCCCACTCGATCGCCGTCTCCGAGTTCGGTTCGACATTCGCCCGGTACCGCAGGTCGATACACGCCTCACCGGTCTCCGGCTGCGTGCCCCACGCGGGCTGATAAGCCCAGAACTCCGGCGGC
>CAYTLZ010000021.1:1511-2832 GCA_964438785.1 uncultured Actinomycetota bacterium | reverse complement strand
AGGACGGCTTCGACGTACTCGTCGGTGATCTCGTCGGGGATCACCGTGATGTCGATGTCCGGCCCGGGATCCGGCTCAGGTTCCGGCTCGGGCTCCGGCTCTGGTTCGGGCTCTGGTTCCGGCTCGTCGACGTCCTCGGTGTCATCGGCCGCGATGGGCTGGATGCCGTCGTCGGCCTGCGTGTCGTCCGACGAGCAGGCACCGACGAGCAGCGCGAGTGCAGCGAGCGGCGCAGCGACGCGCCATCGGTGCGTTCTCATATCCCCCCGTTCCATCGGACGCCGGACGATAGCCTGTCAGCGATGGCCTGCAAGGTCTACGGCTCGGCGTGTGCGTCCCGCGTCACTGCCATTGCGTCGAACGCCACTCGTGGCGGTGCGACCACCTGTCGTGCGGCCTCTGCAGCAACTGCGGTGAACGCGGCCCGATCGGTACGCCTGGGCGATCGCTGGTGCTCGGGTCCCGGCGGGTCGACGGTCGACACATCGCGTTGTGCCAACAGCACCGCCCAGCGCAACATCGGTGGGGCCAACGCCGCAGCTGCTGCCAGTAGATCGCCGTCACGGTGCAACACACCAGCGAACAACAGCGATTTCGCTCGGTGGAAATCGGTCCCCCAGCGGTGATCGTCGTCGAACACGGGCCTGTTGGTCGGGGGGTGCCAGCTCGGTACGCGAAGGCGTGCATCCTGCAGATCGCATCCACCCATGAGCGCGACCTCGGCGCGCACCCACGTGAGTCGGATGCGCTGCCTCGACGTCCTTGGTCCCGGGGTGAGCGCATCGACGGCCCGCTGTGCAGCCTCCAGCCGCCGTGCCGCCCGATCGACATCGCCGGTACCGACGGCATCCGCGACCAGCGAGATCCGCAGCATCGCCTGGTCCACGGGATCGTCGGCGACGAGCAGAGCCGGCCACTCGATCGACTCGGCCTCGGCATGGTGACCGAGTTCACGCAGGATCCTGCCGCGTTCGGCGGCGATCCAGGGGGCGAGCGCGCGGAGGTTGACCCGGTCGAAGTGCGCCCAGGCGAGATCACCCCGCCCGAGCCTGCCCCACACGACGCCGTGCCAGACGGGACGCGCAGCTTCGTGGCGCAAGCCCCGGCCCGTACCCAGGTCGATGTCGGGCGGCAGCAGGGCCGCGAGCGCCTCGGGCGATGCCGTGGGCGGCAGGTGAGCGGAGGGCTCGGACGGTGGAGGGGGCACGGCGCCAAGCGTACGGCGACGACGGGTCCGCATGGCGATGGGTGTGGACCACGCCATCATGCACGGGTCCGGGGCTCTCAGGAATCGGGGCTCTCCCGAATCGGGGCTTCCAGG
>CAYTLZ010000021.1:0-1411 GCA_964438785.1 uncultured Actinomycetota bacterium | reverse complement strand
GGGGGCGTCAGGTCGGCCAGGGCTCGCCGAGATGGCGTTGCGACTGCTCGGCGACCACGCGGCGGACCTGCTCGATGAACTGGTTCCAGCTGCGCTCGACCGTGCGCCAGGTGGCATGGAGGACCGTCCAGTCGGCACCGCACGCAGCGACGGCGTTCTTGCGCTGCGCGTCGCGTTCGAGGTCGGCGCGGGACGAGTGGTGGGCCATCGAATCCACCTCGATGCCGAACCTGATCGCGGCGATGCCGAGGTCGAGGTGCAGGCGCGTACCCGGCACGGCGATCTGGCCCGGATCCAGTGGGATACC
The DNA here is from genome assembly GCA_964438785.1 of uncultured Actinomycetota bacterium. GTDB lineage: Bacteria > Actinomycetota > Nitriliruptoria > Nitriliruptorales > Nitriliruptoraceae > PWLR01. The sequence continues at coordinate 1,104 of CAYTLZ010000021.1, read as the reverse complement.
GACAGCCAGCAGACCGGTCCGGACCCGGTATTCGAGCGGTGAGTCGGTGCGCCCGGCCGCCAGCAGGTCCTCGAGCGCGCCGCGCAGGTTGGCCTTGCCGGGGAAGCGCGGCCAGTGCCGGAACTGGTCATCGAGTTCTGCGAGGTCCAGGTAGCCGGCGACGCGGAGGTCGACGAGCAGCGATCGCAGCGCCGCCTGGTCGCGGACCGCGGCCAGGTCTCGCGCCAGGGCCGGCCCGCGAACGACCGGGACACCTTGCACGGTGGTGATGTCGGCGGCGGTCAGCAGGCTGCTGCGCACCACGGTGAGACGCGGACGGGCGGCCACCACTCGCCGGGCGGGTACGACGAGCTCGACGGCCGTCGGAAAGGACCGCTGCACACCGAGGTGGGCGAGCGCCGTCGACCGTGTCAGCGCGACGGGCCCGGCGGGTTCGTCACCATCGCCGCCGGCGCTGAAGGCAATCACCGTCGCCACCGCGAGCCGGCGGCGGGTCACGGCGAGCCGAGGCAGAACCAGTACGGCGGGGAACGGCCGCGACCAACCTTCGGCGCGCGCTCGCCGACGCACCGAATCCGGTTGCAGACCGCTGATCCGCGTGGCTTCGCGGAGGTGGATGACGCCGTGAGTGGCCGTGGCGGTGGTGATGACGTCGGTCCAACTCATCCCGCGAGCATCGCAGGGTGGGGCAAGTTGCGGCGGACGGGAGCGCGCCGAGCTGTGGACAGCGCGGGGCCGGCGCGCGAGTGAGCGGGTGAGCAGGTCGGGTAGACGAGCGGGGAGCCCAGGCGACCGGCGGGCAGCCGCCAACGAACTGGCGTCCAGTGCCTCGGTCGAGCGTTTCGATGTAGTGAAACGCGACGAGAGATCGCGTTTCACTACATCGAAAGGCGTCGGGCCTGGGCGGCGGATCGGGCCTGGGCGGCGCGGCGACCACGACGCGAAAGCCAGTGGAGAACCGGCCCCCCTCACGAAACGGGCGAGGCCCCCGCCGTAGCGGGGGCCTCGCGCGATGGGGCGTGTACGGCCCCTGCGTGGCTGCCGTACGGACGGTGCGACCGGTCGGGGCACACGGGCGGCGGGATCAGAAGTCCATGCCCCCCA
>CAYTLZ010000020.1:18200-28682 GCA_964438785.1 uncultured Actinomycetota bacterium | reverse complement strand
TCGCGCTGTTCGAGCAGACCATCGACACCCGCTCGGAGGAGCTGACCGCCCAGGGCGTGCGGCCCCGGGTGTGGTTCGGGGAGCGGTGGATCGACTCCATCACCGATCTGTTCGACGAGAACGTGCGCTACTTCCCGGCGCTGCTGCCCTACCTCGACGAGGAGGACCCGGAGGCGGTGCTCGCCGCCGGCGACATCCCGCACCTGCCGGAACTGGCGATGCACAACGGCACCGTCTACCTCTGGAACCGGCCGATCTACGCGGTGGCCCGCGGCAAGCCCCACCTGCGTATCGAGAACCGGGTGCTCCCGGCCGGCCCGACGATGGTGGACACCGTCGCCAACGCCGCGTTCTACTTCGGGCTCGTCCGGGCGGTCAGCGAGCTCGAGACGCCCATCTCCAAGGAGATGTCGTTCAGCGCCGCGGCCGACAACTTCCGTTCCGCCGCCCGCGAGGGCATCAGCGCGGAGCTGTTCTGGCCCGGGGCCGGTTCCGTGCCCGCGAGTGAGCTGATCCTGCGCACCCTGCTGCCGCTCGCGCACACCGGGCTCGACCGGTGGGGCGTCGACCGCCGTGACCGGGACCACTACCTCGGGATCATCGAGCAGCGGGCGCTGAAACGCCGCACCGGTGCGAACTGGCAGGTCCAGACGTTCCGGTCGCTGTACGACGACGGCGGCCTGGACCGCATCGAGGCGCTACGCGAGATGACCCGCCACTACCTCGTCGGGATGCGGTCCAACGAGCCGGTGCACACCTGGGACCTGCCCTAGCGCCGCTGCGGGCTGCGCCGGAGCCGATGTCCGGTGCAGCCCGCGGGCGGTGATCGGAGCTGGTCGACCGGTCAGCCGGTGACGGTGACCGTGCCGATCATGTTGCGGTGCAGGTCGCAGTAGTAGGCGAACGTGCCTTCCTCCTCGAAGGTGAAGGTCACCTCGTCGCCCTGGTCGGACAGGTCGAGGTCGAACAGCCCGTCGTGCTCGCCCGGGTCACCGGAGGTCACGGTGTGGCGCACGATGTCGAGGTTGGTGAACGTCACGGTCGTGCCGACCGTCACCTCGATGTCGGCGGGCTCGACGTTGATGTTGCGGGCATCGACGGCGTCGGTCGCGACGACGTCCCCGGCGGTGTCGTCCGCGTCGGTGTCATCGTCGGCGTCGGCGTCGTCCGCGGTGTCCTCGGTCGCGTCGGCGGCGTCCGCGGTGGCGTCAGCGTCGGCGTCGTCCTCGGAGGCGGCGTCGTCCGCTGCCTCATCGGCGTCGTCATCCTGCTCGATCTGGTCGTCGACGAGGTCGTCGGGGCTGGCGTCCGAGCAGGCGGCCAGGGTCAGCGCGAGCGCCACACCAATCGCGGTCAGCGTGCGGTTCGGGGTGCGGGTGCGGTGGCGGGTCATGTTGGGTCCTTGCCGGCAGCAGGTGCCGTGGTGGTGGGTGCTGGCGTCAGCCGTGGATTCACCCGGCGGTGGCCGGCTGACGCGTGGTCGTGGGGGGGTGCGGCGCAGCGCCGTGGGTGGTCCGGCGAAACACCGGTGCCCGGTGTCGGCTTCCGGGGAAGCGTCCGACACCGGGCACCGGGTGGGGTCCGACGGGGTGCTGCAGCTGGTGCGGCACCCCGCCGCGCGTTCGGGGGTCCCTACAGCGACTCGACGGTGGCGTCGAACAGCGGGAAGGCGATCATCTCCATGTGGGTCGCGGCCTCACGGAGACGCTCGAAGGCGGTCGCGAAGTCACCCTCGCCCTGGGCGTCGATCGCCGGGAGCAGCGTGGTGACGTGTGAGGTGATCAGCGGTGCGGAGGCATCCGCGGGCAGGTTGCCGAGCGTCAGGTCGTCGAAGACCTGCGCCAGCTCGCCGCCGTAAGCCTGCAGGTCGGCGACAGCGGCGTCCTGTGCGTCCTGGTCACCGGTGGCGACGCCCTCGGTGTAGGCGACGAACATCAGGATGTGGCTGTTCCAGAACTGGACGAAGTCCTCACGCTCGATCCGGTCGCCGTAGACCGCGTCGACCAGGTCGGCGAGGTCCTCGGTGTTGCCGGCGAGCAGGGCGTTCTGTGCTGCCTCGACGCCGTCACCCTCGGTCAGGGCCTGACCGGTGAAGGCACCGGCGAGGTAGACGTGCTCCTGCAGCAGGGCGTTGAGCTCGGAGCGGACACCGGCGAGGTCGCTGGACGCGTCCCCCTCGAGGCCGTTCTGGCTCGCGATGGCACCGGCGAGTGCCTCGGCGAGGTTGTCCATGTGGTGCGCGGCTTCACGCAGGTTGGTGAACGCGAGCTCCGCGTCACCGGCGGCCTGGGCGTCGACGGCGTCCTTGAGGGTGGTGACGTGCATCTCGATGCCGGGCTGCGAGGCGGAGGCCGGCAGCTCGCCGTCGGTCAGCGTCTCGAAGGTGTTCGCGAGCTCCTCGGCGTAGCCGAGCAGACGCTCGACGGCGTCGTCCTGGCCCGCTTCGTCACCGGCGGCCGTGGCCTGGGTGTAGTCGACGAACATGTCGATGTGGCTGTTCCAGAAGCCGAAGAACTGTTCGCGGACGTCGTCGCCGTAGACGGCCCCGACCAGATCCGCGATGTCGCCGGTGTTGTTCTGGGTGAGCTGCGTGGCGGCGGCCTCGAAGCCGGCCTCGTTGCCACCCAGCGCTTCACCGGTCGCGAAGCCGGCGAGGTAGACGTGCTCCTGCAGCAGGCGGTTGAGCGTGGCGCGCAGCTGCTCGGCAGTGATGTCGACGTCCGCCGCCATGTCGTCCATGTCGTGGTCGTCTTCTTCTTCCTCGACGACCTCGTCCTCGGTCTCCTCGACCTCGTCCTCGACCTCTTCGACCGGCTCGGGATCGGTTTCTTCGGCGGCCTGGTCCGAGTCGTCGGCACAGGCGGCCAGAATCATCACGGCAGCGAGGCCGGCGGCCAGGCTCCGTGCTCTGCGGGTGGTGCGGGTCATGGTGTTCCACCTTCGTCGGGTATCGATCGGCGCTACTCGGGGTGAGGGCGCCTCGCGGTGGGTGGTTCGCCATCCTCGCCATGAGGGTTGCCCGCGATCGCACGATTCCGACGAATTCGGCCGAAACAGGCGTTTCTGTGCCGATTCCGCGCACGACCGGCCCAGGAACGTGCGCGCCACGGTCAGTGACCACTCCGAGGCAGCCAGGACACCGAAGCCGACCGCGCCGGTGCCTAGACTCGCGCCTCCGACCCCGTCAGGACTCCCCACCGTGCCCCACGTCTCCGCCGCCGACGGTCCCGGTGCCGTGCCGGCTGCGACAGCCGCGACACCGGCGACGGCCGCGCCGGCCGCGCCGGCCGCGAGCCTGCCGGGTGATCGTGCGGCCGCCGGGGCCGCACACCGCTGGTTTCCCGACGGACTCGACGACGAGCTGCTCGACCTGGACGAAGCGAGCCTGCTGCGCGCGCTCGGGCGGCCGACCCTGATCCGGATCCCGGGTGAGGGCACCCAGCCGCCGCGGGCACTGTCGGTGCTGCTCCACGGTGACGAGTCGACCGGACTGCAGGCCGTGCACCGGGTGCTGCGCCATCGCCGCCGGTATCCGTTCGACCTCTACGTCGTGATCGGCAACGTGCAGGCGGCGTTGGCCCCGCCCGGTTTCGCCTTCCGCTACCTCGACGACCAGGAGGACTTCAACCGGGTCTGGGGGCTTGACTCGCCAGCGACCGACCAGCGCCGCGCCGCGGACGCGATCCTCACCGAGCTGCGCGCCGCCGCACCCGAGTCGGTCATCGACATCCACAACAACACCGGGGACAACCCGTTCTACGCGATCCTCACCCGCGTCGAGCCGCGGTCGTTGACCCTCGCCACGTTGTTCACCACCACGATCCTGCGCTGGGACCTCGAGGCGGCGACCATGATGGAGGCGCTCAACGACGTGGCGACCACCGCTGCGGTCGAGTGCGGGCTCCCGGGCCGACCCGAGTCGCTGGCCTTCGCCATCGACGGCGTGCGCCGCTACCTCGCCGCCCCGCCGCTCGACGATGCCGGCGCGGTCGCCGACCACGATCTGCTCGGCGGGCTGGTCAAGGTCACGGTCGACCCCGCGGCGCGGTTCCGATTCGGCGGCCTGCTCGATGCCGACCACGACCTCGTGCTCCGACCCGATGCGGACGTCCACAACTTCGTCGAGGTACCCACGGGCCACGTGCTCGGCGCGATCCACCCCGGTGCGCCGTTGCCGCTGCGTGCCGTCGACGCCCGTGGTCGGGACGTCACCGCCGAGCATCTCGCGGTCGCCGACGGCGAGGTGGCACTGCGGCGGACGAGCGTCCCGGTGATGATGACCCGCACGGTGGCGGCGACCCGCAAGGACTGCCTGTTCTACCTCGCCACGGAGACCGGTTGAGCGCGCTGCCCCCGGGGGCGACGTGGAGCTGACCTTCGAGGCCGGCAGCTGGTGGTCCTACGTGATCGTCTTCGTGGCCGCGGCGACCCCCGTGATCGAGATCCTGGTCGTCGTGCCCGCCGCTGTCCTGGCGGGGATGGCGCCGGTGCCGACCGCGCTCGTCGCGGTCGTCGGCAACCTCAGCACCGTCATCCTGGTCGCCCTCGCCGGTGACCGGTTGATCGGCTGGTGGCATCGGCGGCGCGCCGGACCCGGGCTGCGGGGCGGTGACCACCGGGCGGGTCGGGCCGACCACCAGCCCGGTGGCGGCGACCACCCAGTGGGCGAGGACGCCATCCTGCCGGGCGGGGGCGACAACCTGCCCGGCGGGGGCGACAACCTGCCAGGCGACGACAATCTGCCGAGCCGGCGGTCACAGCGGGCCCGCGCGTTGGCGCAGCGCTGGGGCGTGCCGGGCCTCGCGCTGCTCGCCCCACTGACCACGGGGACGCACATCGCGACGATCGCCGCACTGACCACCGGCAGCGAGCCCCGCCGGGTGCTGTGGTGGATGACGGCCGGACTCGTGCTCTGGGCCATCGCAGCGGCGGTGGTCACCGCAGCCGGTGTGACCGCCTTCACCTGAGCCGGCACGCACGATGCGGTGTGCTCCGGCGATCACGTTCGATCGGCCGGCCACACCACGCACCCCGGGGCGGCTGACCCGGTGTGCTCCGGCGATCACGTTCGATCGGCCGGCCACACCACGCACCCCGGGGCGGCTGACCCGGTGTGCTCCGGCGATCACGTTCGATCGGCCGGCCACACCACTTCCGTCGGCCGAGCAGTCAGTCCGAGGTGTCGGCGGGACCCGGCGACGCACCCGACGGCCCGGACGCACCCGACGGCCCGGACGCACCCGACGGCCCGGACGCGGTCGACGGGCCGGTCGGGGCCAGCACGCGGCGGGCGACGAACGGGATGGCGACCAGCACCGGCAGTGCGAGGACGACGGTGGCGATCGACGCCCCGAACGCCTCGGCGGTCACGCCCGACAGCAGCGACGCCACCGGGCGCGTACCGACGAACGCGATGCTCCACAGCGCCATGACCCGGCCCCGCTGGACGTCCGGCACCTCACGTTGCAGCCGGGTGGTGGTCCGGGTGATCGCGGCGATGAACCCACCACCCGAGATCGCCATGCCCAGCAGGGCCACCCACAGGACCGGTGCGGACCCGACCAGCAGCATCCCACCGCCCTGGATGCCCATCGCGATCGGCAGGGCCCGACGCCGACGACGGATCCAGCCGGTCAGGCTCACCGCGGTCAGGGTCGCTCCACCGCCGAAGGCTCCGACCAGCAGGCCGACGTCGCTCGGTGTGCCGTCGAACACGTCGAGTGCGAGCTCCGGGGTGAGGGTGTTGATCGGGTCGGTGGACAGCGACACGACCATGGTCGCCACGAGCAGCGCCCACCAGGCCGGGACCGCCCGTACGGCCCGGACCGTCTCCATCAACCGTGGTCGGGGGCCGCGCACGATCCGCTGGGTCCGGGGCCGGATCGCGCCCAACGCGACGATGAACAGCAGGAACGACACCGCGTTCAGCCCGAACGCGACGCCGTACCCGGCCCGTTCGACGACCAGCGCACCGAGCACGGGCCCGACCGCCCGGGCGAGGTTGAACGTGATCGAGTTCAACGCGACGGCCGCATCGAGGTCGGCGTCGTTGACCAGCAGCGGGACCAGCGACTGCAGGGCCGGGACCATGAACGCGAGCGCCAACCCGAGCAGCAGCGACGCACCGATCACCAGCGCCGGGGTGATCAGGTTCACGAGCGTGAGCACGGCCAGAGCGGCTCCGACACTCGCGGCCCCGATCTGGGTGACGATCAGCAGCTTGCGCCGGTCGAAGCGGTCGGCGGCGCTCCCGGCCCACGGGGCGAGCACCACCGCACCGAGGAACTGCGCGAAGTTCACGGTCGCGACCAACAGCGTGGAGCGTGTCAGCTCGTAGACCAGCAGCCCGGCCGCGATGTTCTGGAACCACGTGCCGATGTTGGACAGCGACGACCCGAGGAAGAACGTGCCGAACGTCGGACTGGTCAGGACCCTGAACATCGAACCGCGCGGCGGCAGGTCCCGGACCGCCGGCGAGCTGCTCACCCGGTCGCGGCCGCGGAATCCTCGACGGCCTCCGGCAGCGCGGCGAAGCCGAGCCCGGCGAACAGGTCCAACTCCGGCGGATGCACGATGACGTCGGAGCGCAGCAGCAGATAGCCCTCGTAGGGGTACAGCTCGCGTTCGATCTCCCGGGGCACCCCGAACCAGAACCCGTCCGGGTCGATCTGGGTGACGTGCGCCTTGAGCGCCGCATCCCGGTTGGTGAAGTGCTCCGCACACCAGACGCGCGCGTCCGGGTCGGGACCCGGATCGCGGTCCTTGCGCTTCTCGAGCCACTCGTCGAACGGACTCTCCAGACCTGCGTCGAGCATCCCGTGGTGCAGCTTGAGGATGCGCTCGGGCGGGAAGATGGTGGAGGCGTAGACCTTGGCGACCCGCCACGGGGCCGCGTCGGCACCGGGGATCCCGTCGGGCACACCGCTCAGGTCCGCGTCCGGGTCCTCGGCGAGTTCCAGCCCCCGCATGGTGACCAGGTGGTTCATGATGTGGTCCGGATGCGGGTAGCCACCGTCCTCCGGGTAGGTGACCACGACCTGGGGGCGCTCGTGGCGGATCAGTGCGGCGACCTTGGCCGACGGCTCGTCGATCGGCGTGCGTGCGAACGTGCCGTCGGGGACCTCGGCCGGGTCCATGTGGTAACCGGAGTCGGTGTAGCCGAGCACGTGGTTGCGGGTGAAGCCGATGGCAGCGACCGACGCCTCGAGCTCGCGGGCCCGGATGATCCCCATGTCGGTGGGCCGCTCGGCACCCGCAGCGGGGTTGAGCAGGTCGCCGGCCTCACCACCGGTGCAGGTCACCAGTGTCACCTCGGCACCATCATCGAGGTAGCGGGCGGCGGTCGCGGCACCCTTGGACGCCTCGTCGTCGGGGTGGGCGTGGACGAACATCAGTCGTCGCGGTTCGCTCACATCGCCGGGTGCTGGTGGGTGCTGCGCTGCCACGTCGTCGTCTCCTCGCCCGTTCAGGCCTCGCGGATGGTCGTCGGATGTCGGGGGTGTCGGGGGGCGGGCCGGTCGTTGGCGCTGCGGGCCGGCCGTCGTGCACTCCTCGGCCGTCGTGCGGGCTCGTCGGCCGTCGCCCCGGCCGGGTGCCGGCGCTCGTCAGCCGCCATCGCCGGTGTCGTCGGCCTCGGCATCGGCATCGGCCGTGGCCCGGGCGGCCCGGTCGGCGGCCCGGCGGGCACCGGCGGGTGAGGCGTCGAGTGCGGCGATCGCCTCACCGACGAACGCGGCCGCGGCGTCGACGTCGTCGCGGGAGCCGGCGAGCCGCACCAGCATCGGCCGCCCCGGGTAGCTGCCGAGCTTCACCTGCGGCCACCGCTCCTGCATGGTGATGAACGTGCGGTTCAGGGCGCTCTCGGGGTAGGTGTGCTGCAGCTCACGGACCTCCGGGACCGGATTGCGGCCGGCGAGCAGCGCCGGCTCCACGGCCTGCTCGAGCAGGGCCCGGAACTCGGAGGGCACGCCGGGCAGGATCACGACGGTGGTCCCGCCGGCGTCGCTGCCGCCGTCGACGTCGACGGCCACGGCGACGGCCCAGCCGCCCTCGCGCTGGAGCAGGCGCGCATCAGCCGGGATCCGGGCCATCCGGCCGAGGTGCCAGATGAAGGTGTCGTCGACCTCGAACCCCTGCTCGCGGGACCACTCGACCGCCCCGGCGATGCGCTCACCGATGACCGGGTCCTCGACCAGCGGTCGGCCCAGCGCCGCGGCGACGGCTTCGTAGGTCAGGTCGTCGGGCGTCGAGCCGATCCCGCCGGAGGTGATCACGACCCGGGGCCCGCCGCGGTCGAGTTCCGCCTGCAGCGCCTCGGCGATCGAGTCCATCGTGTCGGGCACCACGTGGGCCCTGGCGAAGGGCACCCCATGGGTGCGCAGACGATCGGCGAGAAACGGCGAGTTGGTGTCGGTGACGTAGCCACCGAGGATCTCGTCACCGACCACGACCATGGATGCTTCGAGCATGACTGCTCCCGGGTGGTTGGCGACGGGTCGGGAGCGTATCCGCGTGCGTCCGGCCACCCGGACGGGCGCTGGTAGCGTCGCGCCCGTGTACCTCGCTCCAGACGACGCCAAGACCGACGTCATCCTCGCAGCGGCCGTGGCTGTCCTCGGCCCGTCGCTGCGTGCCTTCGCCGGCACGATCGGGCCACCCGGCGGGATCATCGCGCTGATCATCGACGTGCTGTGGCTCGTCGCCCTCAGTGCGCTCGTGCCCGTGGTGTTGGCGCGCTACCGCGGGGACGGCGCGGATGCGTTCGCCATCCACGGCATCCGCGAGGCCTTCGGGCCGGGTCTGCTGCTGGCCCTGCCGGGCATCGGGGTCGGGCTGGTCATCGTCGCGGTCGTCGGTGGTCAGGCCGGTGGGGTCGGCCCGCTCGGCCGGGTGTCGTTGACCGACCCGATCGCCCTGCTGTTCGGCCTGGTGCAGGTCACGCTGCTGACGCTCGGTGCCTGGCTGCTGATCGCGTTCCTGGCGGTCCGTTCCCGGGAGGGCTTCCCCCGCTCCCCCGACATGTCGCTGACCCAGCTGGTGCGCACCGCCGGGCTGATCCTCACCGGCGTCGCCTTCGTCGGCGGCCTGCTGCGCGGGGTCACCGGCGGCAGCCTCACCATCTCGCTCGCCAGTGCGGTGGCCGTCGGGTTGATCGTGCTGTTGACCGACCAGATGATCCCGACCGGGATCACCGTGCCGAGGGCGGCGATCATCGCCCCGCTGGTGATCGTGGTCGTGGGCAACGTGTTCGCCGCCGGCGGCATCTTCCGGGGCCTGCTGGCCGGGCTGAGCGCCGCGTCGGTGGCCGGTGGGGTCACGCTGGCGATCGCGGCGATGGCCCTGACCCGCCGCGGCATCGGGGTGACGCTGCCGCTGGTGATCGCCGTGCACCTCTGGCCGACGTGTCTGTCGCCGCTGACCATCGCCGGCGGGGTCTGCTGAAGGCTCCAGCGGCACCGGCGCGCGATGTCTCACGCGCCGGAGGATCCGACCGCCGGGCTCACCACAGGCTCGGCCGCAGCCACGGGGCCGGGGCCGCGCGCATCCGGCGGGCACCGCGGACGAGCCAGACCAGGGTGACCACGACGATCGCGGCCCACACGACGGGTTCCGCCGGGTCGAAGGTGCCGCCGGACACCGCGATGAACGCGTTCATCGACAGCAGCGCCAGGCCGAGCGTGAGCATCTTGACCAGCACCAGGGCGGCGAGCACCGGGGCAACCGGGTGGCCCCGCAGCAGCAGGATGCCGGCCAGCGCCACCAGCGGCAGCGCGATGGCGAGGTCCAGCACGTGCACGATGCTCGGGATGTCGTAGGTGAACAGGCCGTCGGGGACGCCACCGGGCCACACCGCGAGGATGTCGACCAGCCACATCGTGGTGAACAGGCCGGCGACCACCAGCAGGAACCAGGCGACGCCGCGGCGCGGGACGTCCACGAACGCGGCGGCCACGGCCTCCGCCCGGAGACGGAACAGACCGTTGACCAGGCCGTAGGTCGCCAGGCCGAGGGCGGCGATGTAGAGCGGCAACGCGTCGTTGTACGGCGTCACGACGTACATGAGATAGGTGTAGGCCGCGTACAGGCAGACGGCCAGCCACACGATGTGGCCCCCGAGCGAACCGGCACGGGCCCGGACCGCGCCCCCGACGAGCGCGAGCGCGGCGAGCAGGGTGACGACGTCCTGGCCGCGCAGCGTCGCCGGCAGCGAGGGCCGGACACCCGCCGGGGCGCGGTAGGCCTCCTCGACCAGGAGTCCGTAGACGGTCGCGACCACCAGCACGCCCGCGAGCAGCAGCGTGTATCCCAGCGGCAGCGGCCGACCGGGTGTCTGCGCCTCGGTGTGGTGTGCCGCCTCGGCGACATCGGGGGTGGTCGGGATCGTGTCCATGTCCGTCTCGTCTGCTCCGGTCCGCGAGCGCCGGGACGCTCACGGTCGGCCGACGCCTGCGCGGTCGGTACCCGGGCGACCTGCGCGGTCGG
>CAYTLZ010000020.1:2289-18100 GCA_964438785.1 uncultured Actinomycetota bacterium | reverse complement strand
CGGTCGGCCGATGCCTGGCCAGCATCCGCCTCGCCCGTCGGGCCCCACAGGGGCCAAGGACCCGATCCGTCCCGACCGACGGGCCCGCGGATCGGTGGCCCGGGCCCCTGCCGTCCGACGGCCGCAGGCGCGACGCTCGAGTGGCCGCCATCACCATCGGCACGCGGGCAGCACCGACCATCACCGAGCCTCACCACGGGCACGACGACCAAGAGACGCGCGATGAAGGCGTTCACCACCCTGATCACCGGCCTGATGCTCGTCCTCGCGCTCGGTTGGGCGGGACTCCGGGTGCCGCCGCGGGCCCTGCCCGAGTCCACGCCGAACGCGGACCCTCCCCGCACCATCGCCCTGCCCGCCGACCTGCCCGCCCCGGTCGAGCGCTTCTATCGCGCGGTGTACGGCGACGAGATCCCCGTGATCGACACCGCGATCATCACCGGACGGGGCACGATGCGGGTCAACGGGCTCACGCTGCCCGTGCGGTGGCGGTTCAGCCACGACACGGGCCGGGACTACCGCCACCTCATCGAGGTCACGTGGTTCGGGGCGCGGGTGCTCACCATCGATGAGACCTACCTCGACGGCACCGCCCGGCTCGAGCTCCCCGTCGGTGTCGCCGAGGGGCCGGCCGTCGACCAGGGCGCGAACCTGGCGCTGTGGGCCGAGGCGATCTGGATGCCGGCCGTGTGGGTGACCGACCCGCAGGTGCGCTGGTCGTCGGTCGACGACCACACCGCGCTGCTGCACACACCCGGGCCCGATGGCGAGGAGGTCTTCGTCGCCCGTTTCGCGCCCGACACCGGACTCGTCACCCTGTTCGAGTCGATGCGGTTCAAGGGCGAGGAGGCGGCGGAGCGCACGCTGTGGCTCAACGAGGCCGTGACCTGGGGCGAGCTCGACGGTCGGCTCCTGCCGATCGAGACCACCGTCACCTGGTACGACGACGGCGCACCGTGGGCCCGGCTGACCACGGAGAACGTCGTGTACAACACCGCCACCGGGCTGCGGACGCCCTGAGGGCAGGCCGCGCGCGGACGACCATGGCCTGCGTGGGCCTCGCTGACGACGACCTGCGCCCACAGCGTCACCAGCCGTCGACGCCGGGCGGGTGGCTGCGCTCGATGCAGCCGGTTCAGTCGCCCGCGAGCTGCGGCGAACGGGCCAACGAGGTGAACGCGGCGTCCACGACGGCCATCGGGAGCGCCGGTCCGGCCGTCAGCACGCCTGCGAGCTCGGTCGTCGCGATCAACCGCACGTCGTCGCCGGTCGCATCCGCACCCGCCGCGTCCACGTCCGTCGCGTCCACGTCCGTCGCGTCCGCACCCGACGCGCCCGGACCCGCCGCGTCCACGTCCGCACCCACCGCGTCCGCGCCCGCCATGACGGCCAGCACCTGCACCGGGACATCGACCCCGGCCGCGGCGAGCGCCTGCCTCGCGGCCTGTCCCGTCTCGGCCGTCCGTGCGAGTCGCGCATGCAGGATCCGGGTGTCGCCACGTCGGGCCGGCCCCGGCAGGGCACCGGGACACACGTCGATCACCAGCACGCCGGTCGGGCCGACCGACAATCGCGGCCAGATCGGGCCGAGTTCGACGGCCCGGTGCTCCACCTCGTCCAGACCGGTGAGGATCGACAGCACCCGGCCAGCGGTGACGGCGTCCGGTTCCCGGCGTCGGAGCAGCACCCGGCGGGCGCGCCGGACGGGCACGGCCACCGCGACCACGGCGATCAGCAACCAGCCGACCGCGACCGCGGCGCTCTGGTCCCAGACGATCGCACCCAGCACGACCGCGGACGACGCCAGCAGCACACCGGCGGCCACCGAGGTCCAGGGCGAGCGGCCACGATCGCGGGCATGTCGAGCGCCCGTCTGCCGCCGACGGATCGACGGCACCCCACCGGCGTCGAAGTCGCCCTCACGTTCCCGTTGCACCCTCGACCCCCGTCGCGGCTCAGCGCACGATACCCCGGCGAGGTGACCGCAGGGGCGTGATGCCGCCAGCCGACACCGGGGCCCGCGCGACCCGCGGGGCTCACGAGTCCCGCGGGGCCCCGGTGGTCACTCAGGCCAGGGCGCGGAACGCCTCGATGGCATCGAGGTGGCGGGCACGCAGGTCGGTGTCGAGCACACCCTCGCCGGGCTTGTCCGCGCCGACCAGCACCCCGAGCTTGCCGGCGTGCAGGTTGCGGTGGACGCGGTAGGCGGCCTCGGCGACCTCCTCCAGCGGGTAGGTCTCCGACAGGATCGGGTGGATCATGCCGCGTTCGACGAGCTGGTTGGCGGCCCACGCCTCCTGGTAGTTCGCGAAGTGCGACCCGAGGATGCGCTTGAGGTGCATCCACAGGTAGCGGTTGTCGTACTCGTGCAGATACCCCGAGGTCGACGCGCAGGTCACGATCGTGCCACCCCGCCGGCAGACGAACACCGACGCGCCGAACGTCGCGCGACCGGGGTGCTCGAACACGATGTCCGGGTCGGAGCCGACCAGCTCACGGATCTTCTTGCCGAACCGCCGCATCTCCGCGTAGTCCGGGGCACCCTCGTCGTCGTGGAAGCGGTAGCCCTCCGCGGACCGGTCGATGACGTGCTCGACCCCCAGACCGCGCAGGACCTCGGCCTTCTCCGGTGACGACACGACGCACACCGGGATGCCACCACCGTTGAGCACGAACTGGGTCGCGAAGCCGCCGATGCCGCCCGACGCACCCCAGATGAGCACCACGTCGCCCTGCTTCATTCGCGCCGCGTTCTGGCCGACGAGCATGCGGTAGCTGGTCGCCATGACCAGGCCGAGCGAGGCGGCCTCCTCCCAGGTGAGGTGGCCCGGCATGGGCATCAGCTGGTTGGACTTGACCATGGAGATGTCGGCGAGCGAGCCGAAGTTGGTCTCGAAGCCCCAGATGCGCTGCGAGGGGTCCAGCATCGAGTCCTCGTGGCCCTCGGGCCGTTCGAGGTCGACGTAGTTGCAGTGCACGGTGACCCGGTCACCGGGCTGCCACTGCGTGACGCCGGGGCCGGTGCGCAGGACCACGGCGGCCGCGTCGGAACCGACGATGTGGTACGGCAGATCGTGACGTGCGCCGAGCTCCGACTCCCGACCGAACCGTTCCAGGAAACTGAAGGTCGACACCGGCTCGAACAGCGAGGTCCACACGGTGTTGTAGTTGATGGCCGAGGCCATCGGCGCGATCAGGACCTCGTTGGGCCCGAGCGGGGGTCGCGGGACCTCCTCGACGTGCAGGGTCTCCCGCGGGTCGCGGTCCTCCGGGTCGACGCCGTCGAAGTGGTGCTCCTGGTCCTTGCGGACCACGGCGGCCCGGATCGTCTCCGGGAGTTCGAGGGCGGCGAGCGTGTCGCGATCCGCTCCCTCGGCGATCGCGGCTCGGATGGCGTCCATCGCAGCAGTCACGTTGCATCCTCCCGCGGGGCGCATCCGTCCCCGCTCGCCGATCGGGGCTCCCAACCGCTGCTTGGAGCGGTTCCGACCTGGCGCCGCGAACGGTACTGATCCCGCCCGCCGGCATCACAACCGGCGATCACCGTGACTCGGCTGCTGCGCACCGCAGGTGACGTGGCGCGCACTGCCGATCGGTGACCGCGCGACCGTCCACCGGGTCCCGGTGGGCCACGCCGGCCCCGGCGGCTCACGCGGGGTGCCGGCCGGCCCCTCAGCGGGGTCGGTCGGCGTCCGGGTCGTCGTCCGGATCGATCCACTCGGCATCGTCGCCGTCGGCGAGATGGGGTGGACCCTGCTCGCGGCGGATCTCCACCACCTCGACGTCGAGCTCCACCGGGCCGTCGGCCCCACCGCCACCCGTTGACGCCCGACCGCGTCCGGTGCCGCCGCCCCGGCCGCCTCGGCCACCTCGGCCGTTCCGGGACCCGCTGGCGGTACCGCCGTCCGTCGCCGTTCCGGAGGCGGCCCGCGGATCCCCGGCGGGGCCGAACGGTCCGGCGCCACCCGCCGGCCCCGTGGCCGCACCGCTGGCGCTCACCCGGCGACGGACGCGGCCGGCGACCAGCCGACGGCTCGGCGCGAGCAGCAGGATGAACCCGACGATGTCGGTGACGAAGCCCGGTGTGACGAGCAGCGTCCCGCCGACGATGATGAGCGCGCCCTGAGCGACCTCGTCGCCCGGCCACCGGCCCTCGGACAGGGCCAGACGGAAGTCCGACCAGGCGCGCCGGCCCTCCACCCGCAACAGGATCGCGCCGACGACGGAGTCGACGATCAGGATCCCCGCGGTCCACCAGCCACCGATGGCGGCACCGACCTGGAGGATCACGACGAGCTCCAGCAGGGGCACGCCGACGAACAGCAACACGAGAAGGACAGGCATGGAGGCAGGATACGGCTCGCCGGACACCGCGGTCGCGCTCATCCGGACAGCCCGCCGTTCGAGCGGCAACGTGCTGCTCGAGGGCGTTCATGCGCTCAAACACGCGCTGCGGTTCGGGGCGACGATCGAGCTGGTCGCCACCTCCGATCCCGACACGGTGCTGGCGCTGGTCGCCGAGCTGGCGCCGGATCTGCACCCGGAGGTCGCGGGGCGGCTGGTCACCCTCGACGCCGGGGCGTGGGACCGGGCGGTTCCCCGTGCGTTGCCCTCGCCGGTGGTGGCGGTGGCGCGGCGGCCGCTGCTCGACGCCGCCGACGTCCTCGCCACCGAGGGCCCGGTGGTCGTGCTCGAGCAGCCGCGCCACCTCGGCAATGTCGGTGCCGTGATCCGGGTCGCCGCCGCGGCGGACGCGGGTGGGGTGCTGGTGGTGGGCGACGCCGATCCGTGGCATCCGACCGCCATCCGTGGTGCCGCGGGGCTGCAGTTCGCGCTACCGGTGGCCCGCACCGACGCGCTGGCGGCGACCGACCGGCCGGTGATCGCGCTCGACGGGGACGGTGACCCGACCGGGGGGCTGCCCGCGGACGGGCTGCTGCTGGTCGGCACGGAGCGCGGCGGGCTCAGCCCGGGGCTCGCGGCCCGCGCGACCGCGACGATGGCACTGCCGATGCGTCCCGGCGTGTCGAGCCTGAACCTCGCGACCGCGGTGGCCGTCGCGCTCTACCGTGGCCGGTAGCGGACACGTCCGAGCGCTACCGTGAACGTTCTGGCGTCGATCGTTCCGGGAGTACCACGATGAGCACCGTCGAGCGCAGCGGCACCTTCCAGGACCCGCCCGAACTGCACAACGAGTGGACGGACGACCTGGCCCTGCAGCGGCTGCTGGAACGCGTCCTGCCCGACGACGTCCGCGCGGACATCACCCCGTCGCTGGCCGACCTCGGCCGCGAGGCGGCCACCTCGCTGAAGGCGCTGTCGGACGCCGTCGACGACGCCGCGCACGAACCGCGCCTGGTGCCGTTCGACGCCTGGGGCAACCGCATCGACCGCGTCGAGGTGTCACCGCTGTGGGAACAGCTCGGCGATGCCGGCAAGCGCCACGGGGTGGTCGCCACCGCCTACGAACGCGCCCACGGGGAGCACTCCCGCGTCCACCAGATGGCGCTCGCCTACCTCTACGCCCCGTCCAGCGGGCTGTACTCGTGCCCGTTCGCGATGACCGACGGGGCCGCCGCCACCCTGCTGCACCACGGCGATCGTGAGCTGATCGACCGGGCCGTGCCCCGACTGACCAGTCGTGATCCGGCGAAGGCCTGGACCTCCGGGCAGTGGATGACCGAACGTCCCGGCGGCTCCGACGTCGGCCTGTCCGAGACCGTCGCGCGCCAGGACGGTGCCGCGTGGCGACTGACCGGCACCAAGTGGTTCACCTCGGCGGTGACCGCGGACATGGCGCTGACCCTCGCCCGGCCCGAGGGCAACGGCCCCGGCGGACGCGGGCTGGCGATGTTCTACGTCGAGGTGCGCGACGAGTCGGACCGCCTCAACGACCTGCGGGTGCTGCGTCTGAAGGACAAGCTCGGCACCCGGCAGATGCCGACCGCGGAACTGGCGCTGGAGGGCACGACCGCGCATCTGGTGGGCAGCCCGACCGACGGCACCCGCAACATCACGCCGATGCTGGCCGTCACCCGGATGTGGAACGCCGTGACCGCCGCCAGTGCGCTGCGCCGCACCCTGGCGCTGGCCCGCTCGTACGCCGCCCGGCGGGTCGCGTTCGGGCAGCCCATCCTGGCGCAGCCCCTGCACCAGACCACGCTGGCGTGGCTGCGGGTCGAGCACGAAGCCGCGCTGCAGCTGGTGTTCCGCGCGGTCGAACTGCTCGGTCGCCAGGAGACCGGGGTGGCCACCGAACAGGACGAACTCGCGCTGCGGATGCTGCTGCCCATCGCCAAGCTCACCACCGGCAAGCAGGCCGTCGCCGGCACCAGCGAGGGCCTCGAGTCGTTCGGTGGGGCCGGCTACATCGAGGACACCCACCTGCCGGTGCTGTTGCGTGACGCGCAGGTGCTGCCGATCTGGGAGGGCACCACCAACGTGCTCGCGCTGGACACCCTGCGGGCGCTGCAGAAGGACGGGGCGCTGCCGGCACTGCT
This sequence comes from uncultured Actinomycetota bacterium, assembly GCA_964438785.1. Classification (GTDB taxonomy): domain Bacteria; phylum Actinomycetota; class Nitriliruptoria; order Nitriliruptorales; family Nitriliruptoraceae; genus PWLR01. The sequence continues at coordinate 11,600 of CAYTLZ010000020.1, read as the reverse complement.
GGCCGACCTGCACCGGGCGGCGACCGCCACGCAGCACCAGACGCTGGCCACGATCGGCAAACAGGCGCTGGACGCCGGCGACCACGCCGCCGCGTGGATCGCCCAGGCCACCAACGCGGGACCGGCCGCGGCACAGCACGGCGCCCGTCGGTTCGCGCTCACACTCGGCCGGGCACACCAGGCCGCACTGCTCGCCGCCCAGGCGCAGCACGACCTCGACGTCCACGGCGACGGCCGCGGGCTCGCGGTCGCGCGCCGGTTCGCGGCCGCCGGCATCGATCTGCTGGAGCAGCCCGGCGACCACCTCGATGCGGATGCGGCGCTCGCCCGGGACGAGGCGATCGCCATGCCGACCGACTGACCCCGGCTCACGTGCGTCCAGCCGGCGGCCGCACGTCGCCCGCGTTCAGCGGTTGGCGAGCAGCGGGATCACGCGGCGGTTGAGGGCATCGAGGGTCGCGCGCACCACGGCACCCTCCGCATCCGTGTCGTCCCGGACGATCGCCCCGCCGAGCAGGCGCTGCTCGTCGCCGGCGGTCACCATGGTCAGCACCACCGACACGGTCACGTCGTCACCGGCGTCGGTGAGCACGATCCGATCGACGCCGACCACCAGAGCGGTGCGGACCAGCGCGTGCATCGCGGCGACGGTGGCCTCGGCGGTGGCCCGCATCCGGCCCTTGGAGGTGGAGACGGCGCGGGCGGTCCCGGAGGCCGTGTGCGTCTCGTGGCGCAGGGTGACCGTGACCTCGACGGTGTCGGTCCCACGACGGACCTCGAGGTGTTCGATCACCGCCCGCGGCGGACGCGACGTCGCCACGTCGGGCCCGGGGACCGCGGTGGATGAGGTGGCCACCAGTGACGTGGCCGTGGACGCCGACGGTGTGGCGGGGTCCGCATCCGTCACCGGTGCCGGCGCGGGGGCCTCGGCGACGATCGCCGCCTCCACGGCGTCGTCGGTGTCGCCGGCGTCCGGCTCCGCCGCGTCGTCGGTGTCGCCGGTGTCTGGCTCGTCGTCGGTGGGGTCGGCGGCCAGGCCGGCCAGTGCATCCTCGACTGCGCGGCTCAGCCGCTCGCGGGTCGTGTTGAGCTCGATCGGGCGACCTGGCGGCGGTCCGGCGTCCCCGGCCGACGGCGGCGCAGGCGACGGGTCGTCGTCGGGCGGATCGAGGGGCTCGCGGGCGGTCCACGGCCGCGTGCGTGGCGGCCGGGGCACCTGGCCGGTCCGGGTGCGGTCGCGGGGGTGGTCGACCGGCCCGTCACCGTCGACGTTCGATCCGGCGTGCCCACCGGCATCGTGGTCGGCCCCGGTCATCCCGGCGTACCCACCGGCATCGTCGGCGTGCCCACCGGCATCACCGCCGTCGACGGGTGATCCGTCCGGCGCATCGGTGCCGGCGGTCTGCACCACGGCGACGGGGTCGTACTCGGGGCCCGGCGCGGCGGGATCCCCCGACCCGGCCACGGCGGTCATGCGGGGGCGGATGGCCTCCGGGTCCAGATCGATGTCGAAGCGCTCACGCAGCGTGGCCGCGACCGCCCAGGCGACCCGCTGGTCGTCCTCACCGGGGTGCAGCCGTAGGGTCAGGCGGCTGCGGGCTCCACCGGCCGGTCGACTGATGCTGGCCTCGGCCACACCGGGGACCGACGCGATCGCACGTGCGATCGCGTCGTCCTCCGGTGCCGCCCGCACGGCGTCCCCGTCTTCCACGTTGCTCGTCCCCTGTCGGTGACGGTCCGCCGTCACCTGCGATCGTCCCCACATCGTCTGACCCCGTCGCACCTCTGGGGCCGACCCGGATCCGTCGTCCCCCGACGAATCCAGCGCCCGATGGCCTCCCGTGGTGCTGGTCGGCCCTGGCCCGACCAGCCGTCCTCGTCGATGCGAAGGTCGTACCGATGCTCGATCAGCTCGATGAGCCGTCCTGATGGGGCTCTTCGACCGACTGCGACGACGGCGATCGTCCCCCGACGGACCGCATGCGGACCCTACCGGTCGGGTGTTGTTCGCCGCCAGCCTTCCACCGCAGAACGTGGACGAGCGGCCACTTACGGTCACTGACCGAGCGCAGGTCGCGCGCGAGTTCACGGTGACGGATCGACTGCCCCGGGCTGAACGTCCCCCGACGTCCGACGATCAACTGTTCACGACACCGCGCGACCGGCCGGACGATCGACGAACCGACCACCGTGCGTCACCGGAGACGCGACGCCTGCCCGCGGTGCGCGTGGACGACGAGGCGATCGAGCATCCGGCACCGCCGCGCGCGTTCAGCCCGGCCGAGGCGCTGCACCTCGCCGGTGGCACGATGCGGGACACGCGTCGTCTGACGACGTCACCGAGACCCACCGACGCGGCCCACGCCCCCGACGCGGCCGACGCCACCGTCACCCCCGACGCGGCCGACACCACCGACGCCCCCGATGCGACCGATCCGTCAGGCGCTGGCGGCGAACGGCCGCAGTGACGGCGGATCGTCGGCGAGCGCCTCGGCGACGATCCGCACGGTCGGCGTTCCCTGCGAGAGCACCTGCTGGTGGAAACGTCGCCAGTCGAAGGCGCTGCCCGCGGTGGCCATCGCCGAGGACTGCAGGTCGCGCATCTCCTCACCGCCGACGAAGTAGCTGCACAGCTGCCCGGAGGTCACCTTCGCCCGCGTCAGCTTCCCCGCTGCCTCGGCGTGTTCCTGGAACGCCCGGCCCATCAACAGATCGAGCGCGTCGTCGTCGGCCAGCGACCCGCTGTGCAGCCCCACGTCGAGCAGGGCGTTGGTCGCGATCCGCAGCTCGCCCTTGCGCTGGGTCAGGCGGTAGTCGTCGACGTCGACCGTGGACGAGTCATCGACGCCGAACCCGGCGGCCAGCATCTCCCGCTCGACGTGCACGGCCCAGCCCTCCGCGAAGATCGGCCGGGTGAGCAGCCGCCGGGCGAGCCGTGGGTGCTGGGAGGCGTGTTCGAGCTGCACGAAGTGCCCCGGATAGGTCTCGTGGATCGCGAGCGACCGCAGCTGCGCCGGGTTGTACTCGCGCAGGAACGACCGCGCCTGCGAGGCGTCCCACCGGTCCGGGACCGGCGAGAGGTAGAAGGTGCAGCCGGCCTCCGGGCGCAACGGCGGCGGCTGGGTGATGAACGCCACCGCGATCCCGCGCAGATAGGGGGGCACCTCGGAGACCGTCAGCCGCTCGGCGGGGGGCACGTCGACCAGCCCGGCGTCGATCGCGAACGCCCGGGCCTCCGCCACGGCCAGTCGCGCCTCGGCGACCAGCTCACCGCGCCCGATGGCCGTGTCGGCGACGGCGTCGAGCGAGCGGCGGATGCGTTCGGCCGGGTCCACCGGTACGGGCTCACCGGGGAAGCGTCGCGTCCAGCTCGCGGCGGCGAGCTCCGCCATCTCCGCGGTCACCTCGTCGATCCAGGTGCGGGCGCGATCCTCGATCTGGGTCGGATCCATCCGGGTGCCGAGCGCCGAGCGCAGCGTCACCGCATGGTGCGCCGGCCCCAACCGCCAGTCGGCCGCCGGCTCCTCCGAGAGCTCGTCGAGCAGTGCTCCGTACGCCTCGAGTCCCTCGGCCGCGACCTCACCGGCGTCGCGGGCCGGGGACACGTCGGTCCGCAGCGCCTCGGCCCGTCGGGGCAGCTCATCACGCACCAGCGCGATGAGCCCCGGCAGCCGCTGGGTGGCGACATCGAGGTTGGGTGCTGCCGCGGCGGCCAGCAGGGTGCCGGCCTGTTCGAGCAGCATCGGGATGCGACGCGATCGCTGCACCGCGGCGCTGAGCCGTCGACAGCGCTCGTCGTGATCGCCGTCCTGCCACCGCAGCAGCTCGTGGACACCACCGGCGATGGTCTCGATCACCGCCAGTGGATCGAGCACGTAGCGGGGGCGCACGTCGAGCAGGAAGCGCTTGTAGCGCAGCTCGTCGTCGAGCAGCTCGAGGTCGTGGCGGGCCTCCCGGACCCGTGCGGCGGCGGCCGGGTCGCCCGCGTCCGGGACCTCGTCGGTGTCGGGGCGACCACCGGCTCCCGGGGCGTCGAGGGCGGCCTCGACCTCGCTGGCCAGCACCGACAGGTCCCGGCTGTGGTTCGCCAGCGCGGCCGGCGCCAGGTCCGGGAACTGCCCGTCGAACTCGGTCATCCCCAACCGTGTGGCCACCACCGGTTCGTGCGCGCGGATGACGTCGAGGTAGCGCGCGACGAGCTGGTCGGCTCGTCGTCGGAGCTCGCTCACCACTACCTCGAGGTCGTCGGGACGCGGACCGCGTCGACGCTAGTCCCCGCGCTGCGGCTGCGCCCCGTCAGCTCGGACGGGGTGCAGCTGCCCCGCGGGGCGGACGGCGACCGGTGCCCGGCAGTGGTGGTCGGGTAGCATCGGACCGACCCGGAACACGGTGTCGACCCCGCTGTCGATCCCCACCGTGCCCGCTCGCTCGCCCCGCCGTACCCCGCGACGACACGTCGCACCGGCGCTGTGGCCGACCCGGGTCACGTCGGTGGTTCCCACCGGCGCACATGACAAGTAGCGATCTCACGCGCCCGTGGCTTCTCTCGCGCCGGGGATCGCCCGGACGAGAGATCCAGGTGACCAAGACGTTCCGCGACCTCGATGTCGCTTCCGAGCTGTGTGACGCGCTCGAAGCCAACGGCATCACCCATCCCTTCCCCATCCAGGAGCTCACCCTCCCTCTGGCCCTCGACGGCCACGACCTGATCGGTCAGGCCCGGACCGGCACGGGCAAGACCCTGGCCTTCGGGCTGCCGCTGCTGCAACGGGTCGACCCGTCGCTCAAGCAGACGCAGGCGCTGGTCATCGTCCCGACCCGCGAGTTGTGTCTGCAGGTCTACGACGACCTGTCGATCGGCTCCGCGCTGGGGCTGACCTCGATCAGCGTCTACGGCGGCGTCGGCTACGACGAACAGATCGACGCGCTGACCGGCGGTGCCCACGTCGTGGTCGGGACCCCGGGCCGACTGCTCGACCTGTTCAACCGCGGCGTGCTCGACCTGTCGAAGGTCACGCAGCTGGTGCTCGACGAGGCCGACGAGATGCTCGACATGGGCTTTTTGCCCGACGTCGAGCGACTGATCGAGGGCTGCACGGGCGAGAACCGGCACACGATGCTGTTCTCGGCCACGATGCCGACCGCGATCGTCAAGCTCGCCCGGCGCTACATGGACCACCCGACGTTCACGCGCGCCGACCACGAGGTCAAGACGACCGCGGACAACGTCACCCAGCACTTCTTCCAGGTCCACCGGATGGACAAGCCGCGGCTGCTCGCCCGGATCCTGCAGGACGAGAACCGTGGCGGCGTCTACGTGTTCGTCCGCACCAAGCACATGGCCGACCGGCTGGTCAACGACCTCGAGGAACTCCGGATCCCGGCGATCGCGATCCACGGCGATCTGCGCCAGTCGACCCGCGAGAAGAACCTCGACCGGTTCCGTGAGGGCAAGGCCACCGTGCTGGTGTGCACCGAGGTCGCGGCGCGCGGGCTGGATGTCTCGGGCGTCACCCACGTCGTCAACTACGACTGCCCCGACGACGAGAAGATGTACCTGCACCGCATCGGGCGGACCGCCCGCGCCGGTGAGGCCGGCGTCGCGATCACGTTCGCGGAGTTCAACGAGATCGACCGTCTCAACGTGATCCGCAAGAAGGTCGAGGCGACCGACGCCGAGGTGCACCAGGTCTTCTCCACCTCCCCGGTGCTCGAGGAGCTGTTCACCCTGCCGGCCGAGAAGCCCTGGGAGCACCTCACCAACGTCGGCGGCGGCAAGGACGGCCCCCGGGGTGCCGGCGGTCGGCGGGACACGTCCAAGGGCAGTGAGGCGAAGGGCCGCAGCTCCAAGGGCGGCGGCTCCAAGGGCGGTGGTTCCAAGGGCGGCAGCGCCAAGCGCGGCGGTGCGAAGGACAGCAGCGCGAAGGACAGCAGCGCGAAGGACAGCAGCGCGAAGAGCGGCTCAGGGGACGACACCCGTGGCGGTTCCAAGGGCGGCGACGCAACGGGCGGCGACGCGAGCGCAGGCTCCGGTTCCGGCCGCCGCAGCCCCTCCAGCGACGGCAAGCCCAAGAGCGGGCGCGCCCGTGAGGGTCGGGGCGGCGAGCACGACAGCCGTCCGGCGACACGCTCCTCCGGCGGGTCCGGCGCACGTTCGTCGGGTGACGAGGGCGCACGTGGGGGCGGCGGGGACGCCCCCCGTGACGAGCGCACCGCGACCTCGAGCAGCCCGTCGTCGAGCAGCCCGACCCGCACGCGGACACGGACCCGCACCCGGACGCGCTCGGCCGACGGCCGGCCATCGGGCTCCGACCGTGGCACCACGGGTGGCAGCGGCGGCGCGCGCGGGGACGACACGACGTCGACGGACTCCGGCTCCTCCGATGCGGGCGCGAACCGGACGACGGGCTCGGGCAACAGCTCCGGGCGGACCCGGGCCCGGGGCGGGGCCGCAGCCAGGAATCGGAACCAGGGGCCCGACGACACCGCGACGAACGCACGTGACTCCTCGGACGGCGATGCGTCATCCGGTTCCCGTCAGCGGGCACGCGGCGGCCGCAACCGGCAGAGCCGGAGCCGGTCGTCCTCCGAGGGCGGCAAGCAGAGCGCCGACGGTGATGCCGGCGGTGCCGGCGGCGGTCGTGACGGCAACGGCGGTTCCGCGCGTGGATCCGCTGGATCGACCGGCACGGACGATCGACGGTCGGACGGTGGCAGCGGCACGAAGGGCGGCCGGTCGGGCGACGCCCGCGGCGGGCAGTCGGGCAACAACCGCTCGGGCGGGAACAACCGCTCCGGCGGGAACAACCGCTCGGGCGGCAACAGCCGCTCCGGGGGCAACCGCTCCGGGGGCAACCGCTCCAGCGGGAATCGCTCCGGCGGCCAGCAGCGCGGCGGCCCGTCCGGTGGCAACCAGCGCGACCAGGGTTCCAGCCGGGACCAGGACCCGACGGTCCGACTGTCGAAGCGCGGCGAGGATGCCCGCGGTGACGGTGAGCCCCAGCTCGCACGACGCGTGAAGGTCGAGCACCTGCCCTGAACGTGCGGCCGGCCACGACCGGCCCGCGGTCCATCGACGCCCGGGGTCGCACCCGGTCGGCTCAGTCCTGACCCGACCGGTTCAGGGCCGGCGGTCCAGCAGCACACGCAGTGCCTGCCCGGTCCGCACGGTCAGCCACGCCCGGCGTTCGCACGCCGGGCACCGGGTCCACAGTCGGCCCCGGATCGGGTCCCAGACGAACGGGCGCAGTACCAGCTTGGCCATCGCGACGACCGACAGCCCGAACGGCACGTCGCAGCGCGTGCACCGCAGTTCGACCTGGGTGGTCGGGGCGGCCGTCGGAGCGGTGGAGTACAGCGCCTCCTTGCCCAGACCGTCACGTGGACGCTCCCGCCGCACCGCGATGCGGTCGAAGCGGTCGTGCGGTCTCGGGCCGGCGGACCCGCCGGCCACGGGATCGGCCGGCCGACCCGCCGGCGGCCGTGCGGTACCGCTCACGACGGCGTCGCGGTCGACAGTCCGAGCGCGTCGTCGCGTTGCTCGAGCGTCCACCCGGCGGCTTCCAGCAGCCCCTCGTCCACGGGGAGACCGAGCAGTTCCCGGGCGATGGCCCGGTACGCCGAGGCCCCCGGCACGTTGGTCCCGGCACCGATGAGCGTCGTGCCGCCCGTCGCCGACTCCGCGAACCGGATCGACTTGCGCACCGGCGGCCCGATCAGCGGCAGCTCGTAGCGCGCGATCAGGTCCTGCAGCACCTCCCGGGCATGCCGGGTCCGACCGTCGAACATCGTCGCGATCAGGCCCCGGACCTCCAGCGACCGGTTGGTGAGCCGGCGCACGTCACCGATGGTGTCGAGCAGCTGGGACACGCCCCGGTGCGACAGCGTCTCGCACTGCACCGGGATCACGACCTGGTCCGCGGCCGTCAGACCGTTGATCGTCAGGACCCCCAGTGACGGCGCACAGTCGATCAGCACCGCGTCGTAGCTGTCCAGCAGATCCGCCAGCTCACCACGCAGCAGGTACTCGCGACCCGTCCGGGACAGCAGGGTCACCTCGGCCCCGGCCAGATCGATGTTGGCCGGGACGACGTCCACCTCGCCGTGCTGGATGACCGTCTCCGCGAGCGTCGAGCGGCCGATGACGGTGTCGTTCAGCGACGGTTCGGTGACATCCGGGTCGTAGCCCAGCGAGAAGGTGGCGCAACCCTGCGGATCGAGATCCACGACCAGCACGGCCTGCCCGAGTTCGGCCATGGCGGCGGCCACGTTCAGGGTGGTCGTGGTCTTGCCCACGCCACCCTTCTGATTCGCCACCGCGTACACGGTCGCCGTCACGAGGGACCACCTTCTGGCGGGAGCGGGGAGCCGACGGTGCAGCGTAGCGATGCCGTCGCGGGCGACCGAGCCGGGATGTGGCCGAGCGGGCCCGGCCGATCAGCGGTCCGGCAGCGACGGCTGCGCGAGCGGTCCGGCCGATCGACCGCCCGGCGGGCGACCGTCCTCCGGCCCCGGCTCAGCCGGGCAGGGCGGACGCCCCGGCGACGTAGGCCTGGATCGCCGTCGCGACGAGCTCCACGGAGATGGCGACCAGCAGCATGCCCATCACCCGGGTGACCAGGTGGATGCCGTTGGCACCCAGCAGCCGTTCGAGCAGCTCGGCATAGCGCAGCGCCAACCACGTCACGATCAGCGTGGCGGCGATCGCCAGGCCGACCGACAGCTGCGGCCCGAGCGACAGCGTGCGACCGTTGCCGTCCGACATGAACACCATCGCGGCGCTGATGGCACCCGGACCGGCGACCAGCGGCACCCCGAGCGGCACGATCGCGACGTTGACGCCCTCGGCCCGGTCGGGCATCAGGTCCTCACCGCGCAGCATGGCCAGGGCGGTCAGGAACAGCACCACGCCGCCCGCCACCTGCAGTGCCGGGAGCCCGATGGACAGGCTGGCGAGGATCTGGGTGCCGAACACCGCGAACAGGTAGACGATGCCCGCCGCGGCCAGCATCGCGGAGCGCGCGATCCGTCGCCGGGTGGCCCGGTCCTCGCCGGGCGTCAACCCCAGGAACACGGGCACGTTGCCGAGCGGATCCATGATCACCGTCAGCGTGACGAACGCCTGGATCGCCAGGGCCAGGTCGAGATCGCGCAGCACATCCATGGTTCACCTCCAGCCCCCGTCGCGGGCCGGAGCCGGGGCGACGCATCAGAGCAGGCCGAGTTTCGCGGCCTCGGCGACGGCACCGGCGCGGTTGCGGACCCCGAGCTTGTCGTAGAGCTCCTGGGCGGAGGCCTTGACGGTGCGTTCG
>CAYTLZ010000020.1:0-2279 GCA_964438785.1 uncultured Actinomycetota bacterium | reverse complement strand
GGTCACGCCGAGCTGTTCGCCGATCTCCGAGTTGGTCATGCCCTCCGCCATCAGCTCCAGCACCTGCTGCTGCCGCGGGGAGAGGTGCGGGCCGGTCTCCACCTTCGGGACGTCGAACACCATGGTGGCGTCCTCGGCCTCGGCGGCGGCCGCCGGGTCCTCGAAGGTGGCGGTGACCGGGCCGAAGCTGATCTTGTCGCCGTGGCGGATGACCTTGGGACCGTCGACGTCCTGGCCGTTGACCTTGGTCCCGGCGCTCGAGCCCAGATCCGTGATGATGATCGCCGAGGTCTCCTTGCGGATCTCGGCGTGCACCCGCGAGACCCGCGGGTCCGGGATCACGTAGGCGTTGTCCTCGCGCCGCCCGAGGGTGGCGACGTCGTGATCGAGACGCACGACACGGCCCGCCAGGGCACCTTCACTGAAGTGCAGCGTCGGGACCGGAACGATCTTCTGGGCCTTCTGGACCTCCACGGCGACTCCTTCGTTGTCGCATAGCCCGGGACCGGCACACGCCGGCGTCGGACCGAGCACGCTAGTCGCCCATACTGACGCACCACAGCGGGCTGCGGGTGCCGCGAATGCCGTCGACCGGCCTGTCCGTTCGACCACCGGCCGAACGGCCAGTCCGGCACCGGTATCGCCCCCCGCCACACGCACCGGCGACGGTTCGCGTCAGGCCCGTCGCCAGGTTCGCAGCCGCTCCACGACCTCGCGGGACGTGGTGGCCGACCCCAGCTCGTTGGTCTTGGCCTCGCCGTGGTAGTCGGAGCCGGCCGTCACCTGCAGCCCCAGCCGCCCGGCCAGATCGCGGTAGCGACGTCGCTGCCCATCGGGGTGGTCGGGATGGTCCGCCTCGATGCCGGCGAGCCCGACCGCGGCCATCGCCTCGACGACGTCCTCGTCGAGCCCGGCGTCGTCGTCGCCGTACAGCCCGGGGTGGGCCAGCACCGTCACCCCACCGGCCGCGACGAGCAGCTCGACGGCACGGACCGGATCCACGGCGTGCTTCTCCACGTAGGCGGGTCCGCCGTCGGCGAGGTAGCGGTCGAACACCTCGCGGTTGTCGGCGCACGCACCCGACTCGACGACGGCCTGCGCGATGTGGGGGCGGCCGATCGGGGCCCCGCCCGCGATCTCCTGCACGCGTGCGAAGGTGATCGCGATGTCGAGCTCGTTGAAACGCGCCACGATCCGCCGCGCCCGGTCGGTCCGCTCGTCGCGCAATCGCTCGAGCTCGTCGCTCAGCGGTGCGTAGCCGGGGTCGACCCAGTAGCCGAGCACGTGCACGGACCGGCCCCGGTGCTCGGCGGAGAACTCCGTGCCGAGCACGACCTCGAGCCCGGTGCCGTCCGCCGCGGCACGTGCCCGCTCGAACGGCGCGGTCGTGTCGTGGTCGGTGACGCCGATGCCCTCGAGTCCGCGTTCGAGCGCGAGCGTGACGTTGTCCTCGGGCGTGGTCGTCCCGTCCGAGAACATGGTGTGCGTGTGCAGATCGAAGCCGCTCAACGCCGCCTCCCTGTCGCCACGGCAGCGTAGCTGCGGCCGGGTGCCGCATCGGGTGCCCGCTAGGGTCGAACGGTGGGGTCGCCCCCCGCGGCCGGCGCTGACCGCCAAGATGGCCATGGATCTCGACCGGCTCAGCGGCGGACGTTTCGACCTCGGTATCGGCGCGGGCTGGAACGCCGACGAACACGCGATGGTCGGGCTCGACTACCCGGCCTACGCCCGTCGGCTCGACCTGCTCGACGAGGCCGCCGCGGTGATCCACGCGCTGTGGAGCGGCGAGCCGGCCGACCACGCCGGCGCGCATCTGACCCCCGAGCGGGCCGAGTTCCATCCCCGACCGCCGACCGCGACGCCGATGCTCGTCATGGGCGGCAAGGGCCCGCGGACCCTCGAGGTGGTCGCCCGGCACGCCACCGAATGGAACTGCTCGTATGTCGGCATCCGGACGTTCCGGGCCAAGAGCGCGGCCCTCGACGACATGACGTCACTGGAACTGCTCGCGGCGGCGGTGCTGCCGGATCTGCACTGACGGCCAGCGCGTCTAGAAGGCGTTCTCGCCGGTGAGCAGACGCCCGATGATCAGGTGCTGGACCTGGCTGGTGCCCTCGTAGAGCGTGGTGACCCGCGCGTCGCGCAGTAGCCGCTGCACCGGGTACTCGTCGATGTAGCCGTACCCGCCGTGCACCTGCACGGCCCGGTCGGCGCACCGCACCGACGCCTCGGTGGCGAACAGCTTGGCGGTGGACACCTCCAGGGTGCACCGCTGTCCG
>CAYTLZ010000019.1:27224-28784 GCA_964438785.1 uncultured Actinomycetota bacterium | reverse complement strand
GCGACCTTCGCCTCGCCATCGGTGTGCGTGCGCAGGACGGTCGGGATGCGGACAAGGGCCATGACGACAACCTCACTCACGGGTGGGAACGATGCTGACAGGGGTGCGGGCGGAGAGGGGGACGGGTCGCCACGCGGGTCGGAGGATGCCTACCGACGTGTCGCGAGGGTAGCCGTGTGGGTCACACGTCCCTCACCACGGCGACCGGCACGGTGAGCCGTCACCACCCGCACAACGTCGCCGCAGCGGGGTTCCTTCCCGACCACGGGGCGCTGGTGCACGGGTGGGCGCTGGCGCACGGCTGCCCGCTACCGTCCGCCGCGCCACCGCGGGGAGGGACGCGATGCAGACCATCCCGGTCGCCCGGGCGCGGCGGATCGCCCTGCGGGCGTCGGGTCTCGCCGACGGGCGACCCGATCCGGCGATCCGCCGCGACGTGCGGCATCTACGCGCGGTGACCGACCGACTCGGGATCGTGCAGCTCGACAGCGTGAACGTGCTCGCGCGGGCCCACGCCCTGCCGTTCTGGTCCCGACTCGGGCTCCACGACCACGCCGCCCGGGACCGCCAGCTGTGGCACAGCGGTGAACTCACCGAGGGGTGGGCGCACGTCGCCTCGCTGACGCCGGTCGCCCACTGGCCGTTGCTGCACCACCGGCGCGAGGCGTTCCGGACGGGCGAGCGCCGTGCGGCGTTCGAACGCGAGCATCCGGGCCTGCTGGCCCGCATCCACGACGAGGTGACCGAGGCGGGTCCGACGAGCGTCACCGACCTGATCGACGCCGGCGGGCGGACCGGGCCCTGGTGGGGCAACCCGCGGGGCAAACGGGCGCTGCAGCAGCTCTTCCTCGGCGGCGAACTCGCCGTGCACCACCGCACCCGCAACTTCGTCACGGTCTACGACCTGACCGAACGGGTGCTGCCGGCCGACGTCCTCGCCACGCGACCGCCGGCGATCGACGACGCCCGCCGACGCCTGCTGCTGATCGCCGCGCGGGCCCACGGACTGGGGACCGCAACGGACCTGGCCGACCACCACCGGCAGGCGATCCGTCCCGCCCGCCGCATCCTGGCCGAGCTCGCCGCCGAGGGGTGGCTCCGCGAGGTCCGGGTGGCGGGATGGGGCGACGAACCCGTCTACCTCGATCCGGACGCGAGCGCACCCCGCGAGCTGGACGCCGCCACGCTGGTGTCCCCATTCGATCCGGTGATGTGGTTCCGGGACCGCACCGAGCGGCTGTTCGACTTCCACTACCGCATCGAGATCTACGTCCCGGCCGCGAAACGCGTCCACGGCTACTACGTCCTACCGCTGCTGCTGCGCGACCGGTTCGTCGCGCGGGTCGATCTCAAGGCCGACCGCCACGCGCGCCGCCTGCTGGTGCGGGCCGCGTTCGCCGAACCGGAGGTCGACCGCGTCGAGGTGACGGGTGCGCTGGCCGCCGAGCTCACCGCGATGGCCGCCTGGCTCGACCTCGATGCGGTGGTGGTCGAACGCCGGGGCGATCTGGCCGACCGGTTGCGCGCGGCCGTGTCCTGAGAGTGCCTGGTGTCAGCCGC
>CAYTLZ010000019.1:14154-27124 GCA_964438785.1 uncultured Actinomycetota bacterium | reverse complement strand
TCCGCATGATGGCGCAGCAGGCTGCGGTCGAGTTCGGTGTGCAGCAGCTCGGCCTCGCCGGCGGGCAGCGGCGGGAAGGACCGCACCATCGACCCGTGGACGGTCGAGAAGACCACGAAGTGGGGCCCCTTCTCACTGCTCCAGCGGGCGACGTGGCCGTTGATGTCCCGCGCGAATCGGTACGCCAGGATGTGCGGGCGCAGCTGGCGGTCGACCTGGCGCGCCGCCTCGATGGCGATCGGGACGGCGACCTTCCGGGCGAGCGCGGCGGCGGGGGCCCAGATCATGACGCGAGCATTCAGGCGACCTGTTCGTCGCGGATGGCGACCGGGCGTTCGATGACCTCACCGTCGAGGATGCGGAAGGCGCGGATGTCCGGCGCGTCGCGGTCCTGCAGCGTGACGATGAGGTAGGTGGCCTCCGGATAGGCGGCCAGCCGGATGTCGGTGGCCGAGGGATACGCCTGGGTGTGGGTGTGCGAGTGGTAGATGGCGACCTGCCACTCCTCGTCCTCGATCGTGCGCATCGCCCGCAGCAGCTGGCGTCCGTCCATGACGTAGTAGGTCATGGACCGCTCGGCGTTGTCGATCGGAAAGTGCTCGATCGAGCCGTCCGGGCGGATCCCGAGCAGGCCGCAGACCTCGTAGGGGAAGTCCGACCAGGCCCGCTCGACGAGGATGTCCCAGGTCGCGCGATCCAACAGGAACCGGTCGGCGACACCATCCTCGACCACGTCGGTTGCGCTCACGTCACCGTCCTCGTCGTGCCCGATCCGCCCGCTCCACCCCACGACCGTACCCAACGGCACGTGGGCGACCGGCCGGAACTTCGCGGCCTTCACGACGCTGTTCGCCGACGGACAGCCCCAGACCCACCTCATGTGGGTGGACGCCGACGAGGATCACGTCCTGATCAACACCGGGGTCCACCGGGCGACGTTCCGCAACGTCGATGCCGATCCCCGGGTGACGGTGACCATCTGGGACGTCGACGACGCCTACCGCTACGCCGGGGTTCGCGGTCGGGTGACCGACATCATCACCGGCGAGCCGGCCCGGGAGCACATCGAGGCCTGCGCGCAGCGCTACCTCGGCAGGACCTACCCCCGGGCGATCGAGTCCGAGCGGGCGCTGCTGTGCATCACGCCCGAGCGGATCCACCGCAACGGCATGTGAGCGGCGTCGGTCAGTCCTTGGGCGGCGCGGGGATGAACGCGTTGGTGCGCCGCACGTACTCGTCGTAGCCCTCGCGGCTCGATCCGCCCGAGGACATGTTCTTGTCGGTCAGCGCCACCCCGGAGACCCGCACGATCAGGAACGTCATCAGCGCGGACCCGGCGGCGGTCCACCAGGCACCCGTGGCGAGCGCGATCAGGAAGAAGCCCCACCAGACGGTCGTGTCCCCGAAGTAGTTCGGGTGGCGGGTGTAGCGCCACAGCCCCCGGTCCATGACCTTGCCCTTGTTCGCGGGGTCGGCCAGGAACCGCTGCAGCTGCCAGTCCCCCACCGCCTCGAAGTAGAGCCCGACCGCGAACACCGCGGCACCGAGGTAGTCGAGCCAGATCAGTCCCGCGGGGGCGTCGTAGGCGGTCGCGACGAGCAACGGCAGGCTGATCAGCCAGGCCAGCACGCCCTGCAGCAGGAAGATGGTGACCAGGCTGCGGGCGACGAACGTGTCGGGATTGCGTTCGCGCATCTGGACGTAGCGCTTGTCCTCGCCGTCGCCCCAGTTGCGCCAGGTGATGTAGATCGACAGTCGCAGGCCCCACACGGTCACGAGCGCGAGCAGCAGCCACGTCCGGGGCGTCCAGACGTCGGCCACGATCGCGTAGGTCCAGGCGGTGGTCACGAACGCCAGACCCCAGACCCGGTCGACGACGCTGGCGTCGCGCTGGATGACACTGGCGACCCAGGTCACGACCATCAGGACGCTCGCGGCACCGAGTCCGCTCAGCCAGATCTGCCAGGTCGCCATCAACCACTCCATCGGGACGCTCGGGGGGTGCGCCATGCGGAGCTTCGCAGGTCGCCACCCGACCGGACGGCCAGGTGTGCACCGACGGCACGCCGCGGGGTCGGCCCGGGGTGGACTCAGGCGAGCAGGTGGTGATCCGCCGGATCGAGCCGCCGGACCCGCCGTCGGTAGGTGATGCTGGACCCGGGCCACAGCGCGATGTTGCGCCCCTGGTCGTCGAGGTACCAGCTGCGACACCCCGCCCACACCGATCCCTCGTGGCGGGCATCCACCTCGGCGAGGTAGGCGTCCGCCGCCTCGACGCGGGGCTCGACGGCCCGGACGTCGGCGCGGTCGAGCAGCTGCAGCGCGGAGACCACGTGCTCGACCTGGGCCTCGATCATCACCACCACCGAGTTGTGCCCGAGCGCGGTGTTGGGTCCGAGCAGCTGGAACAGGTTCGGGAACCCCGGATAGCTGACGCCGAGGTGGGTGCGGGGCCGGTCGTCGTCGGTGCCCCCGAGCCGGCGGCCGTCACGGCCCTCGATGGTCAGCGGGGCCAGTTGGTGTTCGACCTGGAATCCGGTGGCGTGGATGAGCACGTCGAGCGCCACGTGCGTGCCGTCGGCCAGCACCAGCCCGTCGGCGGTGATGCGCTGAACCGCCTGGGGGTGCAGGTGCACGTCGTCGCGCATCAGGGCCGGGTAGTAGTCGTCGGAGATCACGACGCGTTTGCAGCCGATCGGGGTCGTCGGGCGCAGGGCCGCACGCAGCTGCGGATCGGTGACCTGCGCGCGGCGATGGCCGTGCGCGCGGCTCTCGAAGATCCGCCGGATCGGGTTGCCGTCCCGGAAGCCGATGATCCGGGCCTCGTTGTTGAGGTAGACCCGCAGCCGTTCGGCCTCCCGCCAGCCGGGGACGCGGGCCGCCGCGGTCCTGACCCACGCGGGTCGCTCGGCGTCGCCGCGGGGGATGATCCACGGCGCGGTGCGTTGCACGACGTGCAGCGCGGCGGGGGTGCCGGCCAGCGCCGGCACGAGCTGCGCGGCGCTCGCGCCGGTGCCGATGACGCCGACCCGCTTGTTGGTGAGATCGACGTCGTGGTCGTAGCGGGCGGTGTGGAACTGCGGTCCGGCGAAGTCCTCGCGGCCGGGCACGTTCGGGTAGGCGGGCACCCGCAGTCCGCCGATACCGAGCACCACGACGTCGGCGACGATCCGATCCCCCGTCGCGGTGGTCAGCGTCCAGGTGGCGGCTGCCGCGTCGAACCGGGCGTGGGTGACGGTCGTCCGCGTCCGCAGCACGTGATGCAGGCCGGCCCGGTCGGCGACCTCACGCAGGTAGGCCTGGATCTCCGGCTGGGCGGGGTAGCGCCGACTCCAGTCGGCCTTGGGCGCGAACGACAACGAGTACAGCGCCACCCGGATGTCGCAGGCCGCGCCGGGGTAGGTGTTGTCCCGCCAGGTGCCCCCGACGTCGTCGCCGGCCTCGAGCACCAGCACGTCGTCCACGCCGGCCTGGGCGCAGCGGATGGCCGCCGCCATGCCCGCGAACCCGGCTCCGATGATGGCCACCCGCACCCGGGTCACCGCGGCCGTCGTGCCCGCCACGTCCGTCGTGCCCACCACGTCCGTCGCTCCCACCGCCACAGCCGCTCCCGCTCCCCGCGGCCCACGAGCCGGGCCGCACCGCGCAGAGCCTGACATACGCGGGCCACTCGCCGCGAGTCCGCGGGCTCGCCGACCATGCGTCGCACGCGGGGCACCCGGGTCTCGCGGCGTTCGTTGTCGTGAAACACGATGCCTGGTCGCGTTGCACGACAACGAACGGCCGGTCATGGTCCGGGTAGCGTCCGCCGGCATGGACTTCGACGACGTGGATGCGGTCAGCCGGGCGGTCATCGACTGCCGGGCCTGCCCGCGGCTGGTCACCTGGCGCGAACAGGTCGCCCGCGAGAAGCGCGCGGCGTACGCCGACGAGGACTACTGGGGGCGGGCGGTCCCCGGGTTCGGCGACCGTGGGGCACGCATCATCGTGCTCGGCCTCGCCCCGGCGGCCCACGGCGCGAACCGCACCGGGCGGATGTTCACCGGCGACCGGTCGGGCGACTGGCTCTACGCCGCCCTGCACCGCACGGGGTACGCCAACCAGCCGACGGCGACGGGTCGTGACGACGGCCTGGAGCTCGACGACGTGTGGATCACGGCCCCGGTGCGTTGTGCGCCGCCGCAGAACAAGCCCACCACCGACGAACGCGACCGGTGCGCACCGTTTCTGCGCGCCGAGCTCGAGCTGCTGCCCTGGCGGGTGATCGTCGCGCTCGGTGCGTTCGCCTGGGCCGGCGCGCTGGCCTTCACGGGCTGGGACGGTCGCAAACCGAGGTTCGGGCACGGCGCATCGACCACGCTGCCCGACGGCCGCACGCTGCTCGGCAGTTACCACGTCAGCCAGCACAACACCTTCACCGGGCGGCTGACCGAGGACATGCTCGACGACGTGTTCGTGCGGGCGCGCGAGCTGGCGGGCTAGCCACCCCCGCCGGTGCATAGGCTCGGTGCCGGGGCTGCGCACGCACCCGGGACCAGCGGAAGTGGACGCCATGGCTGACGACGCCTCGCCGGACGACCGTCCGGTCCCCCGCGACGCCGGTCGTGCCGATCACCTGCCCGGCCGACCCCTCCCGGCGCTCACCCTGGACGCGACCGACGGGACGACACGGGTGTTGACGGCACTCGGGGCCCCGCGGGCGGTGATCTACCTCTACCCGATGACGGCCACGCCCGGCGTCGACCTCCCGGGCGACTGGGACACGATTCCCGGCGCGCGCGGGTGCACGCCCGAGGCCTGCAGCTTCCGGGACCACCACGCGGAGCTCCGGGTGCTCGGAGCCGAGGTGGTCGGCGTCTCCGCCCAGTCGGGGGCCGACCAGCGCGAGGCGGCGGAGCGCCTGGCCCTGACCTTCCCGCTGCTGTCGGACGCCACCCTCGCGCTGCGCGACGCGCTGCAGCTGCCGACCTTCACCGCGCAGGACGGCGTGGAACGCTACGAGCGGCTGACCCTCATCGCGCACGCCGGGGCCATCGAGCACGTCTTCCATCCGGTCGCCCAGCCGGAGGGACATGCGCGCGAGGTGCTGGACTGGCTCCGCGCGAATCCGGTCGCTCAGTAGCTGCCGGCCACGTAGGCCTGCAGCTCGTCGCGTTCGGCCACCAGATCGTCCATCCGGGCCCGCACGACGTCGCCGATCGACACGATGGCGACCAACGCACCGTCATCGATGACGGGGACGTGGCGGAAACGTCGTTCGGTCATGAGCACGACCAGCTCGTCGGTCGTGGTCTCCCAGCCACAGGTCTCCACGTCGGTGGTCATGACGCCCGCGACGTCGCGCTCGAGTGCCGCAGGTCCCTCGGCAGCAAGGTGGCGGACCACGTCGCGCTCGGAGAGCACCCCCTCGATGGTCCGCCCGTCGTCCGCGACGACCAACGCGCCGATGCCGTGCCGGGCGAGGAGCTCCACCGCTCCCGCGATCGAGGTGCCGCGGGCGATGGTGACCACCCGGTCCCCCTTGTGGCCGATCAGTTCACGGACCCTGGTTCCCATGCGGCGCTCCCGAGGTGGCTGCTTTCGGGTTCATCCTGACAGGAACGGTGCCATCCGACCAGTGCCGTCCACGATGACCTGCGCGCCGGGGGCCGTGGCACCGGGGGCCGGGGCACCGGAGCCGTGCGGGTCGGCGTCCGCCGGGTCCGTGGCCGTCGGCGTCGCGGGCCGGGCCCGCGGTAGCCGTAGGACGAACCGGTTCTGCCGCCCCCCGGGCGATGGCTCGTAGCGCACCGAACCGTCGTTCGCCCGGACCAGCAGATCGACGACCGACAGACCGAGCCCGATGTGCTCGCCGGTCGACGGGTCGTCGGTCCGGGTGAAGCGGTCGAACAGCACGTCGACGAGTTCCGGATCGACGCCGGGACCGTGATCGATGACCTCGATCACCACCTCGTCATCGCCAGCCGCCCCGATGCGGACCACGATCGGTGGCTGCCCATGGGCCTGGGCATTGGCGACGAGGTTCCAGACCGCCTGACCGAGGTGGCTCGGTTCGACCAGTGCCACCACCGACTGCCGGACCTCGAGGCCGATGTCCGTGCCACCGGGCTGCTGGTCGAGCACCGCACGGATCGTGCCGGCGACGTCGGTCGGCTGCGGGCTCACGACCAGTTCACCGGCGACCGCGCGCGCGGAGAGCAGCAACTCGTCGATCACGCTCAGCATGCGCCGGGCATTGCGCTCGATGGAGGCGATGGCCTGATCGCGCTGGACGGGATCGGGATAGCTGCCGTTCACGCCCCGCAGCACATCCGCGAAACCCAGGATCGGGGTCAGCGGACTGCGCAGTTCGTGGCTGACCAGCGACGCGAGCTCGTCCCGGAAGGCGATGGCCCGGGCCAGCTGCTCGTTGGTCCGTTCGAGTTCGTCCGCCCGCTCGGCCAACGCCGCTCGTTGCGCGAGCCGATCGAGTGCGCTCGCCGCCGACGAGGCCGCGCTGGCGACCAGGAACACCGCACTGCCACGCACGTCGAACCCGGCCCGGAGCGACTCGATGTCGATGGAGGCCCCGTGCGCCTCGAGCGGTGCCCACGGATCGACGGGATCCTCCGTGGCGGGGACCGCCCCGGGTGCCACCGCGAAGTCGTCGTCGGTACCCGCGGTCGATTCGGCGACGATGGTGCACACCGTGGCCCGGAGCACCCCGGACACCTCGTCGACCGTGTTGGCCTCCAGCAGGTGGCTACCGAGCGCGGCCAGTGATGCCTCCTGGTGCCGGCGACGCTGTTCGGCCCGTTGGGCGGCGGCCCGCTCCGTCAGGTTCGCGACCAACGCGGCGACCACCAGCGCCGTGATCGCCACCACGGCGAGATAGACGTGGAACAACAGATCGGCACTCACGGCCGTGTCCGCGCCGAAGGGGCCCTGTCCCAGCGGCCGCGACCATCCGCCGAGCAGCCCGACGATCGCGACCGCGGGGGCGGCTCCGCGCAGGCCGTAGCGCACGGCGGCCCAGACGACGGGTGGGATCACCATGGTGGGCAGCATGGCGTCGATGGGGCTGTCGAGTCCGTTGATGCCGACCAGCGTCGCCGCGGCGATGGTCACGACCATGACCGGCACGTCGACCGGATGGAACGGGCGGAGCCGCGGGGAGGCCGCGGCGAGGAACACCGGTGCGATGACCAGCATGCCGAGCGCGTCGCCGACCCACCAGGACACGACCGCCGATGGTGCCCACTCCCAGAACAGCACTCCGGTGAACCCGCCGATGGTGGCGGCGGCTCCCGCACCGATGACAGCGGCCAGCACCAGGAACAACCCCAGCTGTCGGGCGTCCGTCAGGCCGAAGTCACGGCGCACGCGCCGCAGGAGGTAGGCACCCAGCCAGGGGCCGGTCACGTTCGCCACGGCCCACCCGAGGTCCGCCGTCACCGGGGTGTCCCACAGGGAGTTGTTCACGAACTCGGCGATGAACACGGCGACCAGGATGGCCGGCCAGCGCCGACCGGGGGTCAACAGCAGCGCCGCCAGACTGATGCCGGCGGCGGGCCAGAAGGTGGGCCCCTGGAAATCGTCCCCGGTCAGGATGGGCAGCAACCGGGAGAAGAACAGATACGACAGCGCCACCGTCGGTGCCAGCCAACGTGAGCGCACCAGGGACCCGATCGGTCCGGAGATCGCCTGCTGGTCCAGCATCATCGGTCCTGGTCGTGTCCTCCCCCGAAGACCCTGCAGGGTACGTCAGCGGGGCCCGTCGGGGACAGCGGCGCATCGGTGTGCCACCACACCGCTCACGCGTGCACCGTCGGCATTCAGGCCGCGACGCCGCAGGAACGCAGGATCGTGACCGCCAGCACGCGCGCGACGGCCTCGAGCTGGTCGACGGGGACGAACTCGTCGACGGTGTGCGCGTGACGAACATCGCCGGGTCCGAACACGACCGTGGGGATCCCGCCGACCCCGAGCGTCAGGCCGAGGTCGCAGCCGTAGGGCATCCCACGCACCAGCGGCTCACCGCCCCCGACCGCCGTCGTGGCGGCGCGCATGGTGCCGACGATGGGCGCATCCAGTGCGGTCGCGCCCGGCAGGAACTGCCCGCCCCACCACGTCACCGTCGCCGGGTGGTCCCCGAGCCACGGATGACCGTGGCACGCCTCGGCGATCGCCGCCTCGAACTCCGCGCGGGCCGTAGCCAGGTCCTCACCGGGCGCGACGCCGTAGCGTCCCTCCCAGTGCAGCCAGTCGGCCTCGGACGACGGCCAGTCGCCACCCACGATGCGGCCGCCGCAGATGGCGAAGGGCCGGTCGAGCCAGTTGAACAGTGCATCGGTGGTGCGTTCGTTGCGGCGCGCCTCGAGCGCGATCACGGCGTCGTGCACGACGTGGAACATCTCGATCGCGCTGACGCCCTCCTCCCGCAGGCACCCGTGGGCGGAGCGTCCGGGCACGTTGATGCGCCACGACAGGGCACCGGCGGAGGCCGGCACGACCGCCAGGTCGGTCGGCTCGGGGATGACGCACGCGTCGGCGGTGACCCCGTGCAGCAGACTGGCGAGGGTTCCCGACCCGCCGTCCTCCTCGCCCATGACCGAGCTGAGCGTCACGCTGCCGGCGAGTTCCACCCCGGCGGCGCGGATCGCCTCGACCGCGTGGATCGCCGCGGCCAGCCCGCCCTTCATGTCGCACGCGCCGCGGCCGTAGAGCCTGCCCTCGCGCACCTGCGGCTCGAACGGCGGTGAGGTCCAGTCGCCGGGCTCGCCGGTCGGCACGACGTCGATGTGCCCGTCGATCAGCAGCGACCCGCCGCCGTCCGCGCCCGAGCGGCCGTGGCCGGTGCGGCCGAGCACGCCCTGGACCCGATCGCGTTCCACCTCGGCGCTGTAGGCCTCGTGCGCCGTGAGCCGGTCGAGGTCGGCGTCGAAGGTCTCGACCTCCAGACCGGCGTCGGCGAACTGCCGGGCGGCGAGCGCCTGGCCGCCGAGTTCGTCACCGGACAGGGACGGCTCGGCGATCAGTGCGCTGGTCAGGGCGACGACCCGGTCGGCGTCGATGTGGGCGAGCACGGCCTGCTCGACCGCATCGAGCGTGGCGGCGTCGGCGGCCAGCCGCGGTAGCTGGACCGCGCTCACGCATCGACCTTCTCGAGCGAACGTTCGAGGTCGGCGATCAGGTCGTCGGGGTCCTCGATGCCGGCGGAGTAGCGCACCAGCCCGTCGGGGATGCCGGCGTCACGACGCTCGTCGTCGCTGAGCTCCACGTGGCTGGTGGTCGACGGCGGGCCGACGATGGTCTCGACCTGCCCGAGGTTGGCAGCGAGGTAGGCGTGATCGAGCTGGGGCAGCAACTGGCGCACGGCCGGCTCGCCCCCGGACATCTCGAAGGCGAGCATGCCACCGAAGCCCGACATCTGGGCCTTGGCGACCTCGTGCATCGGGTGGCTCTCGAGCCCCGGATAGGCGACCGCGGCGATCTTGTCGTGACCTTCGAGGTAGCGCGCGACGGCCATGGCATTGGTGTTGTGCCGTTCCACGCGAAGGCCCAGCGTCTTGAGGCTGCGCAGCATCTGCGAGGCGGCCTGGGCATCGAGCCCGGTGCCGACGATCTCCCGGAAGCCGTACACCTCACCGACCAGCTCGGTCGGACCGCAGACCACGCCACCGAGCACGTCACCGTGCCCGCCGATGAACTTGGTCGCCGAGTGCAGGACCAGGTCGGCGCCGAGCGCGAGCGGCTGCTGGTTGATCGGCGTCGCGAACGTGTTGTCGACCACCACGGTCGCGCCGACCGCATGGGCGTTGGCGGCGTGACGGGCCAGATCCAGGACCTTGATCGCCGGGTTGGTGGGCGATTCGAGGTAGAGCAGATCGCAACCCTTGGCGATCTCCGCATCCAGCGCGTCGGCGTCGTTGGTGTCGACCACCACGCACTCGACGCCGAACCGGGTGAGCTGCTCGGTGAACATCAGGTAGGTGCCGCCGTACGCGTCGTTGACCGTGATGGCCCGCATGCCGGGGCTGAGCAGCGCGAACAGCGTCGAACTGATCGCCGCCATGCCGGTCGTGAAACTGGTGGCCGCGTCCGCGTGCTCGAGTGCCGCGACCTTGGCCTCGAACCGGTCGGTGGTGGGGTTGGAGTTGCGCGAGTAGATGTGGCCATCGGCCTCACCGAGTGCCACGGCGCGCCAGGTCTCCACGTCCGGGTAGGCGAACGCCGCGTTCGCGTGGATCGGTGGGACGACCGAGCGGGTGGCGGGATCGACCTGTTCGGTCAGGTGGACCGAGCGGGTGGACGGGCCGAGTGTGGACACGGTGGAACTCCTTGCGACTGCCGGCGGCAGCTGGACGGGCAGGTCTGGCGGGGCGCAGCCGGCTCGAGCCGACCGGGCCGCGTCGGGCCGCGACGGTAGCCCGCTGCCCGTGATCGCGGCCCACGGACCCGGCCTGCCCCGACCTCGAACGCGGGCCGCCCGCGGACCCGGCCCGCCCACGGACCCGGCCCGCCCGCGGACCCGGCCCGCCCGCGGACCCGGCCCGCCGAGCTGGTGTGCTGTGGCGATCACGTTCGACCGTCCCAGCACACCGCACCGACCAGCACGGCCAGCCGGTGTGCTGCGCCGATCACGTTCGATCGTCCGCGCACACCGAACCCACCACGACCCGGGGACCGGACCCAGCGCCGCCAGCTGGTGTGCTGTGGCGATCAGTTCCGAGCGGCGGCGAGTACTGCCTGCGCCGTGCGCCGGCCCGACACCAGCGCACCCTGGATCGAGGCGGTGTCGCGGTGGTCCCCACAGACCCAGGTCCGGTCCGCGACGCGCACCTCCCGCGCCAGCGTCGGCAGGTCACCGACGTCCTGGCGCGGCTGGGCGTAGGGGATGCGGTAGCTCGCCAGGTGCCGCCAGTCCGCCACCTCGCCGCCATACCAGTCCGTCAGGTGGGCGCGCACCCGGCGGTCCACGACGCCGTCGTCCTCGTCGGGCACACCGACCAGCGACACCGACACCAGCGCCCGGCCGCCCGCCGGCGCGTAGGCCGGCGCGACGTCCGACATGACCGCGACGTTGTTGACCGGGCCCTCGTGATCGGCGTCCAGCACCAGGTCCGGGGCGCCGATCGGCGAGCGATCGGCGACGTAGTACAGCGTCATGGTCCCCCGGCCGGGCGCGACCGTGCCGGGCAGGCGACTGCCGAGCAGCTCGAGCGCCTGCGGCCCCTCGACGGCGACGACGACGTGCTCGGCGGTGACCGGGTTCCCGTCGGCGATCTCGACGACCCCGTCCCGCACGGCCGTCACCCGCGCACCGAGGTGGACCGTGTCGGCAGGCAGCCGCGCGGCGAGCTGTTCGGGCAGCTGCTGCATCCCGAGCGCCGGCACCGACACGTCGCCGTTGAAGAACGACCGGAACACCAACTCCGTCACCCGCGACGAGGTCGTCATCTCCGGGTCGAAGAACGTCCCCGCGAGGAACGGCGAGAAGAACCCCGCCGTGATCGCTTCCGAGAAGCCACGCTCGTCGAGCAACTGCGCGGTCGGGACCTGGCCGCGGGCCGCGACCTGCTGCCCTGCCGGTGCCAGCACCGAGCGTCGCCACGCCAGCAGCCGGAGCCCGTCGGGGATGGTCGTGATCGGTGACAGCACCGAGGTGGCGGCGGACACCGGTGCCTGGAAGGGATCGGCCAGGCGGTGGAACTTCCCCCCACGACGGATGCGCACGCCCGGCGAGAAGGCCTGCAGGTCCAGCTGCGGATAGTCGAACCACGTCCGCGCGGCCGGATAGCCGGTCAGCAGCACCTGGAAGCCCCGGTCGAGCCGATAGCCGTCGACCAGGTCGGTGCGCACCCGCCCGCCGACGCCGTCCGCTGCCTCGAGCACGCGGACGTCGCGACCGGCCGCCTGCAGCGTCGCAGCACAGGTCAGCCCGGCCAGCCCCGCGCCGACGACGACGACATCGGCATCCACGCTCAGGCGGCCTTGGTCAACGCGATGCGCAGTGCCGTGCGGATGTCGGTGTGCGCGAAGCTGAACCCGGCGTCGAGCAGGCGGCGCGGGATCACCCGGTTGCTGACGGTGGCCAGCGTGGCCCCCATCTCGCCGTAGAGCGCCTTGATGGCGAACGCCGGGATCGGGAAGACGGTCGGTCGCTTGAGGACCTCACCGATGGCCTTGGTCAGCTCCAGGTTGGTGACCGGTTCCGGGGCGGTGAGGTTGACGGGCCCGGACAGGTCGTTGTCGATGAGGAAGCGCAGCGCGGCGACCTCGTCCTCCAGCGCGATCCACGGCACGTACTGCGCACCGGAGCCGACCTTGCCACCGACGCCGAGTCGGAAGGGCAGCTCGATCTTGTCGATCAGCGGGCCGTCCTGGGCGATCACCACGCCGGTGCGTGGGAACACGGTGCGGATGCCGGCCTCGACGGCGGGGGCCGCGGCGGCCTCCCAGGCGATGCACACCTCGGCGAGGAAGTCGTCGCCGTGACTGGAGTCCTCGGTCAGGACCTCGTCACCGCGGTCGCCGTAGTACCCGATGGCCGACGACGACACGAAGACGTCGGGCTTGTCGGTCAGAGCTGCCAGCGTCTCGGCCATGAGCGATGTGCCGACCACCCGTGAATCGAGGATGCGCTGCTTGGTCTCGTCGGTCCACCGCGAGCCGCCGATCGGTTCGCCGGCGAGGTGGACGACCGCGTCGACGCCCTCGAGCTTGTCGGCGTCGATGGTGCGCGTGGACAAGTCCCAGACGACATCGTTGGGGCCGGCCTTGGCGGCGTCGCGCACCACCCGCTGGATGGTGTGGCCCTCGCCCTGCAGCGAGGCGATGAGCGCCTCGCCGATGAGGCCGGTCGAACCGGTGACAGCGATCCTGGACATGGGTGTCCCTCCGCGGGAGTGGTCTGCAGGGCGTTCGCGCGCCGACACCTCGCCGGACTGCCCGCCGAGGCTAGTCGTGGCACCTGAAGCGCCTCATCGAG
>CAYTLZ010000019.1:12886-14054 GCA_964438785.1 uncultured Actinomycetota bacterium | reverse complement strand
CTAATCGAGTGGCGCCCCTCCGCGGCGACGCGACAGGCCGCGGGCGTACTGCAGGGGCACCTCGACGACGTCCATCGCATCGAGTTCGGCGGCCGCGTACAGCGGGAAGTAGGGGTCACGCAGCGACTCGCGGGCGATGAGCACCAGGTCGGCGGCCCCGTCGACCAGCACGTCCTCGGCCTGTTCCGGTGTGGTGATCATGCCGACCGCCGCGGTCGGGATGTTGGCCTCGGCGCGGATCTGGGCCGCGAACGGCACCTGATAGCCCGGGCCGACCTCGATCGTCGCATGCGGGACCGCACCACCCGACGAGCAGTCGATCATGTCCGCGCCGACCTCGCGCAGCCGCTCGGCGAGCACGACCGAATCGTCGATGTCCCAGCCGCCGGGAGCCCAGTCGCTCGCCGAGATCCGCACCAGCACCGGCACCTGCTCGCCGACCGCAGCGCGGACGGCAGCGGTGACCTCACACACCAGACGCATCCGCCCGTCGCGATCACCGCCGTAGCGGTCCGTGCGCTCGTTGGCCAGCGGGCTGAGGAAGCTGTGCAGCAGGTAGCCGTGGGCGGCGTGCACCTCGACGAGCTCGAACCCGACGTCCACGGCACGCCGCGCGGCCTCGGCGAAGGCCGTGACGATCGCCGCGATCCCGGCCTCGTCCAGCTCCCGGGGGATGATCGCACCGTCCTCGAAGGGCAGCGGCGACGGACCGACGATCGGCCAGCCGCCGTCCGCCGCGCCCAGCCAGGTCTCCCCCGACTCCCACGGCGGGGTCGTGGAGGCCTTGCGTCCCGCATGCGCGAGCTGGATGCCGGCCACGGCCCCCTGTCCGGTGATCGCCGCGGCGATCCTGGCCCACGCCGTCGCCTGGCCGTCGTCGTAGATGCCGGTACAGCCCGGGGTGATACGTCCCTCGGGGGTGACCGCGGTCGCCTCGGTCATGACCAGGCCGGCCCCACCGACGGCACGCGAGGCGAGGTGCACCAGGTGCCAGTCGTCGGGGATCCCGTCGGTGGCGGAGTACTGGCACATCGGGGCGACGCCGATGCGGTTGCGCAGCCGCACACCGCGCAGCTCCAGGGGTTCGAACAGCAGACTCATCGGGTGGTCTCCGTGACGGACGGGTGGGGTCGGGACATCAGGACGGGTGGGGTCGGGACATCAGGAC
>CAYTLZ010000019.1:0-12786 GCA_964438785.1 uncultured Actinomycetota bacterium | reverse complement strand
GTGACGGACGGGTGGGGTCGGGACATCAGGACGGGTGGGGTCGGGACATCAGGACCCCGCGCGAGCGAGGACCGCCTCGGCGAGGCTGATCGCGGCGTCCTGGGACAGATCCAGGTACAGGTTGGCCTCGGTGGCCTCGAACTCGACCAGCTGCGGCACCCCGAGGTCGTCGTCCAGCAGATCGACGCGGGCGTACAGCAGCCGGGTGCCGATCGCCTCGACGGTCCACGTCGCGAGATCGGCGAGCGCCCGCGTCAACGGCTCGAGCTCGACGGTGGCGTGACGGCGGGCCGGGCCGTCGGCACCGGCGGCGGGACGTGCACGCACGGCATGCGTGGGCTCGCCCTCGATGACGATGACCGAGACCTCGCCGTGGGTCCTCGCACTGGCGAGTTCGGGCTGCACGAGGGCGTCGCCGTGCTGCAGGATGGCATCGAGGTGGTCCTGGGCCCGCGCCGCGGCGGCGGGATCGCCGACATCGGCCACGTGGATGCCGGCACCACCGGCACCCACGGCCGGCTTGACGACCACCCGCGACCACGACCGCAGGGCGGCGAGGTCCGTGAGCGCGACCTCGTCCCCCTGTCCGAGCCAGGCGGTGGGGATCACCGGTGCGCCGCGCTCCTCGAGTTCCAGCAGGTAGGACTTGTGGGTGTTCCACCGCACGACGTCAGCCGGGTTGCACAGCAACGTGACCTGCTCGACGCGGGCCGCCCAGTCGACGAAGGCGTCCCGGTGGTCGCGGTAGTCCCAGGTCGTGCGTACGACCACCGCGTCGAACGAGGACCAGTCGACGGCCGTATCGCGCCAGTTCGGCCGCTCGACCGTGGCCCCGCGCGCCTGCAGTTCGCCGACCAGCGCGGCGTCGGCGACCACCGCCTTGGCCGCGAGCAGTGGGTCCTGCAGCGCACCCGTGGCCAGCGCGATCTGCACCGTGGCTTCCGTTCCGTCGACCGATGGGGACGCCGGGCAGCCTACGAGCTCGACGGTGCCGGCTCCGACGCCCCGGCCGGCGGGCCGACGCCCCCCACCGGGCGGGATCAGGACGCGACGGGCGGGGTCAGGACGCGCCGGACGGGTCGGTGACCACACTGATGGTCACGACGTGCTGGCGGTCGACCGTCGGCCACATGATGCTGCTCACCTGCAGCCACCGGCCGTCGCCCGCGCTGGCCCGACCCGCGAATCGCGTGGTCTCACCCGCCAGCGCCGTCCGCAACGCCGTCGCGAACGACACGGCCCGCAGGGGATCGACGAACGACACCGCCGGACGACCCTCGTACTCGGCGGGCTTGCGCGCGTAGGTGTGCACCGCTCCGATCTCATCGACCCACACGAGGCACAGATCGGCGTCGATCAGGGACACGACGGCGTCCGGCTCCTCGGCGATGAGCTCCTGGAGCCGGGCGAGCAGGGTGCTGCTGAGCAGCTGATCGAGCGATGCCACGACCGTCTTTCGTCGTCCCGGTGGCACAACCTGGAGGTCGGGACGCGACGGCGTCACCGACCGCGACCGTCGAGGCAGCAGGATCGCCCGCGCCCCGTCGGTCGGATCGTCGACCGCACCAGCGAACGACGCGGGCTCGTGCGATGGATGCACGCGCAACCATCACCAGGCGCAACCATCACCAGGCGCAACCATCACCGCGCGCGACCCCGGCACCGCGCGCTGATGCCGCCGGGCCTACCGCTGCCGGTCCCGACTGAACGGGAACTGCTCGCGGGTCGCGGTGACCCGCTCGGGGTCGATGTCGGCCAGCAGGATCGTCTCGTCGGTCCTGCCCTCGGCCAGGACCTCACCGGTCGGGTCGATGATCATGCTGTCGCCGACGTGGTTGAGCTTGCCGCCGGCCATCCCGACCCGGTTGACGGCGCAGACGTAGACCTGGTTCTCGATCGCCCGGGCGTGCGACAGCGTGCGCCAGTGGTGCCGGCGTGGTTCGGGCCAGTTGGCCACGATCAGCTCGAGGTGCACGTCGTCGGGACGGTCCCAGTAGACGTAGGCGAAGCGCAGGTCGTAACACACCGACAGGCCGATCCGGACCCCCTCCACCTCGACGACCGCGGGCCCGTCACCGGGCCGGAACCGTTCGTGTTCGCCGGCGTAGCTGAACGGATGCACCTTGTCGTAGCGGTGCCGGGTGCCGTCCGGGCCGACGAGCAGCAGCGCATTGGCGGGCAGCCCGAGCGCGCCCTCCGCGTCCGGGTCCGGTGCCGCGATGGGCACGGAACCCGCGAGCCACACGTCGTGGTGGGCCGCCTGCTCGTGCATCCAGGTCGCGGTCGGGCCGTCGATCGGCTCGGCGGTCAGATGCGTGCGCATCGAGAAGCCGGTCGCGAACATCTCGGTCAGTACGAGCAGTCGGGCCCCGGTGCCGGCCGCCCGCGCGAGCTGCGGTTCGAGGTGCGCCAGGGTGGCGTCACGGTCCTCCCAGACGATGTCGTGCTGGATCGCCGCGATACGCATGGTGGTCGCCTTTCGGATCTGCCGCGGGTGATGCGACCGCGGGCTCAGCTCGTGGACGCGAACGCGGCCCGTGCACCGGCGAGGCGTTCGAGTCCCTGTTCGATCACGTCCTCGCGCTTGCAGAACGCCAGGCGGACCAGCGGTTCGAGTTCCGGGGCGATGCCGCTCGGTTCCAGGAAGGCGCTGACCGGGACCGCACCGAAGCCGATGGCCGCCGGGGCCTCGCGACAGAACCGCTCGCCGGACGCGATCCCGAGCGCGCGCAGGTCGGCGGTCACGAAGTAGCCGCCCGGTGCCCGCGTGACCGCGACCCCGAGCTCGACCAGCCCGTCGACCAGCAGGTCCCGGCGGCGGCGGTGCCGCTCGGCCAGACCGGCGTAGACCCCGTCGTCGGAGGCCAGGGCGACACTGACTGCCGCCTGCAACGGCGTCCCGCCGGCGAAGGACAGGAACTGCTTGGTGGTGCGCACCGCGTCCGTGAGCGCCGGCGACGCGCACGCCCAGCCGATCTTCCACCCGGTGCAGGAGAAGGTCTTGCCGGCCGAGGAGATCGTGATCGTGCGCTCACGCATCCCCGGCCGGGTCGCCAGGGGCACGTGGGCCCCGTCGTAGACCAGGTGTTCGTAGACCTCGTCGATCACGGCGATCAGGTCGTTGGCGACGCACAATTCGGCGATCGCGTCCAACGTGTCGGTGTCGAACACGGTGCCGGTCGGGTTGTGCGGCGTGTTCAGCAGCACCAGTCGGGTACGGGCGTTGATCGACGCGGCGACCCGGTCGACGTCGAGGTGCCAGGTGCCGGCCACCTCGCCGGGGGAGTCGAACGACGGCGGGGTCAGCGGCACGCGGCGCGAGCGTGCGCCGGCCATCGCGATCGCCGCTTCGTAGGCGTCGTAGGCGGGCTCGATGACCAGCACCTCGTCGCCGGTCTCGCACAGGGCCAGCATCGTGGCGGCGACGGCCTCGGTCGCCCCGAACGTGACCGACACCTCGGTGTCGGGGTCGTAGTCGAGGCCGTGGAAGCGGCGCTGATGGGCGCTGATGGCCCGACGGAGTCGAGGTAGCCCGGGACCCGGCGCGTACTGGTTGAGCCCGTCGGCCAGCGCCTGCTGGGCGGCGGCGATGACCTCGTCTGGCGGGTCGTCGTCCGGGAAGCCCTGCCCGAGGTTGACCGCGTCGTTGGCGATCGACAGCAGGGTCATCTCCGTGAAGATGGTGGTCCCGAAGCCCTGCATCCGACCGACGAGATGCGGTGCCGGCGCGGAACGCGGCGGGTACGTGCTCACGTGCGGTCCTCGCGTCGCTGACGGCTCGAGCGTGCCGGATCGGG
Source organism: uncultured Actinomycetota bacterium (assembly GCA_964438785.1). Taxonomy (GTDB): domain Bacteria; phylum Actinomycetota; class Nitriliruptoria; order Nitriliruptorales; family Nitriliruptoraceae; genus PWLR01. Next base: position 8,989 of record CAYTLZ010000019.1, on the reverse strand, counting down.
CTGCAGGTCGCGCAGCCCGTTCCACAGCAGGTTGACCACGTGGGCGGCGACCTGTTCGCGTGGCAGGGTGCGATGCTCCAACCACCACTCCCCGACCAGGGCCACCGCGCCGACGAGCATCAGGGCGTACATCGGCGCGGTCTGATCGTCGAAGCCGCGTTCGGAGAACTCGTCGACCAGCAGCCGCTCGGCGCGGGTGGCGACGTCCGAGATGACGCTGGCGAACGACCCGCCGGTCATCCCGATCGGGGCGTCACGGATCAGGACGCGGAACCCCTCCTCGTGTTCCTCGATGTAGGTGAGGAACGCCTCGGCGGCCCCTTCGGCGACCCGCCGGGGGGTGGGTGCGTCGAACGACCGCGTGATCGAGCTGGTCAGGTGCCGCACCTCGCGGTCGACGACCACGGCGTAGACGCCCTCCTTGCCGCCGAAGTGCTGGTAGACGACCGGCTTGGACACCCCGGCCCGCTCCGCGATCTCCTCGATGGAGGTGGCCTCGAAGCCCTTCTCGGCGAACAGCGACCGCGCGACCCCGACCAGTTGCTCACGCCGTTCCTGCGCGGTCATGCGCACACGCTTGGTCGTCACGCGTCCTCCCTCGTCGGGCACCGTCACACCGGAGCCCGGCGTCGTCCCGACCCTATCGTCGTCGCCCCACCCGATCGGGGTGGTGCGGTGTAGCGTCCGGCGCGCGGCCGCAGCGGGTGGCCGTGACGGCGTGGGAGCGCCGCTGGACGACCAGGGAGCGATCGATGAGTGCACTGACGACGTTGAGTACCGGCGGCCACTTCTTCGAGGGACCCCGGTGGCGCGACGGCCAGTGGTTCGTGTCGGACTTCTACCGCCACACGGTGTTCACCGTGGACGAGCACGACGGGACCCAGACCCCGATCGCGGAGGTCGCCGCGCAGCCGTCGGGACTCGGCTGGTTGCCGGACGGGTCGATGGTCATCGCCTCCATGCGGGACCGCCGGGTGCTGCGCCGCACGCCGGACGGCAGTCTGTCGGTCCATGCGGACCTGAGCGACATGGGCGAGGGCAAGCTCAACGACCTGGTCGTCTCCGCGGCCGGGGACGTCTACGTCGGCGGGTTCGGGTTCGACCTCATGGCCGCCGGTGACCCGGCACCACATCCGCTGATCCGCGTGGCGATCGACGGGACCGCCACCGTCGTCGCCGAGGACCTGCTGTTCCCCAACGGCGCGGTGATCACCCCGGACGGATCCACGCTCATCGTCGCGGAGACGCTCGGCTGCCGGCTGTCGGCGTTCGACATCCAGGCCGACGGCGGTCTCGGTGAGCGGCGCACGTTCGCGCAGCTGGCACCCACACCCGAGATGGGCACGTTCGAGTCGACGCTGCCGCAGGTGCTGGTGGGTCCCGATGGCATCTGCCTCGACGCCGAGGGTGGCGTGTGGGTCGCCGATGCGATCGGCGGGCGCTGCATCCGGGTCGTCGAGGGCGGCGAGGTGACCGACGAGATCGTGCCCGGCGACACCGGCATCTTCGCCTGCGCGCTCGGCGGGTCGGACGGGCACACGCTGCTGCTGTGCTGCGCGCCGGACTTCGCCGAACAGAACCGCGCGGCCGCGGCCGAGGCGACGCTGCGCACGACGACCGTGACGGTCCCGGCCGCCTGAGCGGGCCGGACGACCGAACGGGCCCGCCGGATCGGCGGGCCCGTCATGGTGGACTCAGGCGGCGGCCTGCTCGGCCGCCGCGGTCTCGGCCTGCGCCTCGCGCTCGGCGATCAGCCGCCGGGTGCGGCGTTCGAGCTGCTTCGCGCTCGGCGTCTTGACGTTCGAGGCCAGGCCGAGCTTCTCGAGCGACCGGATGACGATCCAGGAGGCGTCGAACTCCCACCAGCGCAACCCGTGCCGCGCCGAGGCCGGGAACGCGTGGTGGGCGTTGTGCCAGCCCTCGCCGAAGCCGAGCAGTGCCATGACCGGATTGTTGCGCGCCTCGTCGTGCGACTCGAACGGACGCGTGCCGAAGACGTGACAGATCGAGTTGATCGACCAGGTGACGTGGTGCAGGGCGAAGACGCGGACGAACCCGGCCCAGATCAGCGCGCTGACCGCCCCGGCCAACGAGCCGGTGATCAGCCCACCGAGCACCGCGGGCAACAGGAACGTCGCCACGATCAGCAACGGGAAGGCCCGCGACACCCGAGCGATCGGCTCGTCGCGGAGCAGGTCCGGTGCCCAGGCCTGCTGCACCGTCGCGTCGGGGGCGAACAGCCAGCCCATGTGCCCGTACCACAGGCCCTTGATGAGCCCCATGCGACCGCCCTGCATGTCGATGTGCGGGGAGTGCGGGTCACCGGGGCGATCCGAGTAGGCGTGATGGCGGCGGTGGGTGGCGACCCAGTCGATCACGGCCCCCTGGACCGCCATCGAACCGGCGATGGCGAAGAAGACCCGCACGGCGGTCGGTGCGCGGAAGCTCTGGTGGGTCAGCAGGCGGTGGAAGCCGACCGTGATGCCCAGCCCCGTCAGCACGTAGAAGCCGATGAACAGGCCGACGTCGACGGCGCTGACGGCGGTCCCCCACAGGCCGTACATCGCCGCGGCGATCCCGGCGAGTGGCAGGATGCTCAGCACGAGCATGGCGATGCGCTGGCCGATCACCGCGCCGGGAGGGGCCATCGTGATGCCGCGCAGCGTCGGCGCTTCATCGGTCACGGACGGGGGGGCGGTCAGTTGGGCCACGTTGCAGACTCCGGGCAGTCGAGCTGGTCGCTCGCGATCGATGGTCGTCGGTGCGGTGGTGCGGTGGTGCGCGATGTGGCCCGCCGGACCGGTGGATCCGCCGTCCCCCCGGACACCGCGCACATTATTACGTAACGGTAACTTACGGGACCGTAGCTAGAGGTGCCAGTCTCGCGCGCTCCCACGCGTGGCGGGGCGCTCGGCGTGGCCCGACGCCGTTCCACCGGACCGGTAGCGTGCGCAGCCCCGCCACACCGGCCGCGATCGCCGCCCCACCGCCGGTGGTGCACCGGCCCCGACCGAGAGCTCACCCGTGTCCGAACCGTCCGCCGCGACCCGAGAGGTCATCGACACGGCCCGGGCCAGACTCGACGACGTCCTCGATGATGCCCGGGCCTGGCTACTGGCCGCCAGCGGGGATGTCAGCGTCGAGGCCAAGGACGACGGCACACCCGTCAGCGACGCCGATCTCGAGCTCGACCAGCGACTCTCGAACCACCTCGCCGACCACTTCCCCGACCACGGGATCATCAGCGAGGAACGGGACACCGTCGCACCGGACGCCACGTGGACGTGGATCATCGACCCCATCGACGGGACCTCGAACTTCATCTGCCGGCTGCCCTACTGGTGCGTGTCGATCGCCCTGGCCTACGAGGGTCGGCCCGTGCTCGGCGTCGTCGACGCCCCCGTGCTCGGCCGCCGCTACCAGGCCGCCCGCGGTGCGGGCGCGTTCGTCGAGAGCCGGACGACCTCACTGGACGGCGAGACCCAACAGCACCGTCGCCGCCGCATGCAGGTCCGCGAGCCGGTCGACTGGCGCGACGGACGCAACCGCCACGTCCCCGTGATGCTGACCACCGGTACGGCCCGCGGTGCCCGGGCCGCCGGGCTCCGGCTCAACCCCCGGGTGATGGGCTCCACGGCGCTGGATCTCGCGATGGTCGCGGAGGGGACGGCCGTCGCCAGCATCGCCCGCATCCCCAAGATCTGGGACATCGCCGCCGGCATCCTGCTCGTCGAGGAGGCCGGAGGCGCGATCAGCCACCTCGACGAGCCCTCGATGTTCCCGATCCAGACCGGCATCGAACACGTCCGCCGTTCGACGGCGACCGCCGCCGGTCCCGACGCCGCCTTCGCCGACGAGCTGGCACGCGCCCTGCTCGAACCCCGCTGAGCGACCCGACCAGCGCCGACACCGCCGAGGACCATGCCGTGAGCGACGCCCGCCATCGCCCGAGCCGCGCGATGTGGACGGCCTGGACGCTGGCGTTCCTCGGCGGCGTCGCCGTGCTGGGGGCGGTTGCCCTGGCGCTCGGTGACCCGTGTCTGGGCGATGCCCAGGGCGTGCCGCCGCCCGACTGCGCGACGTCGAACCGGCCCACCCAGGTCGTCTGGCTGGTCAGTGGTGGCACGGTGCTGGCCGTGGTCGGCGGGCTCACCGCGACGTGGCTGAGCCTGCGGCGTCGCTGACCGGCCGCGACGGCCGCCGGTCGAACGGTGCCGCGCGCAACGTGCCCGCCTACCAGTCGACGGCGAGGTAGCGGGTCTCGAGGAACTCGTGGATGCCGTGGAACCCGCCCTCGCGACCGAGACCGGATTCCTTCATCCCACCGAAGGGTGCGGCGGCGTCGGACACCACGCCCCGGTCGATGGCGACCATGCCGGACTGCAGCTGCCGGCCGACGGTGATGCCGACCCCCTTGTCGCGGGCATAGACGTAGCTGATCAGCCCGTACTCGGTGTCGTTGGCCATCCGGATCGCGTCGCGGGTGTCCTCGAAGGTGACGATCGGGGCGACCGGGCCGAACACCTCGTTGCGGGTCAGCGTCGAGCCGTGCTCGACCCCGTGGACGAGGTGCGGGGCGATGAAGGCACCGGCGGTCGGTGCCTCGCTCACGGCGTCGACCCGACCGCCCTCGGCCGCGGCGTCCTCGAGCAGCTGGTTGATCTTGTCGCGTTCGCCGGTGCTGACCATGGCCCCGAGGTCGTTGCTCCGATCGATCCCGGGCCCGATCCGCATGGCCGCGAGCGCCGATCGAAACCGGCTGGAGAACTCGTCGACCAGCGAGGCATGGACGTAGAACCGGTTCGCGGCGGTGCAGGCCGCGCCGCCATTGCGCATCTTCGCGACCATGGCACCGTCGACCGCTGCCTCGACGTCAGCGCCCTCGAGCACCAGGAACGGGGCGTTGCCACCGAGCTCCATCGACGAGGTCAACACGCGCTGCGCCGTCTGGGCGAGCAGGATCTTGCCCACCGGCGTTGAGCCGGTGAACGACAGCGTGGCGACGCGGGGATCGGCCAGGATCGCCTCGGACACGGGGCCCGCCTGCGAGGTCGCCACGATGTTGACGACCCCGGCGGGGGCACCGGCGCGCTGCAGGACCTCACCGACCCACAGGGCGGTCAACGGGGTCTGCTCGGCGGGCTTGAGCACCGTCGTGCAGCCGGCCGCGAGCGCCGGCGCGAGCTTGCGGGTCGCCATCGCCGCCGGGAAGTTCCACGGCGTGATGAGGTAGGCCACCCCCGCGGGGGTGTGGTCGGTGATGATCATCTTGTCGCCCGCCGGCGCGTCGCGGAAGCCGCCGGCCACCCGCACGGCTTCCTCGGCGAACCAGCGGAAGAACTCCGCGGCGTAGCGCGCCTCACCCATCGCGTCGCTGAACGCCTTGCCGTTCTCCAGCACGATCAGCCGCGCACAGTCCTCGATCTCGGCGGTCATGATCTCGAACGCGCGGCGCAGGACCTCGGCCCGCTCGCGGGCCGGGGTGGCGGCCCAGGCTCCGAACGCGTCGTGCGCGGCGGCGACCGCGTCGAGCCCGTCGGCGACGCTGGCGTCACCCACCATGGCCAGCGTTTCCAGGGACGCGGGATCGAGCACCTCGAACTGCGTGTCGCCCGCGGACCAGTCACCCCCGATGAGCAGCCCGGTCGGTGCGTGCTGGGGCAGGGTCGCGCTCATGCGGGTTCCTTCATGCCGGTCATACCGGTGGGATGGTGCCCGCCCCGTCGTCGCCGGACCGGCACGTGGCGCAGCCTAGGCCGTTCACTGTCACTGTGCACCAGGGCAGCGGTGCACGGTCACGATGCAGTGGGTGTCGACCTCGCCCGGATTGCGCAGCCGATGGGCGAGCGAGGAGTCGAAGCCCATCGAGTCACCCGGCTGCAGCGTGTGCACCTCGGCGTCCACCGTCACCTCGAGCGTGCCACGGAGCACGTGGTGGTACTCGTGGCCCTGATGGCGGAGCAACTCGGCGTCGTCGGTCGACGCGCTGCCGACGGGATAGACGACCTCCATGAAGTCGAGTTCCCGATCCGCGGTGGCGGCGAGCTGCTCCCAACAGACCCCCGACTGCAACCGCAGCGTCGCCCGGTCGTCGCGGCGGATCACCGAGACACGCGCGAGCCCGGTGTCCGGCCCGGTCGCGTGACCGTGCGGCTGTGTGCCCGCGGCGGCTGACGCGGGGTCGGATGCACGGTCCGACCCGCGGTCGGCGGACCGGTCGGCTCCATCCCGTCGGACGAACAGTTCGTCGATCGTGATGTCCAGCAACTGGGCCAGGGCGTACAGCGTCGCGACGGAGGGCTGGGAGCGGCCGGTCTCGATCTGGGAGATGAACGAGGGCGAGACCTGCAGCTGCCGGGCGACCGCGCGGGCGGAGAGGCCGGCGTCCTCACGCACACGCCGCAGCTGACGCCCGAGGTTGTGGACCGACCGGTGCGTCGAGGCAACGGGATCGGGCGCGGTGGGACGATCGGCGCTCATCGTGTTCCCGGGCTCCGGTGGTATCGCGGGTGGCGGTCGCCCGGCACGCTAGTGCACCGTCTCCCGAGGCCTCCCCGCGGTTTACGATGGGCGCACCGACCAGATCGGGGCGGACCATGACCAGCCGTGTCTGGATGCTCATCGCGGCACAGGCGGTCATGGCCCTCGCCGTGGTCGGTGTCCTCGCCGTCCGTGCGGACCCGGCGATCACCTCCGAGCCGATCGTCTTCCTCGCCTTCACCGCGGCGCTGGTCGCCTTCATGTTCCTGCCCGTGGTCTACCTCGAAGTCCGCCAGCAGACCACCTGGATCACGCCGACCGACGGGGCGTACGCCATCGGGCTGGTGGTGCTCGGGCCGCTCGGGTTCGTGCTCGCCGTGGCCGTCGCGGAGCTGTTGCAGCGGGTCCGGACGGCCAGCAGCCCCGTGAAGCACGCGTTCAACCTCGTCAGCATCCCGTCGGGGGCGGCACTCGGCGCGTTGGCCTACACGCTGATCGGCGGCGAGGGGCGACTCGACGTGCGGACGCTGGTCGGCGTCTCGGCGGCACTGGTCGTCATCACCGCCTGGGACGGCCTGATGCACTCCATCGTGCTCGCGGTCACGACCGACGAGTCGTGGCGGACCATCCTGCCCTCGGTCGCGCTCAGCCTCGCCATCCCGTTGCCGGTCTCGATCGCCGTCGGCGTCGTCGCACTCGTCCTGATCGACTGGTCCTGGTTCGCCCTGCTCCTGCTGGTGCCGATCTTCGCGCTCATCCTCGGGAGCGCCGACACGGCGCTGCGCCAGCAGGCCGAGCGCCACCGGGTCCAGCAGCTGGCCCGGGCATCGGGCGAACTCGCGACGCTCACCGACCGACCCGAACTGGTGGCGATCATCGCCGTGCAGGCGCGCGAACTGGTCGCGGCCGTCGCCGCGGTGGGCATCGCGATCGACGCCGACGGCATCGCCACGGTCCGACTGGTCGACGACGGCGGTATCCGCGAGCTCGAGGCGACGACCGCGGCGTGGTTCACCGGGGCGGCCGAAGGCCCGGTGCCGCGCACGGCCGAGCGCGCCACCGACCGGGAGCAGCCCACCAACGGTCGTCTGCAGCCCGATCAGCTCGCCGACGACGGTGCCGTCTCCCTGCCGGCATGGTCCGACGCCCTGTGGGCCGTCCACCGACCGGAGGACGGCTCGACGCTGTTCGTGCTCGCGTTCCGTGACGTGCCGTCCGACGGCGGCGACCCGCAGCGTCTCGATGTGCTGACGACCTTCGTCGCCCATGCGGCCACCGCGGTCGGCAACGCGGCGCTGCACGCCGAGGTCCGTCGCGCCCTGCACGAGGAGCAACGCCTCCGGCAGCGCAAGGACGAGTTCGTCGCGAACGTGTCCCACGAGCTACGCACGCCGCTGACCTCCATCAGCGGTGCGGTGGAGACCCTGCAGGAGCGTGGTGACGCCCTGCCGGCAGCCAGCCAGGCCGCGCTGCTCGACCTCGCCCGGGTCAACTCGGGGCGACTCCGTGGCTTGATCGAGGACCTGCTCTTGGTCGCGCAGGGTGATGCGCAGGCGCTCCAGCAACGTGCGGAGACGATCGAGATCGACAAACTCATCGCCAGCCTCGAGGACGAGTTCAGCCCCTGGGACCCACGCCGCTGCAGGTCCACGCCGAGCTCACCGAACCCGGCGTGGTCACCGACGGCGACAAGCTGCGCCGGATCCTGGTCCATCTGCTCGACAACGCCTACAAGTTCGCGCCGGACACCCCCGTCGAACTGTCGGTCCGCACGACCGACCAGGGCACGCTGTTCGAGGTCCGGGACCACGGGCCTGGTGTCGCCGCGGCGGACCGGGAACGGATCTTCGAGCGGTTCGTGCAGATCGACGGGTCCACGACCCGGGCCCGGGGCGGGCTCGGCCTCGGTCTGCACCTGTGCCGGCAGCTGAGCGAGTCCATCGGTGGCCGCATCGAGGTGGGCGACGCGGACGGGGGCGGCGCATCGTTCCGCGTGCACCTGCCGCCGGGCCCCGACGTCACGGCCTGAACGTCACCGCCTGCGCCGGCGACGGAGCCACGAGGAACCGCGCAGCCCTGGCCGACACAACGAAGCCCCCACCGATCATGATCGGTGGGGGCTCGCGTATCACGGCGTCGATGCACCGATGGTTCACGTGGGATGGTGCTGGACGGGACCCGTACCACGACGCCCTTGATGGCATCGGTGGCGGTCGCCCATCCCCACCGCTCGACCCTTGGCGGCCGGTATCGGTGGTGCGTCCATCACACGAGCTTGAAGACCTGTGTGCCTCGCGATGTCCGAGGGCGCAGGACGCGTTCGGAGCGGATGGCACGGTGTACAGGTGTTGCGTGGGGTGTTCCGGAAACCCGTAGCCCCCCGCAGGGCAACGAGTAGACCGGGGTTTGCGACATCCGTCAACAGCTTTCCACCGGCAGAAGGGGCATGTCTCCACCAGGCGGAGCCAAGAACACCAGCAGACCGACAGCTACAGGCCGTTCGAGCGAT
>CAYTLZ010000018.1:0-29522 GCA_964438785.1 uncultured Actinomycetota bacterium | reverse complement strand
CACGCCGCATCGATTCGGGGCCCGATGCATCTGGCCTACACTCGATCCTAGGTGGTACGGCCACCCACCGACGGAGACCCCATCTCTGCACCGAACCGAGGTCGTCGCATGCCCACCATCGCCACGCACGTCCGCGCATGAGGGAGTACCGCCGACCGACGGCCAGGCGGGCGACGGCGCTTGGCGCCGCCGTCACGGTCACCGCGCTCCTCCCGGTGTTCCTGACCGGCGCCATGGCGGTCCAGCTCAGCGAGGACCTGGCCTTCAGTTCCGTCGGCCTCGGCCTGGCGGTGGCTGCCTACCGCTCCGGTGGCGCTGCCACCTCGGTGTTCATGGGTCGGCTCGCTGACCGGCTCGGCGCGATACGGGCCATCAAGCTGTCGGCGATCGTTGCCACCGTGGCTGCGTTCGGCATCGCGCTGACGGTGAACCGCCTGGCCACCCTGGTGTTCTGGCTGGCCATCGGGGGCTCAGCGCTCACGCTGGCACAGCCGGGCGCCAACCGCCTGCTCACCGCGGTGGTCGATCCGAAGCGGCTGGGTACCGCGTTCGGCTTCAAGCAGTCCGCACCACCGATCGCCTCGCTGCTTTCCGGCGCCGCCGTTCCGATCATCGCCATCACGATCGGCTGGCGTTGGGCCTTCGTCCTCGCGGGTGTGGCCGCCCTGACCCTGCTGCTGTCGACGACCTCCCCGCCGCCGAAGCCGAAGTCCGTCGGGGACGAGCGCAAGAAGGAGCGGGAGCCGCTCCCCCACCGCTGGGTCATGGTGCTGCTCGCGATGGGCTTCGGCCTGGGCACGTTCACCAGCTCCGCGGTCACCACCTTCTACGTCGCCTCCGCCGCTTCCGCCGGCAGCACGTCAGCCTTCGCGGGAACGGTGCTCGCGGGCGCGAGCCTCGCCGCGATCGGTGCACGGATCGGAGCAGGCATCGTCAGCGACCGGTTGGTCACCGGGCACCTGACGATGTGTGCGTCGCTGGTAGCGGTGGGGTCCGCCGGTGTGGCGTTGCTCGCGACCGGCTCGCCCCTGTGGATGTCGGTTGGCCTGACGATGGCGCTGATGGGCAACTGGGGGTTCAACGGCGTGTTCTGGTTCGCGCTGGTCCGCAGCTTCCCGGACGCCCCGGGCCGCATCACCGGGGCGGTCTCACCGGGAGGCCTGATGGGCAGCACGCTCGGCCCGCTGACCGTCGGTCTATTGATCGACGCGACCAGCTACCGCACCGCATGGATCATCGTCACCGCAGTGGGCCTGACCGCGGCGACCACGCTGCTGCTGGGTGGACAGCGCCTCAAGCAGGTCAGGACCTGACCGAGGTCGCCGCCGCCTCGCCGGCGATCCTGCCGAACACCGAACCCGAGGTCAGCCCGGTCCCACCGGGATAGTTGAAGTAGAACAGACCGCCGACGAGTTCACCGCAGGCATAGAGGCCAGGTATCTCCCGTCCATCGACGTCATGGACCGCGGCTGTCCCTGGCGTGACACGGAGACCACCGAAGGTGAAGGTGATCCCGCAGGTGGTCTGGAAGGCCTCGAAGGGTGGCTCATCGATCGTGTTCGCCCAGTTGGTCTTGGGCGGACGGATGCCGCTGGTGCCCCGTCCGTCCTTCACGTTCGGATCGAAAGGCGTCTCCTGATCCACCGCGGCGTTGTAGGCCTCGATCGTCTCCAGGAAGCCCGTGGGGTCGACGCCCTCCATCCGCTCCGCAAGCCCCTCCAGGGTGTCCGCCTTGACCGTGCTCACCTCACGGATCCGGTACTCATCCCGAAGGAGGTGTGCGACCTTCGCGTCGAAGACCTGGTAGGCGAGCTGGTTCGGCTGCTCCAGGATCCGGCGTCCGTACTTCGCGTAGGTGTAGTTGCGGAAGTCCGCACCCTCGTCGACGAACCGCTCACCGTCGGCGTTGATCATCAGGCCGAAGGGGTACGACAGCTTCGAGTACCCGTCACCGATGGTCGTGACACCGAACTCCGGCGCGTTCATGTCCCACGCGACCGCGTGCGCACCGGACCAGTTCCCCGCCGCGCTGGCACCGATATCCAGGGCCATCTTGATGCCATCGCCCACGTTGAAGCGTGTGCCCCTGACCTTCGCCACATCCCACCCGGGACCGAGGTACTGCGCCCGCCAAGCCGCATCGGCCTCGAAACCCCCGGAGGCCAGGATCACGGTGCTGGCCTCGAGCCGGCGGGGTTCACCGTGCTGGCGGACCGTGACCCCGTCGACCCGATCACCCTCGCGATGGAGCTCGACGGCACGGGTGTCATAGAGGATCTCGATGCCCTCTCGCTCGCACGCCTCGGTCAAGGACTCCACCAGGCCAGGTCCGCCCCCGTTGACCTCCACCGTCAGGCCACCCCAGAAGCGGAACCGCCCGTCGACCTTGAAGGCCTGACGCCCGTAGATCGGCATGAACCGCACGCCCTTGGCGCGCATCCAGTCGAGCGTGTCGAAGCTCCGGGTGATCAGGACCTCGGCCAGGTCCGGGTCCGTGCGGTACTCGGTGACCCGGGCCATGTCCTCGAAGAACCGGTCGGCCGGGTAGGTCCCGAAATCGGTCTCCTCCACCTGCTTGTCGGTCAGCTCCGGCATCAGTTGCCGCAGGTCATCGACCCCGTCGTAGACGACACGCATCGCACCGGCGGTGAACCAGGTGTTCCCACCGCGTTCACCGTGGTGAGCAGCTTCCAGGACGGTGACGGAGGCACCGTGCTCGCGAGCGGAGAGGGCAGCGCACAACGCGGCGTTGCCCGCTCCGACGATCAGGACATCGACAGGGGCGGAAGTCATCACGGCCTCGAGGTTCGACAGCTGGGGGCACGGCCGGCCTCCCCCGTGACCAGGCCTCCCCCGTATCCAAGTGCTTCGGGGACCGAAGTACTAGGGGCGAACGTCACCCCTCGGCGTGCGCGTCCACGACCTCCTTGAGGAGGAGACCCGCCGACATCGCCGTCGGCCACCCGCTGTAGAACGCCAGGTGCGTGACCAGGCCCTTCAGTTCCTCCACCGTCACCCCGTTGTTCAACGCACGGCGCAGGTGGTTGGGGAGCTGCTCGGTGTGGCCCAGGGCGACGAGCGCCGTGACCGTCACCAGGCTGCGATCCCGCGGCTGCAGATCGTCGCGCTTCCAGATGTCCGCGAACAGCAGCTCGTCGGTGAGCTGGATGAGATCCGGCATGAAGGCACGCAACGCCTCGCGGCCGGCGGACGGTGGGGTCTCGGGCATGCTCGTCTCCCTCGAGCTCTGGACCGCGGGTCCGCGATCGTGGTGGGTCGAGCGGTCAAACCTCGGTGGGCCGATCGAGACGGTAGTGCCCCAGCTCCTCGACGGCCTCGCCGGTCAGCAGCTCGCGGGTGACCAGGCGGCCGAGCAGGGGCCCGAGGCTCACCCCGCTGTGCGTGGTGATCACGTACGCCCCGTCGGCACCCGGCACCGGCCCGACCAACGGTCGACCATCTTCGGGCATCGGCCGGATCCCGAGCCGCACCGTCTCCAGACGAACACCCTGCAGCCCGTCCACGAGGGCGATCGCGCGTGCCAGCGCTTCCTGCGCGACCGGGGCGTCGATGGCCGGCGGTCCGTCCAGCGTCAGGCCCGGCTCGGAGAACAGGGCGCTGATGAGGATGCGGCCCCCACCGTCGTGGCGCAGCTCCAGCCCGGGCGCGCGGATGACGCCTCGCAGGGTCGTCGGAGCGGGCTCCGTGACCAGGATCAGCCCCGGCTCCGGGTGCATCGGAAGGGCTGCCCCGAACAGGTCAGCGAGCGCCGGCGTGCGGTGCCCTGCGGTGACCACCACGTGATCGGCGGTGAGCTCACGACCATCACCGAGCACGACACCCCGGACGCTCCCACCATCGCGGAGGACCCCCACCACCTCGGCGTCCGACTCGAGGGTCGCTCCCCTGGTCCGCGCGTCCGCGAGCTGGGCCGCGATGATCCGGTTGACCTGGACGAACTGGTCGTCGGAGAACCAACCGACCCAGGGCACCTCGGCCGGGTCCAGTCTGAGCTGCGGCTCGATCCGGTCGATCGCGTCCGCCGTCGGGACCCGCTCCGCGGCGTAGCCCCAGCGCTGGAGCAGGTCGATCCGGTCCGACAGTTCCTGCTGCTCGACCGCATCGGCGCCCCACTCCAGGCAGCCGTTGCCCTGGATCCACCTCCCGGAGAGCTCGCGCTCCAGGGCACGGTGCTCGGACATCGCCCGCTGAGAGAGACGGAAGTAGGTCTCCGGGCGGCGCGTGAGCGCGTTGACCCAGGCGAGCGTGGCCATCGACGTGCCACCGCCTGGCCGGCCCGCGTCCACCAGGATGACCGACGCGCCCGCCCGGGCCAGGTGGTAGGTCAGCGAGGTGCCGACGATGCCGGCACCGATGACGATCACGGAGGTCACGATGGCTCCTCGGCAGGGTCCTGGGACGGTGGCGGTGACGACCCGGCTGGGTCCAGACTGGCGCGCAGGAGGCGGCGGCCGACCAGCATCAGGCTCCCGGCGATCACCGACCAGCTCGCGGCGACGTACCAGGCGGTCTGGAAGCCCGCCTGGTCCGCGATGAGGCCGAACACGATCGGCCCGACGACGCCTCCGAGCATCCCTCCGGGCATCACGAGGCCGCTGGCGGCGGCCGGCGTCGCCGGGCTCAGTCGGACGATCGCGAACCAGAACACCCCGTTGAAGCCCCACGCGAGCGCGAAGGCGATCAGGGTGCCCACCAGCAGCAGGCTCGGGATCTGCGTCGCGATCAGGAGGATGCCGACGGCGCCGGTGAACTGCATCCGGGCCACCGTGACCAGATGGGCACCGCCACGCTTGTCCGCTCGGTAGCCGGCGTACAGCCGGGTCGCGATCGAGGCAGCGCTCCCGAGCGTCAGCAGAAGCCCGGCGGCCGCCGCGCCGACCCCGGCGGCGGTGGCTGACTCAACCGTGTAGGTCGTCAGCGCCATCGCGGCGCCCATGCCGAAGAACAGACCGATCGCCAGCACCAGGAGCGGCCGTCGTCGTTGCACACGGTTGCGCACCCCGGAGGGTTTCGCGTACCGCTCCAGCCCCTTGCGGGGCACCATGATCACCACCACGAGCGACAGCGCGGTCGCCAGGACGAAGGCCCACCGCCACCCGATGGTCAACCCGATCAGGGGCACCGCCAGCCCGGCCAGCAGTGACCCCACCGGCAGGGCGGACTGCTTGATCCCGAAGGCCACCCCCTGGCGATTGCCGGGTACCGCACGGACCAGAGCGAGGTTCGCGGCGGTCTGGCCGAGCGCGTTCGACGCACCGGAGATGAGGAGGAACAGCGTCAGCACGAGGTAGCCCCGGGCCACAGCGGCGATCCCGAGCGCGGAGATCGCGGCGAGACCGGCGGCGGTGCGCATCGCACCGGTCGGGCCGACGCGATCCGCCAGGCGGCCGAGCGGCCACGCCAGCACAGCACCCCCCATGCGTTGGACCGCGACGGCTCCGCCCAGGGCGACGATGCTGAAGTCGAGCTCCGCACGCATCTGCACCGACAGTGCACTGACGAGCCACAAGGGCATCGTGCATACGACCGTGAGCAGCATGGCCAGGGTGACCAGGCGGAAGTCGAACCCGCCCGGCTCCGTCGCCCGACGCTGCCACAGACGTCGGTAGAAGCCGGTCCACCCCCGCGCACGCGCCTGTTCGCTCACGGGAGCGTCGGCGCGAGGCCACCATCGACCAGGATGGACTGTCCCGTCAGGTAGCCCGACGCCGGCGCCACGAGGAAGCTGACCATGCGCCCGAGCTCCTCCGGCTCACCGTAGCGGCCGGCCGGGATCGCGGCAGCGGAGGTCGCCGTGACCTCCTCGACCGGCACACCCTGGGCCTCAGCCTTGCGGCCATCGAGCTGGAGGGTGCGCTCCGTCGCGATCCGGCCAGGCGAGACCATGTTGACCGTGATCCGGTCCCCGGCGAGCTCGACAGCCAGGGACTTGACCAGCCCGGCGAGCCCCGGCCGTAGCGCGTTGGACGCCGTCAACCCGGGGATCGGCCGACGTACGCTGGACGAGCCGATGATGACGATGCGGCCACCCCCGGCTGCACGCAACCGGGGCAGTGCGTACGTCACCGACCGGATGACGCTCATGAAGGTGAGCTCGATCGCCTCGCCCCACTGCTCAAGGGTGAGGTCGTCAAAGGTCCCCGGCGGTGGCCCGCCGGCGTTGGCCACCAGCGCGTCCAACCGGCCACAACGCGTAGCAACCGCCGCGAAGAGCGCCTCCAGGGATGCCGCGTCGGCGACGTCCGCGATGATGCCGTGGGCGGTGATGCCATCGGCGGTGAGTCGGGCCACGGCGTCGTCGAGGTTGCCCTGGTCACGGCCGCAGATGACCACCTCGGCGCCGTCGATTCCGATGGCGTGGGCACTGGCGAAGCCCAACCCCTTCGTCCCGGCGAGCACGAGGGCCACACGTCGGTCGGTCGTCATCGTTCGTCCTGTTCCTCAGCGCACGCTGCACCGTCGTGGTGGTCGGTGGCGGTCCCATGACCTCCGGCCGCGATGGGGGACGCCGGTTCCCTTCGTTCCGCAGCCGTGCAGGCACCAGCGGCACCGAACCCTGCGGCCGTGCGGGGCACGTGGTCAGCCATCGCGAGGCCGAGCTGCGCTCGTCATGCGGAGACCTCCAGCAGTGGGTTCGGGCCGGGACGTCAGCGCGCCCGCAGACCGGGGCCGCGCCCCAGGCATATGCTATAGGCACCGAAGCATATGGCCGTACGTCGGCCAGCCGACCGGAGGTCCGCACCGTGGTACGCGTCCCGCCCGCCCCCCTCGAGGGCCCCAACGCTGACGCCGCGGCCGTTGAGCGCATCAACGAGCTCCGCGACGGGCGCATCACCACGCTCTACCGGACGCTGCTGCACAGCGGGCCGGTGGCGGCCGGCTGGTGCGAGCTCGGGACGGCCATCCGGTGGAGCTCCTCGCTGGACGACCGCCTCAGGGAGCTGCTCACCTGCCAGACGGCCCGACGCACGGACGCCACCTATGAGTGGCAGGCCCACGCCCCGCTCGCGGAAGCCGCCGGCGTCACCGCGGCGCAGCTCGCGAGCCTCCCGGACTGGCAGGACGAACCGAGCTTCGATGACCGGGACCGCGCCGCGCTTGGCTTCGTCGATGCGGTCCTCACCGGGACCGTGACCGACGAGCTGTTCGCGGCGACCGAGGCGCACTTCGATCGGCGTGGGGTCGTGGAACTGGCCGCGACCGCGTCCTACTACCTCTCGATCAGCCGGTTCCTCGCCGCATGCGGGGTCCACAAGCCCTCCTGAACCGCGCCGGCGGTCGACGGCTCATGCCCGCTCCAGGTACCGGCACAGCTCGGCGAACTCAACCCGCCACCGCTGGCGGAAGGCTTTCCGCAGGAAGAGCGCCAGCGGTCGCTGCAGGCCGGTGAGGTGCCCCTCGTGCACGCTGCGGACGGTGGTCGTGTCCGCGTCCACCGAGTCGAGCGACGTCGTGATCTGGTGCCGCATGCCGCGACCCCTGTAGCTGACCGTCCGGTCCTCAGGCAGCCGATCCGTCACCACGGTCTCGGTCAGGTAGTAGGGCGTGCCGTTCAGGTCGAACACGTACCGGGACACCGAGCCCGCACGCCCGGGCTCTCCGGTCAGCGGGTCGATCCGCTGGAGGCCGGGCTGCCACGCCAGCGGGGTCTGCGGGTCCTCGAGCAGCGTCTGGACCTCCTCGAGCGGACGCGGGATCTCCGACTCCCAACCGAACCGCACGTCTGCCTCCAGATCGCGGTGCCAGGGACCAGACTACTGCCGAGGGCGATGGCCAGCGGGCAGCGGCACGACGTCAGCTGGCCTGTTCCTCGGTGACCGCGTCCGGCTCCGGCAGCACCGCCATGAACGCGATGGCCAGTGCTCCGACGCCGATGGCACCCAGCAGCGCCGCACGTAGACCCCACTGGTCACCGACGAAGCCGATGGCGATGGTCGCGACGATGGCACCAGCGGCGCGGGCGAAGTAGGTCAGGCCGACAGCCGTGCTGCGATTCTCCGGCAGCAGTTGCTGCATCAGCGCGAGCTCAACACCGGTAGCACTCAACCACAGGAACCCGGCGACGAGCAGCAGTGCCAGCCCGAGGACCGTCGGGCCGAGGAGCACGGCCCCGAACATCGGCGGCAGCGCCGCGAGCAGCCCGAACAGCATGATCCGGGTGCGACCGTGCCGGTCCGACAGGATGCCACCCGTCAGGGTGCCGGCGACGGCACCCAGCTCGTAGATCGCGAGGGCTGCGGCGGCCACGAACAGCGTCGCGCCTTCTCGGGTCGCGTAGGTCGGGTAGTAGATGACGATGGCGACGTTGGCGAAGGAGCGGAACACGACCGCGCCGGAGAGCAGCAGCAGGTTGGTCCGGCCGGAGCGCAGCGCCGTCATGATCCGCGCCGGCGGCTTCGGCTTGAGCGCCAACGCGGTCTGAGAGCCGAAGCGGCGCCACAGCACCAAGGAGGCCAGCAACCCGGGGATGACCGCAGCAGGGCTGGCCCGTAACCCCCAGGCACCAACGACACCGGCGATCAGCAAGGGCCCGATCACACGGCCGATCTCACCACCGGTCATGAAGTAGGAGGTGCCCCTACCCCACTCGGTCCCGGATGCCCGGGTCGCCAGCGCACCGCCAGCCGGGTGGAACGCCGCGTGGCTCAGGCCGGCGAGCAGCAGCAGGGCGACGACCGCCGCGGTGTTCGGTGCGATACCCAGCAGGCTCATGGACGACGCGGTGAGCGCGGGTGTGAGGATGACCCAGTACCGGGTGTCGCTCCGGTCCGCCCAGTGGCCGAAGAACGGCTGGAGGCTGGTCGTCCAGCGGATCGTCGAGGCCAGGATCCCGGCCACGGCCAGCGAGATGTTCAGTTCGTCGATCAACAGCGGCAGCAGCACCCCGAGGAAGGCCGGGTAGACGTCGTGGGCCATGTGGGCCCCGCTGAGCAGCAGCACGCTGCGCCGGTCGAACGCGGTCGACCGCTTCACCATCTCCTCAGACGCCACGGCTCCCACCCCTCACGCCGTACGCACCACCACCGGTGCGCGGTACGTCGGTCACCTTAGCGTCCGACGGCGGTGGGCCATGCGGCAGGGAGGGAGGCGATCCGCGAGGGATGGTGCAGCAGGACCGGGGGTCAGCCGGTCTGACACTCCCGTCCGGCCAGGCGTTCCAGGACCAGCAGGACGGCGCTGTGGTCGAGTTCGCGGGCGCCCTGGGACTCCAGTGCCCGGTAGAGCTGCTCGACGACAGCGGTGACCGGCACGGCGACGCCGGCGTCGTCGGCGAGCTCGCGGGCGATCGCCAGATCCTTGCGCTGGATGGCGACGGTCGCACCGGGATCGAAGGAGCGCGCGTGCATCGCAGCGCCCTTGCGCTCCAGGATGGCGTTGCCTGCCAACCCGCCGGCCAACACCTCGAGCGCAGCGGCAACGGAGACCGCGCCGTCCTCGAGCACGAGCAGGGCCTCGCTCACCAGCGCGTAGATCCCCCCGACGAGGAGCTGGTTGGCTGCCTTCACGCGCTGGCCGCTCCCGGACGGCCCCACGTGTGCGATGGTACGTCCCAGGACCTCGAGCAGGGGCCGTACACGAGCCAGCGCGTCAGCCTCCCCTCCGACCATGATCGACAGTGTCCCGTCGATCGCGCCCTGATCACCACCGCTGACGGGCGCATCGAGCATCGAGCACCCAGCGGCTTCGGCGGTTCCCGCGACACGGACCGCGGTCGCCGGATCGATCGAGCTGTGGTCGACGAGCACGGTCCCGGCAGCGGCGCCGGAGAGCACGCCGTCCGTCCCGGTCACCACCTCCTCCACCGCCGTGCCATCGGTGAGGCAGAGCAGGACCACCTCGGCGTCCCTGGCGGCCTCCGCAGCGGTGGCTGCCTCCCACGCGCCGTCGACGACCAGCGATGCCGCCGGCCCCGGCGAGCGGTTCCACACCGTGACGTCGTAGCCGGCCACGAGCAGGTTGCGGGCCATGGGTCGTCCCATGATGCCGAGCCCGATGAAAGCGATGCGCATCGCTACTCCTGTGTCCGGTCGGTCTCCCCAGCTGCTGCAGCCCCGGTGGAACCGGCGGCCAGAGCTGCACGCCAGGTGTCCAGTGCGGTGAGCGAGTCCGCCGTCGTGCCCGTCGGGAGGTACTCGAGGCCCACGCGGCCATCGAAGGCACTGGCACCGAGTGCGGCCAGCACCCGCGTCACCGCGATCTCGCCGGTGCCGGGTGCGCCCCGGCCCGGGGCATCGGCGAGCTGGACGTGACCGAAGCGGTGACCCAGTCGCTCGATGGTGCCGAGCAACTCCCCCTCGGACCGCTGGGCGTGGTAGACGTCGTAGAGGAGGTGCAGCTGCTGACCGTGTTCTCGCTCGATGCGATCGAGCAGCGCGATGGCAGCCGCCGTGGTGTGCAGCGGGTAGAGCGGGTTCTCCCACGGGTTCAGCGCCTCGACGACGACCCGCGCGCCGGTGGGCCCGAGCCGGGCTGCGACCCTGGCGAGTTGCACCATCGCGTGGCTGTCCTGCTCGCGTGGGTCCAGGCCGAGCCGCCGGTTACCGACCAGTCCGTGGACGACCTCGACCCCGAGGTCGAGGACCAACCGTTCAGCGACATCGAGGCCCGCCTCGACGCGGGCGTGCTGGTCCGGGTGGGAGAGGATCCCCCGGTCACCCGCAGCAAGATCTCCTCCGTCGAGGTTGACGGCCACCAGCGCGACACCTGCATCCCGCACGGCGGCGACGAAGCGGTCGTACGCACCATCCGACGGCAGCGGACCATCGAAGGGCCACCAGCACTCGATCGCGTCGAAGCCGGCATCGGCAGCGGCCTGGGGCCGGGCCAGCAGCTCCACCTCACGGAAGAGCATCGAGACATTGGGATGGAGGCCGGCGGTGGTGCCACTCACAGCGAGTCCAGGTTCTCCACCAACGCTTCCTGGGTGGAACGGGCGATGACCACGACCGCGTCCTCGTTGTGGGGGTTCTCCTCGATGTGCGGCACGTGCGGCGGGACGAAGACGTAGTCGCCGGGCTCGGTCTGGAGCACGACCTCCTCGTCACCATCCTTGAAGCGGAAGACGGGACGGCCACTGACCACGTAGATGGCCGTCTCCGAGTGCGCGTGGTGGTGCGGGCCGGAGCTGCAGCCCGCCTCGACGACCGTGCGACCCATCCAGATCGCGGTCGAGCCGACGGTTCCCTCCGAGATCGCCGCCGCCCGCCGCATACCGCTGGTCTGCGCCGTCGCGTCGGTGAGCTGGTCCGCGGTGATGCGTTGCAGTGGGGGGAGCTCCACCATCGTGGTTCGCCTTCGTCTCGAGGTTCAGGGTTCGGGGGCCGGGCTACCATAGGACAGAGAACATCTACATGATATTGTGTAGAAGGTGCGCAGCCCGCTCAGGCTCGGGAGACCTTACGGATCGGTGCGGCCACAGCTGGAGATCTCAGGGGGGAGCTCCCCGGAACACCGGAACGAAGGTGAGCTGCGATGAGCACGTCCGATGCCTCGATCGGCGGTCTCGGCGGGCCGCCCGCGAGCAAGACGGAGTACGCGCTCCAGCGACTACGCGATGAGATCTCCTCCGGGGTGATCCGACCGGGTGAAGCCCTACGGCAGGCCGACCTGGCAAAGCGGTACGGCATCAGCCCCACCCCGGTCCGGGAAGCGCTGCGCCTGCTCGAGGCCGAGGGCGCGATCAGCTACGCACCGCACCGCGGCGCGACGGTCTCGGAGATGACCGAGCAGCGGATCAAGGATCTGTACCTCCTGCGGTCGGTCACCGAGGGCATCGCAGCGCGTCTCGCCGCAGGACGCCGCTCTCCCGCACAACTGGACGAGCTCGAGCAGCATCACCAACGTCTGATCGAGCTCACCCGTGATCCGGCGGTGGAACCCGAGAAGCTGTCCGCGTGGAACCGCGAGCTCCATCTCATGATCTGTGCTGCCGGGTCCCCCGTGATCACCTCACAGGTCATGAACCTGTGGAAGATGTTCCCCACCCGAGCGACCACCTCGATGTGGGACCGCGCCGAACTGGCCGAACGCTTCCTCACCCAGCATGACCGCATCATCTCCGCCATCGTCAACGGGGACGGTGCGACGGCTGAGCGGGAGATGGCCGCACACGTCATGAGCGCAGCCGAGGAACGGCTCCGCTCGATGGCGTGATCCGGCCTGGCGCTCGGAGCGCTCGCGTCCACCGGACGGCATCCCGGTCGGACGCGTGGCTGACACCCCAGACGCACCCCGATGACGAGGACCTGCCACGGCCGTCCGACCGCTGACTGCCGCGCCGCCCTGACCAAGCTCGATCGACACACGAGGCGATCCCGTGACGACCACACCCGCAACCACGTCGGCCGTGATGGCCAACTACCTGATGTCCGCTGGGACCACCCACATGTTCGGCTACCCCGGGACCTCCAACATCGAGTTGATGGAGAACGCCCGGCAACTCGGCCTGGAGACCGTGCTGGCGCGACAGGAGTCCACCGCGGCCTTCATGGCCGAGGGCTACGCGATGTCCAGCGGCCGACTGGGCGTGTGCCTGTCCACGCTCGGACCTGGCTCCACCAACATGGTGAACGGGGTGGCTGCCGCCTACCTCGATCGCGTCCCGGTCATCGCTATCTCCGGTCAGATCTCCACCGCGAAGGAGGGGTACTTCACCCACCAGGTCGTCGACCACAACCGGCTGTTCGCCCCGGTCAGCAAGTGGGCTGGTCGCGTCGACCCGGACAACGTCGCCACCGTGATGCGGAAAGCGATCCGCACCGCCCTGGCGGAACGCCCGGGGTCCGTACACCTCACGACGAACGCGGACGTGGCCAAGGTCCCAGCCTCCGACGCCGAGGTGGTCGTGCCCCCCATGTCACCGGCCGCCAGCAGCCTCCAGATCCACCGCACCGACCCCGACAGCGACCCGTTAGCGCAGGTTCGCGAGGCGCGGCAGCCGCTCATCCTGGTCGGTATCGGTGCGCTGCGTGCCGGAGCCACCGACGCGCTGTTGGCCCTCGCCGAGCACCTCGACGCCCCACTGGTCGTGGCACCCATGGCCAAGGGCACCGTGCCGGAGGACCACGAGCGGTTCGCCGGCGTGCTGGACATGGCCTGCAACGACATCCTGTGGTCGCTGCTCGCCGAGTCGGACCTGATCATCGCCGCCGGCTTCGACGCGGTGGAGCTGATCAAGCCCTGGACGATAGACACCCCGGTCCTGCACGTGGACGCTGTGCCGAACACCGATCAGATCTACCGCGCCGAGGTGGAACTGGTCGGGGACATCCCGGCCACCCTCGCCTGGATCCGTGAGGAGACGAGCGGTGGCTCCGGCTGGCCTACCGGCGCGCTGGCCGCCCACCGGCAGAAGCTCAACGACGGTTACCGTGCGGGGCGTCTGGCAGGCGCGATCAACCCGACCGACGTCGTGGACGTGATGCGGGCGGCCATGCCGCGCGACACGATCGTGACGAGCGATGTCGGTTCCCACAAGCTGCTGGTGGGCCAGGGGTGGCAGACCTACACCCCACGCACGACGCTGATGAGCAACGGCCTGTCGTCCATGGGCTTCTCGGTCCCGGGTGCCATCGGAGCGAAGATCGCCAACCCGGACAGACCAGTGCTGTCGTTCGTGGGCGATGGGGGTTTCGCCATGGTCCCGGGTGAGATGCAGCTGGCGTCGACGATGCAGCTCGGGATCACCGTGGTCGTGTTCGTCGACAAGAGCCTGAACCGCATCGAACTCAAGCAGCAGGCGCTGGGGTACCCGAGCACCGCGACCACCATCGATGCGAGCGACCTTGTGGCGATGTCGGAAGCCATGGGTGGCGAGGGCGTCCGCGTCGATTCCGTGGCCGCCCTGGAGCGCGCTGCCGCCGAGCCGGCGCCGACGGATCGCCCGCGCCTGATCGAGGCCTATGTGGACCCCTCGCAGTACCAATCCCAGTTCTGAGCCGTCCCCGGGACACCCGCCACCAGGAGGATCCACGATGACGACCGTGCCCATGTTCATCGAGGACGAATGGACGAGCGAAGGCGAGCCGTCGCCGCTGGTCAACCCCTACACGGGCGAGACGGTGGCCGAGATCGCCATGGCCTCATCTGACCAGGTCCATCGGGCGGTCCGGGCGCTGGGCAACCGGTTCGCCGCCGAGGGGCCGATCCACGCCTACGAACGGTTCGAGATCCTCTCACGTGCCTCGACGCTGGTCGATGAGCGGCGAGAGGCGCTGATCGACGCCATCGTGACCGAGAGCGGCTTCACCGTCACCGACGCGACCAGCGAGGTGAACCGGGCGATCCAGACCCTGCTGCTCTCGGGGGAGGAGGCCAAACGGCTGGCCGGCGAGGTGGTGCCCTTCGACGGCGCCCCCGGGATCGCCGGGCGCATCGGCTACACGATGCGGGTACCGATCGGACCGGTCTGCGCCATCACACCCTTCAACTCCCCACTGAACACGGTGTGCCACAAGCTGGGTCCAGCGCTCGCCGCGGGGAACCCCGTCGTCCTGAAGCCGGCGTTGGCGACACCGCGGACCGCCGTGCTGCTGACGGAGTTGCTGCTCGACGCCGGGCTCCCACCACGACTGATCGCGCTCGTCCAGGGTGGGGGCCGCACCGTCGGCCAGCAGTTGCTGGAGCACGAGGCGTTCCGTTTCTACACCTTCACCGGCAGCACGGAGGTCGGCAGGATCATCACCCGCACCATCGGGCTGCGTCGGAGCCAGCTCGAGCTCGGGTCGATCTCCAGCACCATCGTGTGCGAGGACGCGCGGCTGGACCTCGCCGTCTCGCGCAGCGTTCCCGCCGCCTTCCGGAAGGCGGGCCAGGTGTGTACCTCGGTCCAGCGGCTCTACGTCCATGAGGACGTCCGCGAGGCCTTCACCGAGTCGTTCCTCGACGAGCTCGCCACCAAGCAGGTCGGCGATCCGAGCGACCCCGAGACCCTGGTCGGCCCCATGATCGAGGAGCGGGAGGCCGCGCGGGTCGAGGACTGGGTCGCCGGCGCCGTGAGCAACGGCGCGCGCACGTTGACCGGCGGTACCCGCGAACAGGCGCTGATGCAGCCGACCGTGCTGGTTGGTGTCGATGAGCAGATGCCCGTCGTGTGCCGGGAGGTGTTCGGCCCGATCGTCTCGATCATCGGCTACCGCGATATCGATGATGCCATCGACCGCATCAACGACACGCCCTACGGCCTGGCCGCCGGTGTGTTCACGGAGAACATCCACCGCGGGTTCCGGGCCGCGGAGCGGCTCCACTTCGGCTCGGTCCACATCAACCAGACCTCGTCCAGCCGCATCGACCTCATGCCGTACGGCGGTGTGAAGGAGAGCGGCTCCGGTCAGGAAGGGCCGCACTACGCCATGCAGGAACTCACCGAGGAACGCCTGATCACCCTAACCCTGGAGCCCTGACCTCTGGGCCCACCACGTCCGCGGAGGGACGACGATGAGCATCGCCTGGAAGGCCACGACCGCCGACATGGCACGGATCTTCTCGGTCCGCAACGAGGTCCAGACCTGGCTCGACTTCGAAGCTGCCTTGGCGCGCGCGGAGGCCGAGCACGGGCTGATCCCGCAGGAGGCGGCGGACGCCATCTCCGCGGAGGCCGACGTTGACCTCCTCGACCTGGACGCGCTGGAGGCCGACATCGCCGCTGCCGTCCACCCGATCATGCCCTTCGTGCGCCACTTCACCGCCATATGCGACGACACCTCGGGGCAGTACATCCACTGGGGCACGACCACCCAGGACGTGCTCGACACCGGGTGGGTCCTCAGGTGCAAGCAGGCCGAGCAGGTCATCCGCCGGGACCTCGACGTGGTACTCGACCAACTGCGTGTGATCGCCCGCGAGCACCGGGATACGCCGATGGCCGGCCGCACACACTCCCAGCACGCCATCCCGATCACCTTCGGTTACAAGATGGCCGTGTGGGTGGATGAGCTGGAGCGCATCGCCAAGCAGCTCGACTGGCTGCGTGACGACCTGTTCGCGCTCCAGTTCGGCGGCGCGACGGGAACCCTGGCCTCGGTGGGGCCGGTGGGCCTCGCGGTCCGGCGCTCCATGGCAGCCGACCTCGGGCTCAGCGAGCCCGCGATCACCTGGCACATCCCGCGTGACCGCTTCGCGCAGCTGGCCTTCCAGCTCGCGCTGATCGCTTCCTCGCTCCAGCGGGCGGCCTTCGAGCTGGTCACGCTGCAGCGCACCGAGCTGAACGAGGTCGAGGAGCCCTTCCACCACGGCAAGGTCGGCTCCAGCACGATGCCCCACAAGCGCAACCCCTCGATCTCCGAGTCGATGTGGACCTTCGGGGAACTGGTCAAGAACGACGTGCGCACGGCGTTGAGCAGTCTCGGCTCGCTCCACGAGCGCGACAAGGCCGTCTACACCGTGGAGGTCGACTACCTCCCCCGCGTGTTCAGCCACACCCACCGCATGCTGGAGATCGCCCAGCGCGTCTTCGGCGGGCTGACCGTCAACGTGGACCGTATGCGGGAGAACCTGAACCTGTCTGGCGGGATGCTGTTCTCCGAGCAGGTCCTGATGCAGCTCGCGGAGCGGATGGGCCGGCAGCGCTCCCACGACGTGCTGTACGACCTCACGATGGAAGCCTTCGAGTCGGGCACACACCTGCGTGACGCGCTGCGCGGTTCCGCGGCGATCACCGAGCACTTCAGCGAGGAGGAGATCGACGCGATGTTCGATCCCGCCACCCTGACGGAGACGGCGGGCCTGCTGGTCGACGTCGTCTGCCCTCCCGAGCAGTGAGCCATCCCAAGGACCCCACCATGCGCATCCATGATGTCGAGACCACCCTCATCTCCATCCCGCTCGGACGTTCCTTCAGCGGCAGCACCTACGGCGCTGACCGCCGGAACACGATCATCGTGACGATCCGGACCGAGGACGGCATCGAGGGCCGGGTGCACGCCGGGGACGAGCGCGAACACCTCGAGGAGCTGGGTCGGCTGGTCCGTGACGACCTGACACCGCTGCTCCTCGGCCGCGACGCGACCGCGATCGAGCCCCTATGGCGGGACCTGCTCCGGCGTGCTCCCTCGGCCGCCCACGGCACGAACCAGGCGCTCTACATCCATGCGCTGTCGACCGTCGACACGGCGTTGTGGGACGCGCTCGGCAAGCGAGCCGGCCTCCCCACCTACCGACTGTGGGGTGGCACTGACGACCCGATGCCGACCTTCGTGATCGGTGGCTACTACCGCGACGGCAAGACGCTCGACGACCTGGTCGAGGAGGTGCGCGGCTACCGCGACGCCGGGTTCGGTGGGCTGAAGCTCAAGGTCGGTGGGTTCACCCCCGAGCAGGACCTCGAGCGGCTGGCCGCGGTGCGCGACGCGCTCGGCCCGAAGGTCGCCATCGCCTGCGACGCCAACCAGGGGTGGCGGTTCGACGAGGCCCTGCGGTTCGCCGACGGCGCCGTGGAGCACGACATCGTCTGGTTCGAGGAGCCGATCGTCTGGTACGAGCAGTACCGCGACCTCCCCCGGCTGCGGGAGCGCACGCCGATCCCGATCTGCGCCGGCCAGAGCGAGTACAGCCTCGAGGGCGCGGCGCGGTTGATCACGAGCGGGTGCGTCGACATCTGCAACTACGATGCCTCCTGGGGTGGCGGCCCGACCGGGTGGCGGCGGATGGCGAGCCTCGCGGGGTTCCACGGCGTGACGCTCGCGCACCACGAGGAGCCGCACCTCTCGGCCCACCTGCTGTCCACGGTGGAACACCGCACCGGCACGGAGTTCTTCCACGCGGAACGGGACCCGGTCTGGCACGAGCTCCTGACCGAGCGA
Organism: uncultured Actinomycetota bacterium; assembly: GCA_964438785.1. Lineage (GTDB taxonomy): Bacteria > Actinomycetota > Nitriliruptoria > Nitriliruptorales > Nitriliruptoraceae > PWLR01. The sequence goes on along the minus strand of CAYTLZ010000018.1, from coordinate 11,703 downwards.
CCCACGATCGAGGACGGGATGCTCGTGTTCGGCGAGCTGCCGGGCTACGGGCTCGCGTACGACCCGGCCTTCATCGAGCACCACGAGGTCCGCTGAGCGGGCACCGTCAACGGTCCTGGGAGAGAACCTCCTCGAGCGCCGCCGGATCGACGGCGAGATCGACACCGGCACGCTCCAGCTGTAGTCGCATGCTGGCACGACTATCGAGCGCACCCCAGCCACGCGCGAGGGCCTCCGTCATCTCGGCATGGGCGAGGCTGGCGAGGCGCATCGGGACACCGAGGTCCCGACCGAGCTGCGTCGCCAGCGTCATGTCCTTGTGGGCGAGCTCCAAGGCGAAGGCCGGTGTTTCGTACGTCCCGGGGAGGAACTGACGGGCCATCCGATCGAAGGTGCGCACGCGGCCCTGACCACCCTGACGGATCGCCGACCACAGGGTCACCGGGTCCAGACCGGCCTTCAGACCCATGCTGAAGGCCTCGGCCAGTGCGGTCTGGAGCATGTACCCCGAGGCGTTGTGCACCAGCTTCGCCACGGTCGCCTGCCCGACCGGACCGATGTAGCGCGGACGGTCACCGAGGAGATCCAGGACCTCCCGGTGCGCGTCGAACACCTCCTCATCACCCCCGACCCAGATGGCGAGCTGGCCGGATGCTGCCCCCGTCGGCCCTCCGCTGACCGGGGCGTCGAGGAAGTGCGCGCCGACTGCGGCGAAGGCGCCGGCGATCCGGAGCACCACGGCGTGGGCGTTCGTGGAGGTGTCGAATACCACCGTGCCCGGTCCGGCCACGGTGAGCACGCCATCCGGACCGGTCATCACCTGCTCGACGATGGCGGGTGTCGGCAGGGAGGTGACCACCACCTCCACGTCCGCAGCCAGCTCTGCCGGGTTCTCTGCCCACCGCGCCCCACGAGCCAGGGCGTCGTCGGCTGTGGCGCGCACCACGTCGTGGACCGTCAACTCCACCTCCGCGTCCAGCAACCGCAGGGCCATCCGCGCCCCCATGGTGCCGAGACCGATCAACCCGATGCGCATGACCACTCCTGCCGTCCTGTCCTGCTCGTTGGTTCCCTCAGCCCAGCCACGCGCCGGGATCGATACCCCGCTCGACGGCGATCGCGCGGAGTTGGTCGACGGTGCGGCTGGCCACCTGCAGGCCCTGCTCGGCCACACGTGCCTCCGCCAACCGCTCGAGCTCCCCCGGGACCAGGATCCGGTCGACGCCGTCAGCCCGGGGGGTGTCGTGAGCCTGGGCCACGATGGCCTCCATGCGCTCCTGGAAGGTGTCGAGCCCCACCAGTGCCGCCAGGTCGATCGCGGCGGCGAAGTGACCGCACCGGCTCCGGTCCCTTGCCTGCTGCGGTCCGACGATGTCACGACCGGTCGCGGCGCCGGACAGGACGCCGGCCAGCACATCCATCATGAAGGCGATGGCGTAGCCCTTGTGGCCCCCCATCGGCATGAGGAGTCCGGCCGCGGCCACCACCGGGTCGGCGGTGGGTGTGCCGTCGGCAGCTGTGGCCCAGGTCGGCGGGATCTCCTCGCCCCGCTCCCGAGCCGCGTAGATCTTCCCGCGGGCGACAGCGGTGTTCGAGATGTCCATGACCACGCTGCCATGCCGGCCCGCGGGTGCCGCCAACGACCACGGGTTGGCACCGAACACCTTCTCGCGCCCACCCCAGGGGGCCATCGCGGGTGAGGAGTTGGTCACCAGCATGGCGAGGTAGCCGCGCTCAGCCGCACGACGCGTGTAGTACGCGGCCGTCCCGAAGTGGTTGGAGTCCCGGACGCTGACGGCACCGATGCCGTGTGCCTGCGCGCGACGCATCGCCTCGTTCATCGCCCGGTCGGTGACCACCTGACCGATGCCGTCCCGACCGTCCATGATCGCGATGGCACCCGCGTCGCCGACGACCTCCGGTTCGACCGCGGGCTTGGCGAGACCGGCTTCTATACGGGCCAGGTACCACGGGACCCGCAGGAGCCCGTGTGACGGGTGGCCCCAGATCTCGCTGGTCACCAGGCTGTCGGCGATGAGGCCCGCGTCCTGCCCGGGTACGCCCGCGTGGACGAACAGCCGGCTGACGAGCGTCACCAACACCGCCGGGTCGTGGGAGACCATCGTCGTGTCGTGCTCGCTCATACGGACCTCGGGCTCTGTCGGTTGAGGAGCCGGCGAAGTACGTAGGGCATGATGCCACCGTGGCGGTGGTAGGCGACCTCACGCTCGGTGTCCAGCCGGATCGCCACCTCGAAGGTGACCGCGTCCCGGCCGCTGTGCGGTGGCGGGGTGGCGGTCACGGTCGCCGGCTGGTCGCTGGGACCGTCCGCGATGACCTCGAGACCCGTGATCATCAGGGACTCGTCCCCGACGAGGCCGAGCGTGTCCGCGCTCTGTCCGGCCCGGAACTGCAGCGGCAGCACACCCATACCGATCAGGTTGGAGCGGTGGATCCGCTCCAGGCTCTCCGCGATGACCGCCCGGACGCCGAGCAGCGCCGGACCCTTCGCCGCCCAGTCCCGGGAGGAGCCGTTGCCGTAGTTCCGGCCAGCGACGATCACGAGTGGGGTACCGGTGGCCGCGTAGGCCTCCGCGGCGGCTCGGGGGCTCACGACCGGCCCGCGAGCCGCCAGGTCCCGTGTCACCCCACCCGGACCGTCTGGCACCAGTCGGTTGTGCAGCCGTGGGTTGGCCAACGCCGCACGGATGAGCACCTCGTGGTTCCCCCGGCGCGTCGGGTAGGTGTTGAAGTCCTGCGGGGGGACCCCGTGCTCGAGCAGGTAGGCCGCCGCCTCACCGTCGGCATGGATGGCACCAGCCGGTGACAGATGGTCGGTCGTGACGGCGTCTCCGAGCAGGGCCAGGATGCGGGCGTCACGGATCTCCACCGGAGCGGGCGGATCGTGCGGGTCGAAACCCTGCAGGTAGGGAGCTTCACGCAGGTAGGTGGACGCGTCGTCCCAGTCGTAGGTCGGGGAGGACCGCACGTCCAGGCTCCGCCACCGGTCATCGCCGTCCAGCAGGTGGGCGTAGCGCGAGGTGAACATCGCGCCGTCCAGCGCCGTGCCGATCGCGTCTTCGATCTCACGGTTCGTGGGCCACAGGTCAGCCAGCGTGACCGGCACGCCGTCGGTGTCCATGCCGAGGGGGTCGCTGGTCAGGTCCAGATCCATGCTGCCGGCCAGGGCGTACGCCACGACCAGGGGCGGTGATGCCAGGTAGTTCATGGCGACGTCCGGGCTGATGCGGCCCTCGAAGTTCCGATTCCCGGACAGCACGGAGGTCAACCGCAGACCGTGCTCCTCCACCGCACGGCTGACCGGGGCGGCGAGCGGCCCCGAGTTGCCGATGCAGGTCGTACAGCCGAACCCGACCAGACCGAAGCCGAGCTTCTCCATAGCGGGGAGCAGGCCAGCCCGTTCCATGTAGTCCATGACGACCTGGGAGCCGGGGGCCAACGAGGTCTTCACCCAGGGCTTGGTCGTCAGGCCCCGCTCGACCGCGTTCCGTGCCACCAACCCGGCCGCGAGCATCAGCGAGGGGTTGGAGGTGTTGGTGCAGGACGTGATGGCGGCGACAGCCACATGTCCGTGGTCCAACTCGACCGCCTGGCCGTCCTCCATGGTCACCGTCACCGGTGCGCTCGACCGCTGGCCCGCTTCGGTGCCAGGAACCAGCTCGACGACGTCCTGACGCCAGGTATCGGCCGCCGCCGTGAGGGGGATCCGGCGCTCGGGCCGGCTCGGGCCGGCGACAGCGGCGGTCACGGTCGAGAGGTCCAGGTGGAGGCGGTCGGAGTACCGCGTCTCGCGGGACGGATCCGGCAACAGGCCCTGCGCTCGCGCGTACGCCTCCACCAGGGCGATCCGCTCCTCACTGCGACCGGTCAACCGGAGGTACTCCAGCGTCCGTTCGTCGACCGGGAACAGCGCCGTGGTGGAGCCGAACTCCGGCGCCATGTTCGCGATCGTCGCGCGGTCCGGGACCCCGATGGCCCCGACGCCCTCCCCGTGGAACTCGACGAACGCGCCGACGACCCCGCGCTCTCGGAGCAGCTCGGTGATGCGCAGGACCAGGTCCGTAGCCGTACTGCCCTCCGGCAGCGAGCCGGTGAGCTCGACCCCGACGACCTCCGGTATCCGTAGCGCGATGCCCTCGCCGAGCATGGCCGCCAGAGCCTCGATCCCGCCGACACCCCAGGCCAGTACCCCCAGACCGTTGACCATCGTCGTGTGCGAGTCCGTCCCGATCAGGGTGTCCGGGTGTGCGACGCCGTCCGTCACGCTCACGACCTCGGCGAGGTGCTCGACGTTCACCTGGTGGACGATCCCGGCGCCGGGCGGGACGACGCTGACCCCGTCCACGGACGCACCGGCCCACTTGAGGAAGCGGTACCGCTCGCTGTTGCGGCGGTACTCGATCTGGATGTTGCGCTCCATCGCGTTGGGGTGGGCAGCCACATCGACCGTGAGCGAGTGGTCGATGATCAGGTCGACGGGGATCGTCGGCTGGACGCTGCCCGGGTCACCACCCGAGCGGGCCATCGCGTCCCGCAGCGTGGCCAGGTCGACGAGCGCAGGCACACCGGTGGTGTCGTGCATGAGCACCCGTCCCGGCTCGAACATGAGCTCGATGGGCACGTCCGTACTCGGATCCCAGTTGGCCAGGGCGTCGACGACCGTGCGCTGTGGGTCGTGGCCACTGCGCAGCAGGTTCTCGACGAGCAGCTTCAGGACGACGGGCAGGTCGTCCACCCCGTCGACGTCGGCCAGCGGGTGGTAGCGGTAGCGGGCGCCGGACACCTCGAGCTCCCGCGTGCGGTCCTCCTCAGAGCGGCTCATGGTCTCCCTACGTTCACTGCTGGGTGCCGAAGGTGGGCGAGTACCTCACGGGGGCCCGTCGTCCCGTCGGCAAGGCCGGCGACCGCAGCCTCGGTCGCGGCTGCCGCCCGGGCATCGAAGCACCGTTCGACGTTGTCACGGAACTTCGTGCGCAACTCCGCATCCGTGAGCGGGTCCTCGGGACCGCCGCGGTTGACCAGGACCTGCTCCTCGAGCCGGCGACCATCCCGGGTGGTGACCCGGAGCACGGCCGGGAACTGGGCGGGGTAGATCGCATCACAACGGGGATCCGCCTCCACCCGGACCCTCGCCATCAGGGCACGGACCTCGTCGCGGGTGACGACCTCGTCCTCGAAGTCGGAGAGGCCCGCGCCCAGCCCATGGCCCCCGAGGAGACCGAGCGCGACGAGGTAGGGGCCGGAGAACTGCGCCTGGTAGCCGGTCTCCGGCCGCTGCTTCACCTCGAGCGGCTCCCCGATCGTCCGAACGGTCGACGCCGCGACGCCGAGCACGGCCTCCTCAACGTCCTCCGGCCGGAGCCCCTGTTCCCGGAGCCGCCGTGCGGCATCCAAGCCGGTGTGGGTGAAGTGGTTGGCCGGATAGGGCTTGAAGAAGATGTCGGGGACCGACCACGTCTCACCCAAGCCGTCCGTGACGGCCTCCAGGTGCACCGCACCGTGCAGGAACGCCTCGAAGAAACCGAACCGACCCTCGAGCACCGTCGGCGGACCAGTGAACCCGGCCTCGACCAGGCCAGCGGCCGTCACCCCCGCGTGCGCTGCCCACCCGCAGTGCATCCGCTTCACGGTCCCACCGGTGCGGTTGGCCTCGATGATGCCGCTGGCCATGGAGGCGGCGACCCCGATCGTATGGGTGACCTGCTCCTCGTCCAGACCGCGGAGCAGGGCGGCGGCGACCGCGGCGCCGAGCGCCCCGCAGATCGAGGTGGCGTGCTGCCCGTGGACGAAGAAGATCGAGTCCCCGGCCTCACGGTCGTAGCCTGCCATCCCGACACGGACCACGGTCTCGATACCGATGGCGATGGCGTCGAGCACCTGCGGGCCGGCCGCCCCGGCCACCTCCCCGGCGGCCAGCGCCGCCGGGACCACGCTCGCGCTCGGATGCAGGACGGAGGGCAGGTGGGTGTCGTCGTAGTCGAGGGAGTGCGCGAGGACACCACCGAGGAAGGCAGCCCAACCGGCGGACGTGCGGGAGGTGGTCCCGACCATGCTCGCCTGCGCATGGCCGCCCTGGGCGTCTACGTAGCGCAGCGCCGCCGCACTGGTGGGCAGCGGCAGCGCCGCCGCCTGGAGGCCGACGATGTCCAGGACGCGTCGTCGCGCCGACTCGCGGACCGTCGCGGGAGCTCCCTGCGCCAGGGTCGCCGAGGCCGTGGCGGCCAGCTGCTGGGCCAGGCTCGGCTCGCTCATGCGTGCGGGCCGCTGACGAGTGCGAGGGGACGCAGCGGGGCTCCGGTCGCACCGACGAGCGGCAGGGGTGCCCCGACGAACAGGAAGCGGTCGACCCGGTCAGCGGACAGCTCCTCAAGCTGCATCGTCTCGATGATGTTGATGCCCCGTTCCACCAGGAATACCCGGTGCGCGGGGAGCCGAGCGTGTCCCTGTCCCGGGGGCAGATGCTCGAAGGCGATGGTGTCGGCACCGACCGCTGCGGGTTGCAGGTCGGCCAGCCACCGGGCGCCGGTCTCACCGACGCCGGGGACACCCGTGTCGTGCCCGACGTAGGCGGTGGCGCCCTCGTCCCAGCGCCTCGCCCACCCCGAGCGGATCAGCAGGATGTCGCCTGGTGTCGGCGCCAGCCTCTGGACCTCGAGGCACCGCTCGAGGTCCGTGACCGTGATCTCCACACCCGCCTCGCAGGCAGGGCGTCCGAGGACCCGGGGCACGTCGAACAGCCAGCCCCGACGCACCAGCGGTGGCACCGCATCGATGCCGTGCACGCCGAAACGACCACCGGCCTGTGCCTCAGCCGCGTCCACACCGTCGTACAACCGGCCCTCCTGGGACACGTGGGCCAGGGCATCCATATGGGTGCCGACGTGGGTCCCCAGCACGATCAGGTCGTTGGCGGCCGAGCCGCCGTCGCCCCGGGTCCGGTCCCCGTGACGACGCTGGAGCGCGTGGGTGTAGGCGGGATGGTTCGGCGACTGCGGCATCCCGACCTCGTAGGGGCGGGACAGGTCGTAGGTCCGCACGCCGGCGGCCACCGCGTCCAGCAAGGGGTCGTTCACGGTGTCCTCCTCGCGAGCAGCGCCTGCGCCCGCTTGACGATGGCCAGGTCGATGAACTCGCCGTCGATGCGGAGCGCACCGGTGCCGGACAGCTCGGCCTCGCGAAGCGCGGCCACGAGTCGCTCCGCGTGCGCGAGCTCCTCGGGCGTCGGGGTGTACACCTCGTGCACCACCGGTAGCTGCTTCGGGTGCAGGACGGAGCGGCCGACGAAGCCCAGCGTGCGGCTGCGGATCGAGCTGCGACGCAGTCCGTCCAGGTCGTGCAGATCGGTGTAGACGCCGTCGATCGGCGGCCCGATGCCCGCCGCGCGTGAGTGCAGGACCATGTCCGAGCGGAGCGACAGGGTGGCCAGGTCGTCGTCTCCAGCGGAGCCGATATCCGCCAGCAGGTCCTGCCCGCCGATGACCAGACGCTGGACCCGATGGTGCGCACCGACGAGCTCCTCGAGCCTGACGGCACCGACGGCAGACTCAACGACGAGGTAGAAGCCGATCCGACCGGTGGTCAGCCCCCGGGCCTCCTCGAGCGCCGCCACCTGCTCGGCCACGGTGTGGATCATCGCCGCCGACTCGACCTTCGGGAGCCGGAGCGCCTCCAGCCCTGGCCGGATCGCGGCATCGAGATCAGCCGCGTGGTAGCCACCGCCGTCGCGGTTGACGCGCGCGTGGACGTCCGGCGCGCCCCGCGCTGGACCGGTGGCGGACCGTCCCGCCGCGACCTCATCGAGGATGACGGTGAGCTCCCGCCGAGCGTCGTCCTTGGCGTCCGGTGCCACCGCGTCTTCGAGGTCGAACAGGACGGCGTCGGCGCCGCTTTGGAGCGCCTTGCGCATCACCCGTGGGGAGGATGCGGGCGCATAGAGGTAGCTCCGGTGCAGCGGATGTTCAGCGGATGACACCACGGTCCCTCAGTTCGGCGATGTGGTCCGGGTCGTACCCGAGCTCGGCGAGCACGGCGTCGGTGTCCGCGCCGTGCCCCCGTCCGGTCGAGCGGATCGCTCCGGGCGACGCGGACATCCGGTAGAGCAGGTTGTGCTGGAGCAGGGTCCCGAGGTCGGGGTCCTCGACCTCGACGAGCATCTCCCGGTGGCGTACCTGCGGGTCCTCTACCAGGTCCTTCGCGGAGTAGACGGGGGCGACCGCCGCGCCGGCCTCCGCAAAGGCACGTGCCACCTCGGCGCGGCTGCGCTCAGCGATCCAGTCGCCGACGTAGCCGTCGAGCAGGTCCGCGTGCTCCGCTCGGGTGCTGCCGCTCGAGAACCACGGTTCATCGATGACCTCGGGGTGACCGACGAGCGTGAGGACCCGCTCCGCTATGGCATTCGCCGACGTCGACACCGCGACCCAGTACCCGTCGGCGGTGCGGTAGAGGTTGCGTGGTGCGTTGTTCGAGGAGCGGTTCCCGTTGCGCTGCTGGATCTCCCCGGTACGTGCGTAGACGGTCGGGGCGGGCCCGATCGCCGTCATGATCGGTTCGAGGAGGCTCATGTCGATGACCTGGCCGCCACCACCTCGTGCATCACGGTGGTACAGCGCCATCATCACCGCGCTGACGCCCGCCATCGCGGCGATCGAGTCAGCCAACCCGAAGGCCGGCAGCTGGGGTGGACCGTCCGCCTCGCCGGTCAGGTACGCGAACCCGCTCATCGCCTCGACCAGCGTCCCGAAGGCGGGCCGGTCCGCGTAGGGGCCGTCCTGGCCGAAGCCGGTGACCCGCAGCAGGATCAGCCCCGGGTTGAGCCCGTGCAGGACCTCCGGGCCGAGCCCCCACCGCTCGAGGGTGCCTGGGCGGAAGTTCTCCACGACCACGTCAGCGCCACGCACCAGGGCCCGGAACACATCCGCACCCTCATCGGACCTGAGGTCGAGCCCGACGGTGCGCTTGTTGCGCGCAAGCTCCTTCCACCACAGCCCGTGACCATCCACCGAGCGGCCGTGTCCCCGCATGCCGTCCGGGCGCTCGGGGTGCTCGATCTTGATCACGTCCGCGCCGTGGTCACCGAGCAGTTGGGCGGTCAGCGGTGCCGCCAGGATGGTGGCGATGTCGAGCACGCGGATGCCCTCGAGCGAACCGCGCGCCGCCTCCACCACCCTGTGTCTCCCACTCGACGGTCAGGACCGGTCCAGCCGGTAACAGCGACGACGGTCTGGGTTCCGCTGTTAAAAACGCTATTCCGCATCGTGCAGCAGCGTCAACCCGACGCCACGCGCTGGGGAAGCGGCAACCCGTCCCCGCACCAGCGCCGTGCGCCGCGCATCAACGGTCGATGGCGTATCAGGTCACAGCGCCTCCCTGGCTCTCCCCCGGGGTAGCGGACATCGAGGTGGGATCGGTCGATCATCGCCTCCAGGCGGTGGCACACGCGTTGGCCGATGCCGCGGCTCCGGCCGCAGTGCCTGCGGATGCACCGACCAGTTCCGGCCGGCTCGGGTACACCGAGGCGGAGCGTGTCACCGCTGCGAGGAGCGGGGTACCGATCACGATGTCGTGCCACGATCAGGTCCGGCGGTCACCAGATGGCGCAGCAGTGCGCCCGCGGGTGCATCACCGTCGAGGTTGAGGGTCCGGTCGATATGGCGATCCACATCGCGGCGGTCCAGGAAGGGCTCCAGCACCCGCCGCGCCTTGTCTGCCAGCCCATCGTCAGACAGCGGCCGATCGGCATGCCCCGGCGGCAGATCTACCGATCGTCGCAGCAGCTGACCGTCCGTCAACGTCGCTGCAATGGCGACCGTGAGCAGCCCGGGATACGCCGCGGTGAAGGCGTCGTCGACGTCTACCTCGACCCTTGCGAGCAGGTCACGCCGCTGTTGCTGCTGCAGCAGCTCGGGCGTGAATGATGCGTGGGTGATGTCCCCGTCGATCAGGGCCGACACGACGAGATAGGGAAGGCTGTGATCCGCGGTCTCGCGTGTGGCCGGTGCCCACTTCTCGGCCGTGTCCGCGCTCAGGGCATGACCGATCGCGGAGGTCGTGATCCGCACCGTCTTCAGGCGCTCGAGCTGGCCGATCTGGTCGCGTAGCCCGATGGCCGCCTCGATCCCCGTCTGCGTGTTGAACTGCGCGGGCCACGACTTGATGTGGGTCCGCTCGATGAAGGGCGGTTCACCAGCCGGGACCAGGGCTTCGGGGTCCAGTGGTCCCGACACCTGCGCCTCGAATCCGTTGCGGCCGGAGAACGGTTGGTCGGGTCCTGCGAACCCGCGGCGGGCCAACTGCACCGCGTGGAGTGCATTGCGCACGGCGTTTGCCGGTGCGCTGCTCTTCCACATGGAGATCCTGTCCACGCGTGTCTGTCGCAGCGCGGCATTGGGGATCGTCGTCAGGGAGATCGCTTCCGAAGTCTCCCGAGAGGGAAGGCCGAGGAGCCGCGCGGCCCCTGCCGCCGCCGCGATCCCGATGTAGATGGCGCTGTCCCAACCGCGCCGTCGGATCGGACCGGCATCGCAGAGCCGGCAGGCAACCTCGTAGGCGACGACGATCGCGTCCAGAAGGTGGTCGACCGACAGGCCCTCGTGCTGGGCCAGAGCCAGGAGTCCGGGCAGGGCATCGGCCGGGTGGCAGACCTCGCCCGAGGGGGACAGGTAGGTGTCCATGAAATCATGCGCGTGCATCATCGTGGCGTTGGCGAAGGCTGCCTGATCGGTGGCGACACAGCGATCCGTTCCGAAGACCACCGCCCCGCCCGTGACTGCAGACGGGTGTTCGAGCGCCACTTCCCTTGCGATCCGGCTGGCCGGCTCCGATGCGCCGGCGACGCCGATCGCGGTCGTGTCGAGGATCCGACGTCTGGCTTCGTACCGCGCCTGCGGGGGTACGTCGCCCGCGGCGAGCGCGGTGAGTGCCTGCAGGGTCTGATCCATGAAGCCGCCCTGTACTGGTTCGAGGAAGAGATATGCGGTGGGTTCGGACACTAGGAGCCTGCGGCGAGGGCGCCAGTGTCCGAACACGACCGCAGGAACCTGCAGGACGCGCCTGACAGGCACTGGCACTCCCTCGCGCCCGACCTCCGACGCCAAGCGCAAGCGGGTCACCCCGGCCGGCCTGTCGCTGATCGCGCCGGCCCCGGCGACCACCCGGCCCTGCCGTCGCCCATGATCCCGACCGGGTGGTGGAGGCTGCACCGCCAGCAGGCTCGGCATGCTCGCAGAACGGCTCCACACCGACCGCGAACACGTGCGCGCTACCGATGGTGCATCGCCCCGCTCTCGGCCGCAGCCACGAGGCACGGTTGGATGCCGTGCGGCCGACAGCGCTCGACAGGTCAGCCTCGCGACCTCAGGGGTGTTGCTCCCACCAGATGGCCTCGGCGAGCTGCTAGTGATCGCGAACCTCGAGCCTGTCGATACCGGCTGGATCGTGGTGCTGGCGGGCGAGCCGCCAGCCGAGCCTGCGCCACGTCAGCTGCCGCAGCACGCGCGCGGCACGTAGTGGCGCTCCCGCTCGCTGAAGTCGCGCCAGCCTGACGATCGCCACCGGAGGCGTGGTCCCGACCGGGGCCACTGCAAGCTGTCATGCCCACATCCGCCGAGTGCTCCTGCCAGGTGTGGAAAGCCGGTCCGGGCCGGGGTGGCCGGTGGCCGCTGTGGGGTGGCGGCCACCGGGGTG
>CAYTLZ010000017.1:28726-30405 GCA_964438785.1 uncultured Actinomycetota bacterium | reverse complement strand
ACAACACCGACTCGGCCGGCAACTCCTACGGCTGCCACGAGAACTACCTGGTGGCGCGGGTGGGGGAGTTCCAGCGGCTCGCCGAGGCCCTGATCCCGTTCCTGGTCACCCGGCAGGTGTTCGCCGGCGCCGGCAAGGTCCTGCAGACGCCGCGCGGGGCGATCTTCTCGCTGGCGCAGCGCGCCGAGCACATCTGGGAGGGCGTGTCGTCGGCGACGACACGCTCACGTCCCATCATCAACACCCGTGACGAGCCCCACGCCGACGCCGAGCGCTTCCGACGGCTGCACGTCATCGTCGGCGACTCGAACATGAGCGAGTACACCTCGTGGTTGAAGGTGGCCACGTGCGACCTGGTGCTGCGCATGCTCGAGGAGCAGGCCGTCATGCGCGATCTGTCGCTCGACAACCCGATCCGGGCCATCCGGGAGATCAGCCACGACATCACCGGTACGCGCCGCATCCGGCTCACCAGCGGGCGGGAGATGAGTGCGCTGGAGATCCAGGAGGCCTACCTCGAGCGGGTCGAGCGGTTCGTGGCCAACTCCCACGAGGCCGACGACGAGGCCAAGCACGTCCTGACCGAGTGGCGCCACGTGCTCGAGACGTTGAAGACCGACGCGATGGCGCTCGGTCGGCAGCTCGACTGGGTCGCCAAGTACCAGCTGGTGGAGAGCTACCGGGCCAAGCACGAGCTGCCGCTCGGCCACGCCAAGGTCCAGATGCTCGACCTGTCGTACCACGACGTCGTGCGCGACCGGGGGCTCTACCACCTGCTGGTGCGTCAGGGGCGGGTCCAGACCCTGCTCGACGAGACGGAGATCATGCACGGCACGATCAACGCGCCGGAAACGACCCGGGCGGCGTTGCGCGGTCGGTTCATCCGGGAGGCCAAGGCCAAGCGGCGGGACTACACCGTCGACTGGGTCCACCTGAAGCTCAACGACCAGGCCCAGCGCACGGTGCTGTGCAAGGACCCGTTCCGCAACGAGGACGAGCGTGTCGATCGGTTGATCGCGGCGATGTGAGTTCGGTTGATCGCGGCGATGTGAGTTCGGTTGATCGCGGCGGTCGTGCGGTCAGTCGATCGCCGCGGTGGCCCAGCCCCCGAACCGGTCCCAGAAGGCGCGGTTGCCGATCCGCCACATCGGCGCGAACCAGCGCCGGACGACCGACTCGGTGGTGACCGTGACCACGGTCGTGTGCCCGGGGGCGTCCTCGAGGTCGAACACCAGCCGTGACGGTCGGGCCAGCCCGTGGCTGAACACGAACGCGCCGTAGAGGTAGAGCAGCTCGCGGTGGGTCGTCGGGCGGACCTCGCCGACCACGGCCGGCAGCGACAGCAGTGGTCCGTGGTGCGAGTTGCGCACCCCCGGCGTGAACGCCGGCAGCAGGCGGCCGTCGGAGGTCCGGTCGGCACCGGTGCGTACGAACTCGACGCGGTAGGGCCACACCTGCCCGTCGACGAACGTCGCCGGGTCGTCGATCCACGCCCAGACCGCGGCCCGGGGGTGGGGAATGCCGACCCGGCGGGTGACGGTGACCTGGACCCACCCCGGGGGAGTTGCCTGGCCGACGCCGGCGCGGACCGCGGCCAGATCGAAGCCCGGCAGCGGTGGGCGCGGGTTCGACGGATCCTCGGCGTGCTGGGTCACGGTGTCGCTCCTGAACTCGAGGGG
>CAYTLZ010000017.1:0-28626 GCA_964438785.1 uncultured Actinomycetota bacterium | reverse complement strand
TCGTGCGGCTGCGGCTGCGCCGCCGGTGTCGCCGTCTACGCTCACGCCCCGATCCGAGTCCATCGGTCGCGGCCACGTCAAGCCGCCCCGGCCACGTCGAGCCGCCCGGACATCCGTCGCGCATCCGTCGAGTGGGAGATCACCGTGACCACCAAGGTCGAACGGCTGGTCAACCTCACCGTCGCGCTGTTGGAGACCCGACGCCCGTTGAGTCTGGCCGAGTTGAAACGCTCGACCGGCTACTACGACCAGGCGGACCCGGAGGCGGCCCGCCGGATGTTCGAACGCGACAAGGACGAGCTGCGGCGGCTGGGCGTCCCCATCGAGACGTCCGCCGTGCCGCTGAGTGACGAGCAGGGCTACCGGGTGCCCCGGCGTGACTACGAACTGCCCGACGTCGACCTCACCGGCGAGGAGGTGGCGGCCCTGGCCCTGGCGGTCCGCCTGACCGGTGCGGACGGGACGCCGTTGGCCCTGGCGAAGTTGGCGGCACGGGCACCGGACCCGGTGGCGCTCGACGAGCCCTCGACGCGGGTGGCGTTGCCGGTCGACCCCGTCGATGCGGTCGCCGATGCGGTCGTCGGGCGCCGGGTACTGCGGTTCAGCTATCGCCGAGCCGACGGCGGCGAGGCCGTACGCCGGATCGACCCGTATGCCGTGGTGCGACGCAAGGCCGCGTGGTATGTGGTCGGCCGCGACCACGACCGGGATGCGTTGCGCGCCTTCCGGCTCGACCGGATGACCGACCGGCCGCGCGCCGAAGGACCGACGGAGGCCTTCGAGCCACCCGAGGACCTCGACGTCGCCGCCGCGGTCAGCGGTCCCGAGCTCGAGGGCGTGGTCGTGACCCTGGCGGTCGCCGCGCCGGCCCGGTGGGCGGTGGAACTGCGGGGCGGCCGGGCCACGGGGCGGTTCCACGGTGACGACGAGGTGTTCGAGGTGACGGGCCTGCACCCCTGGCGCGATCGGTCCTGGTTGCTCGGCCTCGGCGCCGACGTCACGGTGCTCGCGCCGGACGAGCTGCGCACGGAGCTCATCGCCGCGCTCGACACCATCCTGGATCCCGGTCCGCACGGGGGATCGGCGTGAGCGCGACCGACGACGTCGCCCGGATGCTGACGCTCGTGCCGTGGCTGTTGGAACGTCCCGGCGCGAGCCTCGCGGAGATCGCGGCCAGTTTCGGTGTCGACGAACAGACCATCGCACGTGACCTCGGCGCGCTGGACTTCTGTGGGCTGCCCGGGCTCGGTGGCGGAGACCTGTTCGACGTCAGCACGGTGGGGGACCGTGTCGTGGTGAGCATGGCCGATGAACTCCGGCGGCCGCTGCGACCGACCCCGCGCGAAGCGTTGCGCCTGGTGCTGACCGTGGACGCGATGGCCGAGGTCGCAGGGGACGAGGTGCCGGCCCTGCGCTCGGCACTGGTCAAGATCCGGGCGGCACTCGGGATCTCCGAGCGCGCCGCGGATGTCGTGGACGCGTCCGGGCACGGCCTGCTCGTGACGCTGCGGACGGCGATCCGGGGCGGCCAGCAACTCGAGCTGACCTACCAGGGGCGCAACGACATCGAGCCGTTGGCACGCACGCTCGACCCGTGGGCGCTGCACGTCGTGGACGGCACCTTCTATCTGCAGGGCCACGACCATGGGGTGGGCGACCGGCGGGTGTTCCGGGTCGACCGGATCGTCGCGGCCGCGACGACCGATCGTCCGATCGCGCGGCCCCGGCCCGACGAGCTGCCGACGCCGCGCTACGTGCCGGGACCGGACCACCAGCCGGTGGTGCTCGAGGTCACGCCGACGGGGCGCTGGCTGATCGACGCCGTGGTGGTCGACGAGGTCGTCGAGCAACCGGATGGTGCGACGAGGTTGCGGTTGCGGACGGACGCGCCGTCGTTCGTGGCCCGGCTGGTGCTCATGGCCGGGGGGCAGGCCCGCGTGCTCGAGCCGGCGTCACTGGCCGAGGAGGTACGCGCACTGGCGACCGCCGCCCGGGCGCGCTACGGGACGCCGACCGTCGACTGACCGCCGACCGGGCGGTCACCGCTCGGGTGATGCGTCAGCGATGGGTCGCGCGGTGGCGGGCGGGGTGGGTCGCGGAGCGGCCGGATCGGTACCTCTGATGGCTGGATCGTCGCCCTCGGTGACCGTTCGACCCCAATCAGTCACGGAGCGTGGCAGTCGGAGTCGCGGCCGGTGCAACGGTCGGTGCGATCCGCCGCAGACCGACGGCAGACCCTTCAGGTCCGATGCCGGGTGGCCGACGTTGTAGGTACCGAGCCAGGAACAGGAGGGGACATCGTGACCAGGATCCGCGCCACCTGCCCCATGTGTGGGGAGGTCGATCTCCGCCCCGATGAGGTGGTACTCCGCGTCGTCCGCGATGCCGACGGGATGGTGTCCGACGACAGTTCCTACCGCTTCGACTGCCCGGACTGTGCCGAGTCGGTGGTGAAACCGGCCGATCGGCGGATCGCCGATCTGCTGACCACCGGTGGTGTGCCGATCGAGGAGGAGGGCGAGCAGGCCGTCGAGTGGCGTCCGCCGCACCCGGAGTCCCCGCGCCCGGGTCCGGTGCTGACCCACGACGATCTGCTCGACCTCCACCTCGCGCTCGAGACCGACGACTGGTTCGCGACGCTGTTGGCCGCCTCCTCCTGAACGTGACGGCCGTGCGTCCTCCTCTCCCGGGACGCCGCCGACGTTCACCATCGACGCCCCCGTCCGCCGACGGGGGCGTCGCTGTGTGCGCGAGGCTGCCACCTCGATGTCACCACGGTGGGGTCCCGGGCCCGGGCACTACGCTGGGACCGGTCCGGTGTCGCCGGGCGCAGCACCCGTCCTCGATCCAACGGAGTCGGCGTGGCCGATGCCGCCCTCATCGCGCTGGTCGTCGGCGCACTGGTCACGGTGCTGCTGGTGGCCTTCGTGCTCGTCGTCCAGATCGGTCGGATCCGCTCGCTCTACGAACAGGCGACCGCGGCCTTCGGACGACTCGAGTCGGCGAGCGAAGAACTCCGGGACCAGCAGCAGGTGCTGGACCGTGAACTCGCGGCACTCGGGGACGCCATGGCGGCGCTGCGCGCCGCACGTGCCGACGCCGTCGGTGGCCGTGGGGCCCGCGCGGACGGCCCGACGGGTCCGGACGCCCGCGGTCACGGTGGACGCTGAGGGCGACCACCCGTCACCGGACGCTGAGGGCGACCACCCGTCACGTCGGGTGGCGCTGATACGCTGCTGATTCGAGACGTCAGGAGACGCGATGGGTTGGCAGGAGCTGGTGATCGTCCTGGCCGTGCTGCTGTTGTTCTTCGGGGCCAAGAAGCTGCCGGACCTCGCGGGCTCCCTCGGAAGCTCCATCAAGGAGTTCCGCAAGGCGACCGACGACCCGGACGGGGACACGCCGCAGGACGGATCGGCGGACACCTCGCCGCAGGGATCGGCCGATGCCGATCGAGACACGGAGCGCTGAGGCATCGCCGTGAATGATCCCGACGCGGTGCACCGCGGCGGGGAGATGTCGCTCGCGGAGCACCTGCGTGAGCTGCGGACCCGGCTCCTACGCGCCGTCATCGCCCTCGCCCTCGGGACGGCGGTCGGGTACGCGGTCTTCCCGCTGCTGCTCGACGTTCTGATCGCCCCCTACTGCGACGTGTCGCCGACGGTGGCCGGCGGCGAGTGCAACCTCGTCGCGCTCCGCCCCCTGGAGCCCTTCAGCGTCCGCATCCGGACATCGCTGGTCGTGGGCCTGTTCCTGGCCGGTCCGGTGATCTTCTACCAGCTGTGGCGTTTCATCACCCCCGGTCTGACCGCCCGGGAGCGACGCTTCACCTGGCCCTTCGTCGTGCTGAGCCAGCTGATGTTCGCGTTCGGTATCGGCTTCGCCTACCTGGTCATCCCGCAGGCACTCGGCGTCCTGCTGAACCTCGGTGGGCCACGCATCGAGGCGTTGCTGTCCGCGACCGAGTACCTGTCGTTCTTCCTGGCCATGTGTCTGGCGCTCGGGTTGGTCTTCGAGTTGCCGCTCGTGCTGGTGTCGCTGGCCATGGTCGGGGTCGTCACCTCGGGTGGGCTGCGCCGGGCGCGGCCCTACGCGGTGGTCGGGATGGTCACGGCATCGGCCATCATCACGCCGACGACCGACGCGGTCACGCTGCTGCTCGTGGCGGGCCCGATGTGGTTCTTCTACGAGGTCTCCATGGCGGCGGCCTGGGTGATCGGCATCCGTCGCCGGCGGCGCGCATGAACGACCAGGAGCTCGGAGCGGCGGCGCAGCGGGACGCCACCGACGCCGGGGCGGGTGACAGCCCTCCTGCTCACGTGTCCCCGGGTGGCGTGGGCCCGCGCCCGGCGTGGCGTCGACGGCTGGACCGGTGGCGGGTCCAGGCCCGCCGCGGTCAGGTCGGGCGGCTGGTCGTCGTGGCGCTCGTGGCCGGTGTCGTGGGGGTCGGACTCGGACGGGTGACCGCGCCCGACCCCGGTGCCGGGAGTCGACCCGCGGTCGAGCGGTCCGTGCTGCTGATCGCGTTGGAGGCCGACGGGATCTGGACGTCGAGCTCCGAGGGCCGGGCCGCGGTCAGCGACGGGCTCGTCGCGTTGCGGCGTGAGGACGACACCGCGATCGTCGAGGAGCACCTGGACGGTTGGTTGACGGCCTACGACGCGGCCGTGGTCCGCATCGCCGGGGTGGATCTCGACGGCCCCGGACGGCCCATCCAACGCCAACTGATCACCGCGCTCACGCTGTCGCGTGACGCGGTCGAGGTGCTCGGCCACGCCGCTACCGTGGACGACGAGGTGCACCGACTCGACCTGACGACCGAGGTCGGTCGGCTGCGTTCGCGCAGTGAGCAGCTCATCCAGAGCGCCCGGGCGTCCACGGCCGAGCTCGATGGCGGTCGAACGGACGTCTCGCCACTGCCCGCACTGCGCGACTTCCTCGATGGCCGCCGCCGGTGAGCCGCGGGCCGTCGCCGGACCCGGATGCCGGACCTGGATACGGGAACCTGCTGCCCGGCCCGGCCACCCCGCCCGGCCACCCGGCCCGGACGCCGCACCCTGACCACGACGTGACGACGAGGTGACGTGAGCGATCCGACCACCGACCAGGCCGCCGCCAGTGACGGGTCCGAGCAGGGGCACGACCCCGCCGACGGATCCGACCAGGGGCACGACCCCGTCGACGGATCCGACCAGGGGCACGACCCCGTCGACGCCTCCGAGGAGCCGTTCGACGCCTCGGATCCGGTGATCGCCGGGTTCATCGCCACCCTCGGCTTCAGCCCGGACCGCTTCCAGCGCCGCGCCATCACCGCCCTGTCGGCGGGCCGGTCCGTGCTCGTGGCGGCACCGACCGGTGCCGGCAAGACCGTGGTCGGCGAGTTCGCCTGCCACGACGCGATCGAGCGTGGCGGCAAGGCCTTCTACACCACCCCGATCAAGGCGCTGTCGAACCAGAAGTTCCGCGACCTGGTCGACCGCTACGGCGAGGACCGGGTCGGCCTGCTCACCGGCGACCGGTCGGTCAACGGAGGCGCACCCGTGGTCGTGATGACCACCGAGGTGCTGCGCAACATGATCTACGAGCGCTCCCGCACACTCGAGGGGCTGCGCCACGTCGTGCTCGACGAGGTCCACTACCTCGCGGACCGCTCCCGGGGCGCGGTGTGGGAGGAGGTCATCATCCAGCTGTCGCCGTCGGTGCAGCTCGCGGCGCTGTCGGCCACGGTCAGCAACGCGGAGGACTTCGGCCGGTGGCTCGACCAGGTGCGCGACGGCTGTGACGTGGTCATCGAGGAGTCCCGCCCCGTTCCGCTCAAGCACCACTACTTCGTCAACGACAAGGTGCACGACACCTTCCGCGCCGGACGCAAGGGCGGGGCCAGCAAGGAGCACCGCGAACGGGCCGCACAGGCGCTGGCCGGGGTGCCCAATCCGGAAGTGGTCATGCTCGAGCGCCGCGCCCAGCAGCGCAACCGCGTGACCCGCAAGGGCCGACGCATGGGCCCGGACGTCAAGTTGCGCTGGCCGTCGCGACCGCACGTCGTGGCCGAGCTGCACGACCGCAAGTGGCTCCCGGCGATCCAGTTCGTCTTCTCCCGCAAGGGCTGTGAGGACGCCGTCGAACAGTTGCTCACCGCCGGGATCCGGTTGACGACCGCGGCCGAGCGGCGCGAGATCGCCGTGACCGTGGACACCCTGCTCGGCGACCTGCCACCCGCGGACCTCGAGGTGCTCGGTTTCCAGCGGTTCCGCGCCGCCATCATCGACGGGATCGCCGCGCACCACGCCGGCATGGTCCCGATCTTCAAGGAGTGCGTCGAGCTGCTGTTCCAGCGCGGGCTGCTCAAGCTCGTCGTGGCCACCGAGACCCTGGCGCTCGGTATCAACATGCCGGCCCGGACCGTGATCATCGAACGGCTCGAGAAGTGGAACGGCGAATCCCACCAGTTGCTCAGCGCGGGGGAGTACACCCAGTTGACCGGGCGGGCCGGACGTCGAGGTATCGACAAGGTCGGGCACGCAGTGGTGCTCTACCAGCGCGACCTCGACTTCCGCACCGTCGCCGGACTCGTCGGCACGCGGACCTATCCGCTGTCGAGCTCGTTCGCGCCGTCGTACAACATGGCGGTCAATCTGCTGCGTCGCCACGATCTGGTGCAGGCCGAGGCGCTGCTCGGCGCGTCGTTCGCCCAGTTCGAGGCGGACGAGTCGGTCGTGCGCAGCGCCGACGAGCTCGCCGAACTCGACCGGGGGCTGGAGGGCTATGCCCGTCACCTGACCTGCGACCAGGGCGACTGGGCGGCGTACTGGGCGATGCGCCGCGAGGTGTCGCGTCGCGAGAAGGACGAGGCCGCCGACCGTCGCCGCCGTGAGCAGACCGCCGTGCGCGACGGGATCGCCGCGCTGCAACCCGGTGACGTGCTGCACGTCCCGCGGCTCGGCCGTCGGGGCCTGGTCGCCGTCGTCGGCGTGCAGGTGACCCGCAAGGGCACCCCGCTGGCCCAGGTGGTGACCGACGACAAGGCGTTGGCGAAGCTCGGCCCGCGGGAGCTCGACGGTGCCCCGGAGGCCGTCGAGCAGGTGCGGCTGCCGACCAGCGGCAACCCCCGCCAGTCGGACTACCGCCGCGAGATCGCCCACACCCTGCGAGGGCTCGAGCCACCGGCGGTCGTCGACGCCCCGGCACCACCCACGGTGCCGGCCGGGCCATCGGACGAGGTCAAGCAGCTGCGGCGCGAGCTGCGCGCGCACCCATGCCACCACTGTGCCGAGCGCGAGACCCACGAGGTCTGGCAGCACCGCGCCGACGAACTGTTCGACGAAGCGGAGAAGCTGCGCAACCGCATCTCGCGGGCGACCGGTTCGCTGGTGCGCCACCTGCACCGCATCCTGGCCGTGCTGACCGAGCTCGGCTACGTCGACGACGAGCCGAGCCCGACCGACGACGGTCTGCGGCTGGCCGGGATCTACTGCGAGGTCGATCTGCTCGTCGCCGAGGCGGTGCGGCGCGGGCTGCTCGACGGACTGGAAGCCGCCGAGGTGGCGGGTATCGCGGCGCTGTTCCTCTACGAACCCCGCGGAGGCGATCCCTCCGAGCACGTGGTGCTCCCGACGATCGAACTCGAGGAGACCACCGAGGCCATCCTGGAACTCGCCGGGGAGCTGCGGGGGATGGAGGCCCGGGCGGGCCTGCGCTCCACGACCCGGGAGCTCGACGCCGGGTTCGTCAACGCCGCCTACCGTTGGGCCAGCGGGGCCGACCTCGACGACGCGTTGGGCGGTATGGAGCTGACCGGAGGCGACTTCGTGCGCAACATCAAGCAGATCGCCGACTTGGTGGGGCAACTGCGTGGGGTCGGTGGGGCCGGGTTGCGCGTCGAGGCCGAACTGGCACTCGACGGTCTGCGGCGCGGGATCGTGGACTCGTGAGCGGGCCGGAGACCGGCAAGGAGCACGGGGCGGCGACCAGGGCGGACGTCGCCGCCGATGCCCGGCTGCCCTACGGCCGTCCGCTGCTGATCGTCAATCCCAGGGCCGGCCGGGGGAGCGGGCCGGTCCTCGACCGGCTCGTCGCCGCGCTCGGCGTGCTCGGGGTGACACCGGACGTCGCCACCACCACCGGCCCCGGCGACGCGTCCGCGATCGCCCGCGAAGCGACCCTTGCGGGTCGCGGCCTGCTGGTTGCCGTCGGTGGCGACGGGACCCTGCACGAGGTCGTCAACGGCGCCTTCGACGCCGCCACCGGTCACGGGGTCGGTCCGGACGTGCGCGGTCCGGTCGTCGGCGTCGTCGGTGCCGGCAGCGGCAGTGACCTGAGTCGGACCTTCGGGCTCGACCGCCGCCCGGAACTGCTCGCCGACCACCTGCTCGGTGAGACGGTCACGGCGATGGACCTGATGCGGCTCACCGCCCGCGACGCCCACGGTCAGCCGGTCGTGCGACTCGGGGTCAACGTGGCCGAGGCCGGCTACGGCGGCTCGGTCGTGGCGCTGGCGAACCGGTTGCCCCGGCGCCTCGGCTCGGCGCGCTACGCCGCGGGCATCGTGGGCGCGGTGGCGGGGTTCCGGCGGACCTCGACGACCCTCACCCACGACGGTGGCACCACCGACGAGCCGGTCTGCAACGTCGTCATCGCCAACGGTCAGTTCTTCGGTGGTGGTCTGCGGGTCGCTCCCCGGGCGCTGCCGACCGACGGGCAGCTCGACGTCCAGAGTTGGGGTGGGACCCCGATCGATGTGGTCCGCGCCCAGCCGCAGTTGCGCAGCGGCCGGCACCTGGCCCGCGACGACGTGCGCAGCTGGCGGTCCGCCCGCGTCGCCGTCGACGCCTCCCGCCGGCTGACCGTCGAGGCGGACGGCGAGGTCATCGGGACCACGCCCCTGCTGGTCGAGGTCCTCCCCGGCGCGCTGCGGTTGAAGGTCTGAGGCGGCCATCGACGGGTGTGTCCGGGCCCGGCCGCTGACCCGACGCTCGCGGCCGTCGACGGGTGTGTCCTGGCCCGGCCGCTGACCCTACGCTCGCGTCCGCCGTCGCTCCCGGTCGGGGGCGGCGACCGAGACGAACGCACAGCCGCCCGCGACCCGGTGTGGCCGTGCCCGACGACAAGCGAGTGCAGCCGTGGCCGACGATCGACTGGAACTGCTCCGTGCCGCGCTCGCCGACGCCGAGGTGGACGCCCTGCTCGTCGGCCCGTCGGCCGATCTGCGCTACCTCGTCGGCTACCACGCCCTGCCGCTCGAACGGTTGACGATGCTCGTCGTCCCGGTGTCGGGGCCGGCGGCGCTGGTGGTCCCCGAACTCGAGGCACCGCGGGCGGTCGACAGTGGGGCCGGCCGCCACGTCGACATCGTGACGTTCACGGAGACCGACGACCCGTTCGCGCTGGTGGCCGCCCACCTCGCGGCCACAGCCGACGGCGGCGACGACGGTGGCGGCGGCGACGATGGCCGTGTCGGCCCTCACGGGCGTCTGGCGGTCAACGACCGGCTGTGGTCGAGCTTCCTGCTCAGCCTGCAGGCCCGGCTGCCGGACCGGGACTGGGTCGCCGGCTCGGAGGTGATGCGGGCACTGCGGCTGCGCAAGTCCGCCGCCGAGATCGACGCACTGCGCGAGGTCGGTGCCGCGATCGACCGGGTCCACGAACAGGTGCCGTCGCTGCTGCGAGCCGGACGGACCGAGGCGGAAGTCGGTCGGGACATCGCCGAGCTGATCCTCGAGGAGCACGACGAGGTCAACTTCGTCATCGTCGCGTCGGGCCCCAACGGAGCCTCGCCGCACCACGAGACCGGTGACCGGACCCTGGCCGCGGGCGACGCCGTCGTCGTGGACATCGGGGGGACGCGCAACGGCTATTGCTCCGACATGACCCGCAACTACGTCGTCGGGCACGCCCCCGAGGGCTACGACGAGCTGCACCGGGTGCTCGAGGAGGCGCAACGGCTCGCGGTCGAGGCCGTGCGCCCCGGGGTCACCGCCGCGTCCATCGACCGCGTGGCCCGTGACCACCTCGACGCCCACGGCTACGGGGACTACTTCGTGCACCGCACCGGGCACGGCATCGGCGTCGAGGAGCACGAGGAGCCCTGGATCGTCGCCGGCAACGAGCTGCTGCTCGAGTCGGGCATGGCGTTCTCGGTCGAACCGGGCATCTACGTGCCGGACCACTACGGCGCCCGCATCGAGGACATCGTGGTCGTCACCGACGATGGGGTCGAGAACCTCAACCGGCGTACCCATGGCATCATCGTGGCCGGCTGATCCGAGGTGGCGGACGCCGCGACGCGGTCGGGAGAGGACAGCGCATGGATGGCATCGAGGTACGACGGGCCCGGATCGAGGAGATTCGACCGCTCGCGGGGGAGTACAAACGCGAGCAGGAGTCCGACTTCGGGGAACCCACCGACCCACCCCTGCCCCAGGGTGGCATCTTCTGGCTGGCCAACGACGCCGACGGCACCCCGCTGGGCTACGCCGCCGGGACGCTGCGGCAGACCGGCTGCACGATCGGGCCCGTGTTCACCCGCTCGATGGCCCGCCGCCGCGGTGTGGGCGAGGCGCTGCTGCGGGCGATCCAGTCGTGGGCCGGCGACACCCGCGTGCCCGTGGTCGAGATCTCGGTGGCCGAGGCGAACCACGCCGGACGTGCGTTCCTCGAGTCGCTCGGGTACGAACCCCGGCGGGTGCTGATGTCGTTGACCCCGTCCGCGCCACGGATCGCCGCCGTGCCCGACGACGAAACCAGCTGAAAGGCCATCGTGCACACGCTGCCGACCGAACACCGTGACCTCATCGAGCTCGTGGGTGGCTTCGTCCGCACGGAGGTCGCGCCCCGCGCCGACGGCTTCGAACGGGCGCACGAATTCCCGCGCGCGCTGTTCGACCAGCTCGCGAAGATGGACCTCACCGGCCTGATCTTCGACGAGGAGGTCGGGGGCAGTGCCCTGGCCTACCGCACCTACCTGCTCGTGCTCGAGGAGCTGGCTCGTGGCTCACTCGCCCTGGGGATGGGGCTGAGCGTGCACACGCTGGCGACCTGGGGCATCGACACCTTCGCGACTCCCGAGCAGCGCGAGCGGTTCGTGCCCGACATGGTCGCCGGGCGCTGCCTCGGTGCCTATTCGCTGTCCGAGCCGGACTCGGGCTCCGACGCCGCAGCCATGACCACCCGGGCCCGGCGCGACGGTGACGTCTACCGGCTCGACGGGGTGAAGGCGTGGGTGACCCACGGCGGCGTGGCCGACCGCTACCTCGTCATGGCCCGGACCGGTGGTGCGGGTCCGGGCGGCATCAGCGCCTTCGTGGTCGACGCGGACCAGCCGGGCATGGTCGTCGCCCCGCCGGAGTCCAAGATGGGCCTGTGGTCGTCGCCGACGGCGCAGCTGGTCTTCGACGACGCACCGGTCCCCGCCGACCGCCTGCTCGGTGGCGAGGAGGGCATCGGCTTCCGCATCGCCATGGCGTCGCTCGACGGCGGCCGGCTCGGGATCGCGGCCTGCGCGGTCGGCCTCGCCCAGGCGGCCCTGGACGTCGCCACCGCCTACGCGGAACAGCGCGAGCAGTTCGGCCAGCCGATCGCCGCCTTCCAGGGGGTCGGTTTCCTGCTCGCGGACATGGCCACGCGCACCGAGGCAGCCCGCACCCTGACCCTGTCCGCGGCCGACCGCCGCGACCACAGTGCCGGCGTCGGCCCATATGTCGACCGGCCGCCGACCGAGGGCGGCTACCCGATCACCAAGGTGGCCTCGATGGCGAAGCTGTTCGCGACCGACGCCGCGATGCAGACCACCACCGACGCCGTGCAGGTGCTCGGCGGTGCGGGCTACACGACCGACTGGCCCGCGGAGCGCTATATGCGTGAGGCGAAGGTCCTGCAGATCCTGGAGGGCACCAACCAGATCCAGCGGCTGGTCATCAGCCGACAGCTGCGCCCGTCATCGTGATCCCGTCGGACCGCAACACGCCGGTCGCCGGGGGTCCGGGTGACGTCGGAGGCCACCGATGACGGCGTCGAACCCGCACGATCCGGGTGACGTCGGAGGCCATCGATGACCGCGTCGAACCCGGACGATCCGGGTGACCGTGCCCCCGGTGACCGTGAGCCACCCGAGATCGCGGCACTGCGACCGTTGCGTCCCGACGGGCGACCTGATCGGCGGGGCCTGAGCGCCTGGGACCGTCGACGTCTGCGGGTCAGCTACCTCACCGCCATCGGCGGGCTGGCGATCGGCGTGGTCGGGGCCGTGGCCATCGGCACGCTGGGTGCCTCGGGCGGTGCCGGCGTCGCCGTCGTCCTGGTGTTCGCCGCTGCCGGCTGTGTCCTGGCCGCCCTGGTCACGGCGATGCTCGCCATGGTCGACGAATGGCACCACCGCCCGGTGGGCCGGCCGCGCTCACTCGCCGCGTTGTGGTTCTTCCTGGGTGCCGCGGTCCTGCTCATCATGTCGACCGGTGCCGCCGCGGCGGCCTGACGTGGGCCCGACGTGCCGGCGTGCCCGCCGGCCGCGGTGTCGCGTCGGGTCTGCCGCGTCCGGGGTCGCTGCCGCGCTCCGATCGAGGTCGTAGGATGCGGGGGAGGTGGTGCGCACGACCCGGTTGGGGTCGGTGCCGACCCCGACCCATGCCGGGCCCCAGAGCCCCGGACCGGGAGTGATCGTGACGAGCAGCTGGCCGCCCTCGCGGGGAACGGCGTCCCCGATCCGTGCGCGCGGGGTACTGCTGACCGCGGACCGGGTGGTCACGCTCGGCCACGCCCGGGTCGGCGCACGGGCACTGGTCATCCGGGGGAGCCGTGTCGTCTGGGTCGGTGACGACCCCGTGCAGGCACCGCCCCACCACGAGCACATCGACCTGCCCGGCTGCGTGATCGGTCCGGCGTTCGTCGACGCCCATGCGCACCTGACCCCGACGGGCATGACCCTGACCGGACTCGACCTGACCGGCGTCCGGTCCGGTGCCGAACTGCGCCACGCCGTCGCGGCCTACGCCGGACAGCACACCGGGCGGGTCGTGTGGGGTCACGGCTTCGATCCCCACGGGTTCCCCGACGATCTGCCCGGCCCCGACGAGCTCGCGGCGGCCGCGGACGGGCGCGCCGTCTACCTCTCCCGGATCGACGGCCACGCGTGTCTGGTCGACCGGGGCACGTTGACGGCGGCACCACTGGCCCGGGCCGAGGGCATCGAGTCCGGTGCCGACGGTGCGACCGGGATGCTGCGTCGGGAGGCGAACCACATCGTGCGGCGCTGGGCACTGGGCGCGATGAGCGTGGCCGAGCTCGACGAGGCGCGTCGGGCCGCGGTCGCCCACGCCGCGGCGATGGGCATCGGCTCCGTCCACGAGATGGGCAGTCCCGACATCATGGGGCTCGGGGACTTCGATGCGTGGGTGGAGGGGCCCTGGCCCATCGAGATCGTCCCGTACTGGGGTGGACTCGACATCAGCGTGCCCATCGAACGTGACCTCAAGCAGGTCGGTGGCGATCTGTTCCTCGACGGGTCGCTCGGGTCCCACACGGCCGCGTTGCTGGAGCCCTACGCCGACGAGCCATCCTCGCGGGGCCACCTCGAGCTGGACGACGACACGTTGATCACCTGGTTCACCGAGGTCGCCCTCGCCGGGCTGCAGAGCGGGGTCCACGCCATCGGTGATGCCGCGTTGCACCAGGCACTGCGCTGCTGGCGTGCGGTCGACGACCGGCTCACGGCCGACGATCGGGCCGATGCCGTGCGCCGGGGCCGGCACCGGCTCGAACACGCCGAGGTACTCCCGGTCGAGTTGCTCGACGAGATCGCGGAGCTGGGGCTGCTCATCTCGGCCCAACCGGCCTTCGAAGCCAAGTGGGGTGGTGAGGGTGGCCTGTACCGCACCCGGCTCGGGGCTGCCCGGGCAGCGGAGACCAACCCCTTCCGGGCGATCGCCGACCGCGGGATCCGGCTGGCGTTCGGCTCCGACTCCAACGTCACGCCGATGGACCCGTGGGCAGGCATCCACGCCGCGGAGCACCGCCACGAGTCGCGCCACGAGGTGAGTCGACTTGAAGCCGTGTCGATGTCCACCCTCGGTGGGCGCAGTGCGTTGCGCCAGGATCGGTACGTCGGTGTGGTCCGGGCGGGGATGCGGGCCGACCTCGCGGTGTTCGCCGACGATCCGTACGCGGCGGACGATCCCCGTGACGCGCACTGCGTGCTCACCCTGGTGGCCGGTCGGGTGGCCCACGGCGACGCGCCCCTACCGGATGCACCGGGGCGGTGAGCGTCTGCGGGCGCGCCTGTCGAGCGGACGCGCGACGAGCGCATCGCGGGCGTCCACGAGGCTGCCATCGCTTGACGCTGCGGTGACGTGGTGGTTGCGTACCTCTCGCAGCGACGACGAACGAATCGGCCGGTGGACGGCCCCTCTGGTGGGATCGGACGCGGGAGACCGTGGCGGTCATCACCGTCGGTCCCGAGGACCACGGTGCCGAGGAACAAACCGGTCGAATTCGGTCGTGAGCGTCGCGGGGGGACACCACTCAGTAGACAACACCACCGGTCAGCCGTACCGACCGGAGGTGGCCCCAACGGTGGTGCACGCCTCCCCACCAGTGACGGGAGCCCCGGGCCGGCAACGGCTCGGGGCTCCCGCCTGTTCGGCCCCGGTGTCCGTGGCCGGGGGCCGGTGTTCGCGCCCCGGGGCCGGTGTCCGTCCCGTGGCCCGGTGGCCGTGGCCGGGGGCCGGTGTTCGCGCCTCTGGTGGCCCGCTGTCCATGCCTCTGGGGGGCTCGCCGTCCGCGTCCGTCGGGGCGGGTCGGCGACACCGAGACGAGCGCTTGCGCGCCATGGTGCTTTCTGCTACGAAACGCGCCCGCGACGGGGTGTCCCGCCCGTCATCCGAGCTCGATCGTCGCGACGCCGCGCGCACCACCGCGCCCCGTGTCGTGTCAGGAGTCGCCGTGGCAAGCCGTTCCAAGTCCCGCGCAGGCGACGACGGTGCACCGGCCGTCGATGAGCCGGACGCGGTCGATGAGCCGGTCGACGAGGAAGATGCGTCGGTCGACGACGATGATGCGTCGGTCGACGACGATGATGCGTTCGATGACGACGTCGAGGTCCTCGCGGACGACCTCGAAGCCGAGGACCTCGACGCCGACCTCGACGACGCGGAGGAGGACGACGCCGAGGAGGATCTCGACCCGGAGGCACTCGAGCCGGGCGACGACGATGACGACACCGCCGAGGGCCCATCGGTGACCGTGCTCGACGCCTCGGCGGCGTTCGACGACGACGAGGACGAGGTCGTCGCCGCAGTCGTCGACGATGACGACGACGAGGAGATCGAGGGCGTCCGCGACGGCGAGTTCGTCTGCCGGCGCTGCTTCATGGCCAAGCGGGAGACCCAGCTCGCGGATGCCGACAAGCTCCTCTGCCGCGACTGCGCGTGAGGGCCCGCGCTGCGGCGCTGGCCCCGCTGCTCGCGGCGACCGCGGGGCTGAGTCTGTTGGGGGCCCATCCACCGTTGGGGTGGTGGCCCCTGAGTTTTCTCGCACCGGCGTTCTTCGCCGGAGCCCTGTGGGTCGATGCCCTGGCCGCCGAGGCCGACGGGCGGCGCGTGCGTGGGGCCCGGTTGGGCGGACTCATGGGTGCGGTGGCATTCGCGCCCATGCTGAGCTGGCTGATCATGCCGGCCGGGGTGATCGGCTGGGGCCTGCTCGTGCTGGTGCAGGTGGTCTGGACCGCACTGCTCGGGGCGTTGCTCGTTCCGCTGCTGCAGTGGCGGACATTTCCGATCCTGGCCGCCATCGTCTGGACCGGTATCGACGCCTGGCGCGCGATCGTGCCGCTCAACGGTTTCGAGTGGGGGGCGATCGCCTATGCCCATGCGGACGGGTCCTGGATGCTGCCGTTGGCCCGGCTGACCGGCGGGCGTGGGATCACCCTGCTGGTCGTGCTGATCGGTGTGGCGCTCGCCGCGGTGGTGCGCGCCGGGTTCGGCGCGGTGCGCACCCGTGACGGGATGCCCGTCGAGGACGCCCTGCGCGTCACGAACCTGCCGGTGGCACTGCTCGTCGGTGGCCTGCTGGTATCCGTGCTCGCCACCATCGAGCCACCCGCCGAGGACGGCACCATCGATGTGCTCGCGGTGCAGGGCAACGATCGGCGTCACTGGGAGGATCCGACCCCGGATCCCAATCCGCCGCTCCGGATCACGACCGCACTGCGCGACGAGACCCTCGCCGCGCTCGAACGCGACGGGGCACCCGGGCTGACCGTGTGGCCGGAGTCATCGATCGACCGGGACCCCTACCGGCCGAACTCCGCGCTGCGAGAGCTGGCCGACGAGGCCGCGGGCGCAGCCGGCACGCTGTTCAGCGGGGTGACCCTCGACGGCCCCGGCACCGGCGAGCGGCAGGTCGGTGCCCTGCTGCTGCAGGACGGCTTCAACGAGACCGACCGCTACATCAAGCGCCGCCTGGTGCCCTTCGGCGAGTACATCCCCGCCCGGCGCTGGTTGGAGTGGTTCCCGCCCCTGGATCAAATCCCGCGGGACGCGGTGCCCGGTGAGGGGCCGCAGATGATCGAGCTGCCCGGCGGTGAGCGCATCGCCACGATCATCTGCTTCGAGACGAAGTTCCAGGACATCGTGCGCGACAACGTGCTCGGCGAGGATGGGGAACCGGCGCAGATCCTCATCACCCTCACCAACGACGCCTCGTTCGGCGACTCGGCCGAGCCCGCTCAGCACCTGGCGCAGAGCCAGCTGCGCGCGGTGGAGACCGGGCGCTGGGTCGTGCATGCGGCGCTGACCGGCTCGTCGGCGTTCGTGGCCCCCGACGGCACCACCGCGCAGGACACCGAGCTGTTCACGGTCGACTCGATCCGGGCCGAGGTGCCGTTGGTCGACGGCCTGACGCCCTATCTCGTCATCGGCGACGTGGTCGGGTGGTTCACGCGGGCGGGGGTCCTCGCCGCCCTGGTCTTCGGGGCGGCGGCGTGGCTGCGGACCCGGCGCCGGGTGTCCGAGCCGACACAGCGGGGCGTCGGCGTCGAAGTCACCTCCAGCGGGCGCTAGCCTGCCGCCCGCACGCCCGAGTTCCCACACGCCCCCGTCGTCCAGCGGCCTAGGATCCCACCCTTTCAAGGTGGTGACGCCGGTTCGAATCCGGTCGGGGGTACGTCCACACCAGATCGTCGGCGGTCGTCCATCGCTACGCTGACGGCACGTGTCGCAGTACGCTGACCGAACGTGTCGATGTCGGTGTCGCCCCCGTGGTCACACCGGTCGGTGCCCCACCGTGGTCACCGGTCGCGCGGGGCGGATGCGTCGCTGAGCAGGATCGGAGCCCGGCCCGCAGGTCGGCGTCCCGACCACCTGCCGTGCCCGCGTCCGCCCGACACGCACGTTTCGAATGTCACGCACCGTCCGTCACGCACGTCCCGCTCGTCACGCATGTCAGGAGTCCCGGTGGCCACCAAGATCGAGGTACAGGTCCCGGCCGAGCGCCAGAAGGCGGCGCAGGCCGCAGGAAACTTCGAGCTCGAGGACCTTCCCGGGCGTCTCGCCACGCCCGATGCCGCGGTCCGGGTCGGCAAGATCGCCACGGCGGACAAGGCGCTCAAGCACGTCCGCTCGCTCAACGGCATCACCAAGCTCACGCCCAACCAGGTGATCGCGAACTACGGCCGGTCCGAGTCGCGGTGGGCCGCGGCCTTCCAGAAGCGCCGGGCCGGCGGCGCCGACTTCCACGAGCTGCTGAGCTACGCCCGGCAGATCATCGGCCTCGACGAGCAGGGTGAACTGCAGATCTGCCTCATGGGGCACGCCGGCCAGGGGCCGTGCATCCCCCTGTGGGTGCCGCGTGACGAGGTCACCCTCACCGTGCAGCCCAACGACATCATCCTGCGATTCGACGACATGACGTTCGACTGGTGACGATCGGTGACGCCCACCCCGATGCGGTGGTCTGGCGTGACGCCGCGATCGAGCTCGCCGCGATCGCCGACGCGCTGACGCTGGGGGCGTTCCGACGTCACCTCGAGGTACGCACCAAGGCCGACGGCACCTGGGTGACCGCCACCGACGAAAGTGTCGAGCGCCGACTGCGCGAGACGATTCGGGCCTGGTTCCCCGACCATGCGGTCCTCGGCGAGGAGGACGGCCGGGATGGTCCGCCCGATGCACCGACCTGGATCCTCGACCCGATCGACGGCACCACCAACTTCGTCAAGGGCAATCCGATCTTCGCGACCCTGATCGGTGTGCAGGTGGCCGGCCAGGAGGTCGCCGGCGTGGTCTCCGCGCCGGCACTGGGCACCCGGTTCGACGGGGCGCTGGGCCACGGCGCCCGCCAGGACGGCCGCTCGATCCAGGTCAGCCGCGTCGACCACCTCGGCGACGCCGAGGTGGCACTCGGGGGACTCGACGTCTTCGCGGCCCACGACCGGCTCGGGCTCGCCGACACCGTCGCGCACCGGGCGGCACGGGTCCGTGGCTACGGCGACTTCTGGCAGCACTGCCTGATCGCCGCCGGGTCGACCGACGTCGCGATCGAGGCCGAGGTCAAGCTCTGGGACCTCGCGGCGGTCAAGGCGGTCGTCGAGGCAGCGGGGGGCCGGTTCACCGATCTCGACGGGGTGCGCACCTCCGATGGGGGCAGTGCGCTCGCGACCAACGGTCTGCTGCACGAGGAGATGCTCGAGCTCGTGCGGTCATCGGTACCCGCTTCCGACTGAACCACCGGTGCCGCCCGCGCGGCCGGCCCGGGTGTGGGCGTTACGCTTCGGCCATGGCTGCCTCGACGTCTCCCGACCCGAACGACCCGCCCGGCGCTGCGTCCGCGTCGGGGCCGTCGGTCGACGTGGACCCGGCGGGCACGGCCCCCGGGGATCCGTCCATCGAACCGGAGGTCGGCCCGGACGGGTCACTGCGCCTGCTGGAACTCGATGGGGCACCACCCGGCACGTTCGGTGCCCTCGAACCAGGCTCCCCGCCGCTCATCGACGGTCAGGGGCGCGTACGCCTGTCGTTCAGCCGGATCGACAGCTACGACAACTGCCCGCGCAAGTTCCGCTACGCCTACATCGACCGGTTGCCCTCGGTGCCGAGCCCGCACCTGTCGTTCGGGACCTCCGTCCACGGTGCGCTCGAGGCGTTCTA
This sequence comes from uncultured Actinomycetota bacterium, assembly GCA_964438785.1. Classification (GTDB taxonomy): domain Bacteria; phylum Actinomycetota; class Nitriliruptoria; order Nitriliruptorales; family Nitriliruptoraceae; genus PWLR01. The sequence goes on along the minus strand of CAYTLZ010000017.1, from coordinate 9,493 downwards.
CGACCGCAAGCTGCCCTCGTGTCCGTCCGAGGAGGAGCTGCTCGGGTTCCTGTTCGAGCACTGGGACACCTCCGGGTTCGCCGCCATGCCCCGCGAGGAGCAACTCGAGTACTACCGCCATGCGCAGGACGTGATGCGTCGCTTCCACCGTCGCGCCGCCCCCGACTACCGTCTCCCCGCGGCGACCGAGGCCTGGTTCTCGCTGCCCATCGGCCACGAGGCGGTCGTCGTCGGTTCGATCGACCGAGTCGACGTCGACGACGACGGCCGCTTCCACATCATCGACTACAAGACCAACCGCAAGGTCAGGGACCGTCGCCGGGTGGCCGGGTCGTTGCAGCTCGCCATCTACGCCCTGGCCTGCCGGCATCTGTACGGCTCGCTGCCCGCGACCGTGGCGCTCGACTTCGTCGTGCCGGGCGTCATGGTCACGGTGCCCATCGAGGACATCGATCTCCACGCGGCGCGGCAGGCCATCCTCGACACGGCCGCCGCGGTCCGCGCACAGCACTACGAGCCGACGCCCAACCCGTTGTGCGACTGGTGTGATTTCCGGTCGATCTGTCCCGCCTGGGAGCCCGGGGCCGAGGCCGAACAGGTGCTGGGTGAGGCGGTGGCGGAGATGCGCAGCCGGCGTCGCGAGCTGGAGCGCGGGGTCCGCGAGCTGCGCGAGCTCGAGAGCGGCGTGCAACGCATCGCCGACGAGCTGGCGACGCGTGAGAGCAGCGGCAGCGGCGACTGAGTCGGTCCTCGATCCATCCCCGTGCGAACGGATGTGTCGTGCACGTCCGCGGGTGGGTGGTCCACGCCAGCGGGGCCGGCTGCGGCGCTACGCTCGCCGACCATCGTGCGGTGCGTGCCACCTCGACGCTGTCGAGGTCGCTCCGACGGTGACCCGACCCGCCTGGCGGCCGAGATGCGAGGAGTCCGAAGTGGGGGAGAAGGTGCAGGCCGAGACCACGATCGCGGCCCCGATCGACACGGTCTGGGAGGTCATCACCGACCTGGAGACCTATCCGGAGTGGACCGAGGGGGTCATGGAGACCGCCATCGTCGAGACCACGGACGAGGGCTATCCGCATCGCGGACGCTTCAAGGTCGACGCCCGGGTCTCGGAGATCACCTACGTGATCGAGTACGTCTACGACAACTACGACATCGCCTGGCACCTGGTCGAGGGCGACACGATCTCGCAGCTCGACGGGCGCTACGAGCTCGCGATGGACGGCGAGGACACCTACGTGCGCTATGAGCTCGAGGTCGACGTCGATCTGCCGCTCCCCGGGTTCCTGAAGAAGCGTGCGGCGAAGACGATCCTGCAGCAGGGGCTCGACGGTCTGAAGGCCCGGGCCGAGTCGCAGGCCTGACCGGTGGCCCGTGACGAGGTCGAGACCGCGTACTTCGCGCTGCTGCGGGCACGCGAGGAGCTCGATGCGCTGCGCCGGTACGAGGAGTACCTGCGTGCGGAGGGTCAGCGGTTGCGACGCACGGCGCGGGAGCGTCAGGCCCTGATCGGTGACGTCGAACGCCGCATGGGGCGCGTCGTGCGTGCCACCGACAAGGCACTGGAGGAGGCTGCGCAGGCCCGCGCCCGGGTGATCGACGACGAGCTCGCCCGACTGCCCGACCGCCTGGATGCGGCCGAGCAGTACGTCGTGGCGTGCGAGGCCGAGCACCTCGCCCGCAAGCAGGGCGGTTGAGCCGTGTACCGCGACGATCCACTCGATGACGAGGCCGAACTGCGGGCCGTGGCCGGCGATGGGGCCGTCGACCCGCTGATCGACGCCGATCCCGGTCGGGAGCGTGAGCCGTTGGAGGTCGCGCTCGACGTCCTACGGGTGCTGCAGGGCTGGGTGGACGACGACGCCGCGGGACGATGGTTCACCACCTCGCAGCGTCGACTGGAGGGCCGCACACCGATCGACGCGCTGATCGGCGGTGCCTTCGAGGAGGTCGAGGACGCCGCACGGGCCTGGGCGGCGGCGCAGGGGTGATGACCCGGTGGTGCCGGGGCATCGGGTGCCGGCCGCTCCCACCCGCGGGGGACCGGGCGTGGTCCGGCCGGCTCGTCACGAGGCCGGCGGTCAGGCGCTAGACTTCGCCATCTCGCCGCGCCGCGGTTCATCCGCGTGCGCTCGCCCGCTCGTCCGGTCCGTCGTCGACCCCTGGTCGACGACCACCGCGAACGGTCGTCGGGCGAACTCGACATCGAACGGTCGCCATCCAACGGTCGCCACTCCACGGCGACGTCATCGCACGCAGAGGTAACCCACCCATGCCCACCGGACACGTCAAGGTCTTCCACGCCGATCGCAACTTCGGCTTCATCACGCTCGATGACGGTTCCGAGGCCTACATCTCGGGCGACGACCTCGGCAAGGACATCGCGCTGCGCACCGGCGACGAGGTCGAGTTCGAGGTCGCGGACGTGGAGAAGGGCCGCAAGCAGGCCACGGACCTCAAGGTGACCAAGCAGGCCCCCATGAACAACCCGGTTGGGCACACACTGTCCGCCCCGCCGAGCTGGGACCAGCTCGAGGAGCAGGACCGTCAGCGCCGCATGGCGCGACGTCGCCGTCGCTGACCACCGCGCGACAGCTGCCGACCGCGACGGCCATGCATGGCCGTCGCGCAACGGAGCGGTGCACCTCGCCCGGGCCGGCTCTGCCGACCGCCGACGGCCGGGCGCGATCGTCGCGCCGAGCGGCGGTGCACCCCGTCCGGTCCGCGGTCCCGGGGCTGCTCAGCGCGCGGTCCGCGGTACCGGGACGGTTCGCCCGCCGGTCCGATCGCCCGCCGGTGGTCGCTGACCCGGCCGCGGTATCGTGGGGCGTGTCATCGAGGGCATGAAGGATCATCGCGTGGCAGGGTCGGCCCCAACACCCGTGCGTGAGGTCGAGACCGAGGAGCAGGTCGACCTCGACCTCCCCTGGGACGTCATCGTGTGGGACGATCCGGTGAACCTGATGTCGTACGTCGTGTTCGTCTTCCGCCGGGTGTTCGGGTTCCCCGAGTCCGTCGCGCGCAAGCTCATGCTCGAGGTCCATGAGAGCGGTTCGGCGCTCGTCGCCTCGGAGCCGCGCGAGGAAGCCCAGCGCTACGTCAAGGAACTGCACAGCTACGGCCTGCATGCCACGATGCAGCGCAGCACATGAGCCGCACGTTCCGCCGCCAGGGCGACGCCATCCGGATGACGCTGTCGCCGCCGGAGTTGGACCTGCTCACCGCGCTGCGCACCGAACTCGAGCAGGCGCTGCGCCTGCCCGACCCGGCCGATCCGGCGATGCAGCGGCTGTTCCCGCCGCCCGTGCTCGGGGACGCGGAGCTGGAGGTGGCCACTCGCGCCGCCATGGTGGACGAACTCCTCGAGCGCCGTCTCGAGGGCCTGCAGGAACTGCTGGCGATGCTCGAGCGGGCCGAGAGCCACCGAAGCTCGTGGCGGGTCCTGCTCGTCGACGAGGAGCCGATGGTGGTCCTCGGCGTGCTCAACGACCTCCGGCTCGCCATCGGTGCCCGGCTCGACATCGAGGCGCTGGATCGCGACGCGATCTCGCGGGACGACCCCGTCGCCTACCGGCTGGCCGTGATGAACCTGCTGGGGTGGTGGCAGGAGCAGTTGATCGCCATTCTCGACCCGTCGGCCCCGGACCCCGATGAGCGCGTCGGTCGGGAGGACGGCGGCGGCGACGCCGGCTGGCACGAAGGTGACGGTGACGCCGGCGGCTCGAGCGACGGGTGGGACGGCGGGGGCCCGAGCAACTGAGCCACCGACGGCCCGACCAACTGAGCTGCGAACGGCCCGGACCAACTGAGTTACCAATGGCCCGATCAACAGGCCGCCCATCAACCGACCGCCCGACCAACGGCCCGACGAGGTGACGATGCGACTCGGTATCGGTGTCAGCGAGGATCTGCCGATCGGCGTCCAGCAGCAGTTGGCGGCCGGCATCGAGCAGGCCGGATTCGCCTCCATGTGGACGAACGAAGCGGCGGGCCGCGACGCGTTGCTGGTCTGTCAGGCGTGGGCGGCGGCGACCTCCACGCTCGAGGTCGCCGTCGGGGTCGCCCCGATCTGGACCCGCAGTCCGGCGCAGCTGGCCATGGCCTGCGCGACGCTGCAGGAAGCCAGCGGCGGGCGGTTCCTGCTCGGTATCGGCGTCAGCCACGGGGCGACCATGGGCCCCTGGCACGGTGCCGAGGTCCGGCGTCCGTTGACCGCGAGCCGTGAGCTGCTCACCATCCTGGCGGCGTTGGAACGGGGCGAACGATCCGACGTGGACGGCGAGGTGCTGTCCTCGCGCCGATTCCGGCTGAACGTCTCGCCCCTGCCGCCGCCGACGCGCCGCTACCTCGCCGCCATGGGCCCGAAGATGCTGGCACTGGCCGGGACGGACGCCGACGGGGTCCTGCTCAACTGGGCCGGCCCCGACGAGGTGGCCCGCGCAGCCGGCATCGTGCGTGGTGCCGCCTCCGATGCCGGTCGCGACCCCGACGACGTCGAGGTGGCGACCTACGTGCGCGTGGCGGTCCACGACGACCGCGACCTGGCTCGCGCGGCTCTGGCCACCCAGATCACCACCTACGCGGCGTTGCCGGCCTACACCGCGCACCTCGAACGTCAGGGGTTCGGTGCCGCCGCCACCCGGGCCGCCGACGCCCGTCGCGACGGCGCGGACGGGCACGGGCTGGCCGAGGCCCTGGGCGACGAGGCGCTCGATGCGCTGGGGTGGTCCGGACGCCCGGGCGACGACCCGCAGGCGATGCTGGCGAGCTTCCGGGAGGCCGGGCTCGACCACCTCGTGCTGCGCGTGGTCGTCGTCGGTGACGATCCGGCCGCCAGCGTGGGTGCGGTCACCGAGGCGTTCGCCGGACGCTGACATGCCGGCGTTGCCCGTGCGGCGCGCGCGCCGGGTCAGGGTGCGACACGCGCCGGGTCAGGGTGCGACACGCGCCGGGTCAGGGTGCGACACGCGGCCCGGTCAGGGCGCGGCGCGCCGACCGGACAGCGCCCGCACCAGCTCGCGGGCCTCGGGCACGCCGCGCCAGGCGCAGATGCCGACGTACAGCGTCCCGGACAGCGATCCGAGCACCAGCACCCGCACCCACGCCGCGCCGTCCACGAGGGGGCCGACGAGCACGACGGCCACGCCGGCCACGACGCCGGCGGCGAGCAGCCGCGTGAGCGTGCCCCCGCCCAGCCGTGGGGTCGGCAACCGGCGTCCCACCGCGCGCCGCAGCAGCAGGAACTCGAGCCAGGCCCCGAACGCCGAGCCGATCGCGAGCCCCACCGCACCGAGCCGCAACTGGTTGGCGTCCCGGGCCCGCAGCGCACCGTCGACCGGCAGGAAGTTGGGCAGGCTCGCCCCGTCGATCAGCCGGACGCGCAGGGGTTCGGACAGGTCGACGACCAGCTGATCGAGGTTGAACATCAACGGCACCGCGATGGCGAGCCCGATCGTGACCCGGATGACCGCGATCCGCGCCGGGGTCCGCGCGTCGTCCGCGGCGTAGAGCATCGACTGCAGCAGCCGGCTCGCGGTGGCCGGGAGCAGCCCGAGGCTGTAGATCCCGAGCACCAGGCTGACCTGGACGACCGTGGCCTGGTCGAATTCCCCGCGCCCGAACAGCAGCGCCACGATGCTCCCACCGAGCAGCAGATAGCCGACGGTGGTGCCGACCACGAAGAACGCGCTGCGGGCGAGTCCGGCGTCGAGCCGGGTGCGCAGCACCGTGGCGTCCTCGGAGGTGCGCACCGACAGGCTCGGCAGTTCGGCCGCCGCGACACTCATGCCGAACAGGGCGATGGGCAGCAGGTACAGCGTCTGGGCGTAGCCGAGCACCGCCAGCGCACCCGTGGCCAGCAGCGAGGCGACGACCACGTCGAGCAGGGCGGCCACCTGCACGGTCCCGCGTCCGAGCACGATCGGCACGAACGCCCGCAGCACACCGCGGACGCCGGGGGCGTCCCGGTCGACCGACAGCCGCAACGACCCCGCCAGCAGCCGGCGGACCGTCGGCACCTGCACCGCCACCTGGAGGCCACCGCCGAGCAGCACCCCCCAACCGGCGGCCACCGCGGGGTCGAGCACCAGGGTGGCGCCGAGCGCGAACAACGCTGCGAGGATGCCGGCGTTCCACACCACCGGCGCGACGTACGACAAAAAGAACCGGCGGTGGGAGTTCAGGACGCCGAGGCACCACGCGGAGACCACCAGCAGGCCGATGCCGGGGAACATGATGCGCACCAGCGTGACGGTGAGTTCCAGCTTGTCGCCCTCGAACCCGGGAGTGATCAGCAGGGTCAACGGCCGGGCGAGGAGGACGCCGAGCAGGACCAGGACACCGGTCAGCGCGATCAGCATGCCGAGCACGGCTCCCGCGAGCCGGCCGGCGTCCGCGTCGCGGCCCTCGGCCAGCAGGCGGCTGTAGCTCGGGATGAACGAGGCGGACAGCACGCCCTCGCCGAGCAGGTTCTGCAGGAAGTTGGGGATCTTCAGCGCGGCACGGAACGCGTCCGCCCCGGCATTGGCACCGAGGAAGTAGGCGAGCGCCGCATCGCGTGCGAGCCCCGACACCCGCGACAGGGCGATCCCGGCAGCCACCAACGAGGAGTGCCGGCGCATGTCGCCGTCACCCGGTTCACCGGCCATGGGTGCCCCGGTGGATGGCCGTGCGGTGGCCCGTCACGACGGACGGGGCATGCCGGGGACGGCGGCCGGCCACGGTGATCGCGCCAAACCGGGTGCGGCTGCTCTTCACGGTGGTCGCACCGTGCCGGGTGTCGCGGCGGGTCACGATGCCCACCGGGTGGGGCGCGCGCGCAGCCGGTCGAGCCCGAGCTCGTCGCACCACGCCTCGAACCGTGTGCGCGGCACCCCGTCGAACCGCAGGCCGTCCAGATCGACGCCGAGGTCCACATCGGTCTGCAGCGTCGTCAGTTCGCGGTACAGCAGCGCGTCGTCGCGCCGATCGCGCAACGTGTCCGCGAGCCGGGCCGCACCGCGCACCGCCACCGCCCAGTCCCCGGCGTCGTCGGGGATGGCCTCCAGGTCGCCGTAGTGCGCCAACAGCGTCGCCGTGCTCTTGGCCCCGAAGCCGGGCAGGCCCGGGATGCCATCGGCGTCGTCGCCCATGAGGGCGAGCAGGTCCGGGATCGCCGCAGGTGCCACGCCGAACTTCTCGTGAACGGCCGGCTCGTCGCGGACGGTCTCGCGTCGCCGGTCGACCTGGACGATGGCGGTCCCACGCACGACCTGGGCCAGGTCCTTGTCGGCGGTCAGGATGCGGACCTGGCCGACCGTGTCGGTGAAGCGCAGGGCCGCGGCCGCCAGGACGTCATCGGCCTCCTGCTCGACGCAGCGCCAGACGTGGACGCCGAGCGCCGCGACCGCTGCCTCGGCACCATCGAACTGGGCCTGCAACGCCGGATCGACGTCGCTGCCGTCCTTGTAGTCCGCGAACCGTTCGTTGCGCCAGCTGGTGATCGGATTGTCGAACGCGACCCCGAGGTGGGTGACGGCCTCGGCCTCGTCGTCCAACAGCCCCAGCAGACTCGCGACGAGCCCCGCCGTGGCCTTGACGTCGGTGCCGTCGGGCGCGTGCCGGGCCGGACGCTTGGAGTAGTGCGCCCGGAACAACTCGTAGGTGCCGTCGACGAGGTGGAGACGGGCGGGCGTGGTCGCACTCGCGCCGGTCACGGGCGGCTCCTGGTCGTCGGGACATCGGTGGGTGGCGGTCGGCACGCACGGTAGTCCCTGCCGCCCGACCGGCTGCGGGTGCGGGCCGGAACCTCCATGCCGATCCGTCGGGTCCGGGGGCTGGTTGGTAGCGTTGGGCGATCAGACAGGCAGGTGACCGCCCGATGGACCGCGAGCCGACGGCTGCACGTGCGGCCCGGCATCTGTTGGCCCGCCGCCGCGACGAGGCGTCGTCCGACGCGCCGCAGTTGGCCCGGCCGCCCCGGCCCGTGCCGCCATCCAACTGGGTGCTGCCCGACCCGCGTTCGGCCGACGAGGACGGGGTCGTCGGGGTGGGGGCGGACCTGTCGCCGCCGACGCTGGTCGACGCCTACCGACGCGGCATCTTCCCGTGGCCGCACCCGGGGGTGCCGCTGCCGTGGTTCTCACCGGATCCGCGGGGGATCATCATGGCGGGTCGCCTGCACCGCTCCCGCAGTCTGCGCTCCACCCTGCGCCGCTGTGGCTGGACCACCACGGTCGATCGCGCGTTCGAACAGGTCGTGCGGGCCTGTGGGGACGAACGTGGCGAGATCGGCACCTGGATCACCGACCAGATGGTGCGCGCCTACCTCCGCCTCCACGAGCTCGGTTGGGCCCACAGCCTCGAGGTGTGGGACGGCGAGGAGCTCGTCGGCGGCGTCTACGGCGTGCAGATCGGCGGGGTGTTCACCGGCGAGTCGATGTTCCACCGGCGCACGGATGCGTCCAAGGTGGCGCTGGTGGATCTCGATGCACGCCTGCTGGCAGCCGGGGGACGGGTGCTCGACGTCCAGCTGACGACGCCCCATCTGATCTCGCTCGGTGCCGAGGACGTGCCGCGGGACCGCTTCCTGCGGGTCCTGGCCGCAGCGCGGGCCCTGGATGTCCGACTGGCGGTCGGTGAACGCCACGTGGGTCGGCTGGTGGCGGCGACCGAGACCTCCGGCTGATCGACGAGCGATCCCGAGCCCGGGTCGAGGGCGGCGTCACGGGGCGCACGTCGGTATCCGACCCGGGTCGGCGGGTACTGGCCTGATCGGGCCCCATGCGGCACACTGGTCCCCGAGGTCGCCGAGTCCGGCTCCACCTCCGCACGTTTGCGCCTGTCATCGCGCCCGTCATGCCGTGCACCGCCCACCGGGCGGCCACCCATCGACGATGCCGATGGGCGACACCTGTGACACCACCGGACTCGGGTCGGACCTCGACACGGGTCACCCGTCGGTGGGCCCCGATCCCGGGAGTTCCACCGAGGACACGTCGCCACGCCGAACCGCGCCCCGCCAGGGACCGAACGGTCATGAGCGCACGGTCCGTCCCCTCGCCGCCCCGGTCCCCGGTCGCGCGGCCCCCAACCGCCGAAAGGTTCGTCCTCGTGAGCGACACCACCCTGCCCGACACCGCACGTCCCACGGAGGCGTCGGACGACGCCATCGCCCGCCGCTATCCCGGTGAGGACTTCGAGGTGGCCAACCTCGACCTCGCCGAGTGGGGCCGCAAGGAGATCGGCCTGGCCGAACGCGAGATGCCGGGTCTGATGGCACTGCGCGAGCGCTACGAGGGGCAGAAGCCGCTCGAGGGTGCCCGCATCGCCGGTTGCCTGCACATGACCGTCCAGACCGCCGTCCTGATCGAGACGCTGCAGGAGCTCGGCGCATCGGTGCGCTGGTCGTCGTGCAACATCTTCTCGACCCAGGACGAGGCCGCCGCCGCGGTCGCGGCCGCGGGCACCCCGGTCTTCGCCTGGAAGGGTGAGTCCGAGGAGGAGTACGAGT
>CAYTLZ010000016.1:0-31059 GCA_964438785.1 uncultured Actinomycetota bacterium | reverse complement strand
ATGAGTGACGTCGTCCAGCAGGTGGCCGGCTGCCGCTACCGACCGTGGATGATCTTCGAGGACGGCCGCCCCTGGCCCGAGCCCGACTGGGAGCTCGCCTCGACCTACCGCGGGGTGATCACCGAACAGCTCGACGACGACGTCTTCCAGTGGGGCCCGCTGACCTTCGCGCACAACACCCCGTTCGTCTACGGGTTCTGGTTGCGCTCCTGGTGGCGCATCCGCGAGATCCTCGGACACGGCTCGACCTGGATCTCCGGGTGCGCGAACCACGACACGCTGCGCCGGGGCACCCAGGTGTCACTGGATCTCAACATCAACAACCGGCTCGGCGACACCAACCTGCAGATCCTCGACAAGGCCTACGACAACCCGGCCATCAAGCTGCTGAGCTACACCGCCTTCCCGGGTGTCCCGATGGACTTCATCAACGCCTCCATGCGTGCGGCCTGGGGGTTCATCCGCAACCAGGACGACCGCTACGGCGTCAAGGTGCTGGCCGAGGAGGCGATCAGCCTCAAGTGGCAGGTCGACGACGAGTTCTACTCGCTCGCGACCAACTTCCGTCGGCTCAAGGACCTCGGGTTCGAGTCGCTCGAGGAACTCGGGCGGTTCATGGAACTGCTGCCCGCGCTCGTCGAGGTGACCGACTACGACCTCGACACGATCGCCACCCTCATCAACGACGTCGAGCCGCCGCTGGCCGGTCCGCTACCGATCGATCCGGACGGCCTCAAGACCGTCGCGCGGGCGTGGATGAACGACATGCACGACTACGCCAACGTCACCCGGTGGGTGTCGCGCCTGTCCCCCGACCTGACGAGCTTCAACCTCGCCGTGCGGGAGTTCCGTCGCGCCCGGCCGTGGCTGCGCGACGACCTGCGTGAGGGCGACGCGTTCGACTACCTGCGCCCGGTCGACGGCCACACGGTCTTCGCGGCCCTGCGCAACCGGCCGGACGGTGGCGAGCAGGTGCTGTTCGTGGCCAACATGCAGGGTGCGCCGGCCGACCTCGTGCCGACCGAGATCGATCTGCCCGGCGTCGAGGGCGACGGGTGGCACCTGGACCTGCGCACGCCGGACATCGGCTCGGACTACCTCGGCGGGCCGATCACGTTGAACGACTCCGCCGGGGTCGTCTTCACGCGCACGCGCTGAGCCGTCCGCGCAGGGCCGGCGACCGTACGGGCCGGCGCGGGTCAGCCGGCCTGGCCGCGCGTCATCAGCAGCATGCCCAGCGGCGGCAGCACCAGGTCGAGCGAGTACTCGTGCCCCTGTGAGGGCACGGCCTCGGCCTGGGTGCCCCCCACGTTGGTGTGCATACCGCTGCCACCGTAGGGCTCGAGATCCGAGTTCAGCGCCTCGCGCCAGAACCCGTCGGTCGGGACCCCGATGCGGTACGGGGCCCGCGGGGTCGGCGTGAGATTGAGCACCACGAGCACGTCCGGGTGTCCCTCGGCCCGCCGCAGGTACGAGATGATCGACTGGGCCTCGTCGGAGGCGTCGACCCACGCGAAACCCTCGGCCCGGTGATCGCCGGCGTGCAGAGCCGGCAATTCGCGGTAGGCCGCGGTGAGATCGGCGACGTAGCGCATCATCGCCGCCCCTTCGGCGGTGTCGGGCAGCGACCAGTCGAGCTGGCTCTCGACGTTCCAGTCGCCGCGCGCGGCGAACTCCGTGCCCATGAACACCAGCTTGGCCCCGGGCGAGGTGAACTGCTGGCCGAGCAGCAGGCGCAGGTTGGCGCGCTGCTGCCAGTCGTCGCCCGGCATCTTGTCGGTGAGCGAACCCTTGCCGTGCGACACCTCGTCGTGGGACAGCGGCAGGCAGAAGCGTTCGCTGGTCGCGTACATCGCCCGGAACGTGAGCTGCTGCTGGTGCCAGCGCCGGTCGGCCGGATCCCGCTGGAAGTAGGCAAGGGTGTCGTGCATCCAGCCGAGGTCCCACTTGAACCCGAAACCGAGCCCGCCCTCGTCGACGGGCTTGGTCACCCCGGCCCAGGCGGTGGACTCCTCCGCGAAGGTCCGCACCCCCGGGAACTCGGCACCGACCATGGCATTGAACGACTGCAGGAACTCGATGGCCTCGAGGTGCTCGTTGCCACCGTGGATGTTGGGCGTCCACTGCCCCTCGCCGCGTGAGTAGTCGAGGTAGAGCATGGAGCTGACCGCATCCACCCGCAGCCCGTCGGCGTGGAACTCGTCCAGCCAGTAGGCCGCCGACGACTTCAGGAACGCCCGCACCTCGGGGCGGCCGTAGTTGAACATCGCCGAGTTCCAGTCGGGGTGCCGTCCGCGTTGCGGGTCCTGATGGTCGTAGAGGTGCGTCCCGTCGAAGCCGGCCAGCCCCCACCAGTCGTCGGGGAAGTGCGAGGGCACCCAGTCGAGGATGACGCCGATCCCGGCCTGGTGGAGCTGGTCGATCAGGTACTTGAGGTCCTGCGGGGTGCCGTAGCGCGAGGTCGGTGCCAGGTACCCGGTGGTCTGGTAGCCCCACGAGCCGTAGAAGGGGTGCTCCATGACGGGCATGATCTCGACGTGCGTGAAGCCGATGCGGCGGACGTGCTCGATCAGCGGTGCGGCGAGCTCGCGGTAGGTCAGGAACCGTTCCCCGTCCTCGCCGCGCTGCCACGAGCCGAGGTGCACCTCGTAGAGCGCGAACGGCGCGTCGTCACCCTGACGGGCGGCGCGCGCGGCGACCCAGTCGTCGTCCGACCACTCGTAGCTCGAGTCCCAGATCTTGGAGGCGTTGCGCGGCGGGGTCTCCGCATGTCGGGCCATCGGATCGGCGTGCTCGACGACCTCGCCGTCCGCCTGGGTCACCGCGTAGCGGTAGATGTCGCCCTGGGCGACCGCCGGGACCACGCCCTCGTGGATCCCGCTCGCCCCGCGACGGGTCAGCGGGTTGGCGGTGCGGTCCCAGTCGTTGAAGTCACCGACCACGCTGACGCTCGTGGCCTGCGGTGCCCACACCCCGAACCACGCCCCACCGTCGTCGAGCAGATGGGCACCGAGGTGGTCGTAGAGGCGATGGTGGGTGCCCTCGTTGAAGAAGTGCAGATCGTCGTCGGACAGGCGGGAGTGGAGCGCTGGCACAGCGGGAACCTCGTCGAGGCAACGGGTGTCGTGGACGTCGAACGTAGCGAGGCACATGGCGACCGACCCGACCGATGGTCGGACGACCGCCGCCCGGCCGTATCCTCCGTCCGTACCCACGGGTCACCGGTGGGAGGTTGTCCGCCGTCACGATCCGGAGTTCCGCGTGGTCGATCCGCTCCGTGATCAGCGGCCGGGTCCGCCGTCCGGTGGTGCGGGCCGGCTGGGCCCGGCGGCCGCCTTCTGGGTCGTCGCGGCGGCCTTCACGATGGTCATGGCGTTCTCGACGGTGCCAACCGCGCTGTACCCCGCCTACGTCGTGGCCGAGGGGTTCGGCCCGTTCACGATCACGGTCGTCTTCTCCGTCTACGTCATCGGCGTGCTCACCTCGCTGCTGCTGGCGGCGCACCGCAGCGACGTGCGCGGCCGACGCCGCCTGGCCGTCACCGCGCTGGTGCTCACGCTGGTCGCCGCGGTCGTCTTCGCGGGCAGTACGGCCCTGCCGGCGCTGATCGTCGCCCGGGTCGTCTCCGGGCTCGCCGTGGGCATGATGGCCCCGACCGCGACGGCGTGGCTGGCGGAACTCCACCTCGCCGCCCGCCCCGGAGCGGACCGGGCGCGGGCGGAGGCCGTGGCCACCACCGCCAACCTGGGTGGCCTCGGACTCGGCCCGGTGCTCGCCGGGGCCGTCGCCCTGGTGGCGGCCACGCCCCTTCGACTGCCCTACGTGGTGGTCGGCATGCTGCTGGCGCTCGCGCTGATCGGGATCCTGCGCGCTCCGGAGACGGTCGAACCGGTCGTGCCCCTGCCCGCCTACCGCCCCCAGCGACCCACGCTGCCCGCGACCCAACGGGGCCGCTTCCTGCTCAGTGGAGCCGCCGTCGCCGTGGGGTTCACCATGCTGGGGTTCTACACCTCGCTGGCACCGTCGCTGCTGGAGACCGGGGGTGGACGCCTCGGACCCGTGGTGACCGGCGTGGTCGTGTTCAGCGTCTTCCTGGCCGCGGTCGTGGCGCAGCTGGCGGTGCGCTCCTGGCGACCGACGGTCCAGGTCCACGTCGGCCTGCTCGCGCTCGGCACCGGGGCCGTGCCCATCGCGCTCGCCGCGGAGCCCGCATCGGTCCCACTGCTCGCCATCGGTGGGGTGATCGCGGGTGCGGGCACCGGCCTGGCGTTCCGGGGTGCGATCGGAACGACTCTGGAGTTGGCCACACCCGAACGGCGCGGCGGCACGCTCGCGACCCTCTACGTGGTCGCCTACCTCGGTCTGACACTGCCGGTGCTGGGCATGGGCATCCTCGCCGAGCTGGTCGGGCTGACCGGTGCCATCCTCGCCTTCGCCGGGACGGTCGTGGCCGCCACCGTCCTGATCGCGCTGGGACTCCGGCACGTGCGCCGGACCGCCCGCTAGCGTCACGAGGCGTCGCCCGATCCGACGGGTGGGCGCAAGGACACGCGGTGGGGTGGTTGAACGATCTGCTCGGCCTCAGCGAGGTCGAGGGCAACCTGCTCTCGAGCGTGCTCCTGATCGTCGGCCTCGTCGGCGTGTGGATCCTGATCGTGCGGGTCATCGCGCGGCGCATGGACGACGCGGCCAGCGGGTACTTCACGCGCAAGGTGACCAGCTACGTCCTGGTCGTCCTGGCGCTCATCGGGCTGATCACCCTCTGGATCGGCGAGGTCGGTGAGCTCGGCACCTTCCTCGGGCTGCTGGCCGGTGGCCTGGCGATCGCCCTGGCGGATCTGCTCAAGAACATCGCGGGCTGGTTCTACGTCGTGATGCGCCGCCCCTACCGCGTCGACGACCGCATCGAGATCGACGGCGTCAAGGGCGACGTCATCGACATCCGGCTGTTCCGGACCACCCTGTTGGAGATCGGCAACTGGGTCGACGCGGACCAGTCGACCGGTCGCATCGTGCACGTCCCCAACGCGAAGTCGCTCACGACCTCGGTCTACAACGCCACGGAGGCGTTCAACTACCTGTGGCACGAGCTGCCGGTGCTCGTGACCTTCGAGTCCGACTGGCGTCGCGCCGAGACGATGCTGCTGGAGGCGCTCGAGGGGGCCGCGGGTCACACCGCCGAGGAGGCGGCCGAGCGGATCCGTCGTGCCGGCCAGACCTACAAGATCCGCTACACGCACCTGACCCCGACGGTCTACGTCTCCGTGCGCGACAGCGGCGTCCTGCTCACCGGTCGCCTGCTGGTCGACGTCCGCCGCCGCCGCGCCGTCGAGCAGATGGTCTGGCGCCACCTGCTCGACGGGATCGCCGCCGATGCCAGCGTCGATCTGGCCTACCCGACCGAGCGCCGCGTGGTGGACGAGCCGATCGACCTCCGTCAGATCCCCGTGCCACGCCCGACCGCGGAACAGGACCAGCCATGAGCGGACCCATGCAACCACCGGATCTCGCGTGCCGCGACGAACGGCTCGACGGCGTCGAGGCACGGGAGGGACGGACCACCGCGGTGGGCGGCCTCGACGTGACCCGGGTGCTGCCCACCAAGGGCCGCCGGACCGTCGGTGCCTGGTGCTTCGTGGACCTGATGGGGCCGATGGACGCGCTCGAACCCGACCCGCTGGAGGTCGGTCCGCACCCGCACATCGGGCTGTCGACCGTGACGTGGTTGCTCGAGGGCGAGGCGCTGCACACCGACTCGCTCGGCACCGAGCAGCCGATCCGCCCGGGGCAGCTGAACCTCATGACGGCGGGGCACGGGATCGCCCACGCCGAGTTCGCGGCCGAGCCGCCCTTCCGCGGCGCGCAGCTGTGGATCGCGCAGCCCGAGGGCACGCGCCACGACGCCTCGACCTTCGAGCACCACGCGGACCTGCCGGTCGTGGACCTCGCCCACGGCACGGCGACCGTGCTGATCGGCGAGCTCGACGGCGCCCGGTCGGCGGCACGGGCGGACACCCCGCTGATCGGGCTCGACCTGGCCGTCGGCCGCGGGCGCACGGTGCTGCCGACGGCCAGCGGGTTCGAGCACGCCGTCGTGCCGATCGACGGGCGTGTGAAGGTCGGCCCGGAGGTCATCGAACCCGGCTACATCGCGCTCGTCCCCCAGGGTGTCGAGGAACTGCCCATCGAGACCGAGCGCGACGACGCCCGGCTGCTCGTGCTCGGCGGCGAGCCCCTCGGCGAACGCGTGCAGATGTGGTGGAACTTCGTCGCCCGGGACCGGGACGAGATCACCGCGGCCTGGCACGAGTGGCGGGAGGGAACCGACCGGTTCGGCGCCGTCCCCACGCGGATGGAACGCATCGAGGCACCCGTCCCGCCCTGGATCGCCTCGGCGGACTGAGCCCGTCGATCCGGGCCAGCCACCCGGGATGTCGCAGGGGGGCGGCATGCTGGGGCTCGGCGATCAGGCCGGCTCCACACGACCTTCAGCCCACCCCGTCAGCCAGAGAGCTGCCCCGTGCTCCACGTCCACCACGCCGCCGGCACCGAGGTCCTGCTCGATGCCCTGGCCGACGTGCTCCGCGTGCCCCCGGACGATCCCCTGGCGATCGACCACGTCGCGGTCCACTCCCGGGGATTCGAGCGCTGGCTCGCCCAGGGCCTGTCCCTGCGGCTGGGCACGGCGCAGGGTGACGACGGCATCAGTGCCGCGATCGAGTTCCCGTTCCCCGGTCGTCTCGTGGCCGACATCCTGGCGGCGGTCTCCGGGCTCGAACCCGACGACGATCCCTGGCCGCTGCCGCGACTGACCTGGCATCTGCTCGCTCTGCTCGAGCAACGACCCGACCTGGCCGACGACACCCCGCTGGCACGTCACCTGGCCGGTGACCGCCGCGGGCGCCTACCGGCGGTGCGCCGCCTGGCCGACCACTTCGACCGCTACGGCGTGCACCGGCCGGCCCTGCTGCGACGTTGGGCCGAGGGACCCACCGCCGCCGCGGTCCACGCCGACGGCCGCCCGCTGCCGGCGCGGCTCGCCTGGCAGGCCGGGCTCTGGCGGGCCCTGCGCGACCACGTCGAGGCCGGGACCGGGATCGCCTCACCGGCCGAGCGACTCCCGACGGCGCTGGCCGCCCTGCGCGACGGTCACGACGTCGCGGCCCTGCCCCGACGGCTGGCCCTGTTCGGACTCACCGCACTGCCGGCCAGTCACCTCGACGTCCTGCAGGCGCTCGCGACGCACCGGGAGGTGCACCTGTTCCTCGCCCATCCCTCACCGGTCCTGTGGGCCCGGGCCTGGGACGAACTCGGGTCCCCGAACGACGCGTCGGCCGCCGCGGCCGTCGCCCGGCCGGGTGACAGCGGGTTGCTCCCCACCCGTGACCTCGACCCGACCCGGACGCTGGCGCGCCACCCGTTGCTGCGGTCCTGGGCCCGCGACGCCCGGGAGATGACCGTCGTGCTCGCGAGCCGCGACATCGCCGCGGGCCCGGCACCCGCGGGAGCCGGGCCGATGGAGCCGGCGGCGACGTCCACCCTGCTCGGACAGCTGCAGCAGGAGATCCTGACCGACCAGACCCCGGCGGGCCGACCGCTCGACGGGGCACTCGACCTGCGCCACCCGCTGGATCCCACCGACCACTCGATCGAGGTCCACGCCTGCCACGGCGCGCGGCGTCAGGTGGAGGTGCTCCGCGACCGGTTGCTGGCCCGCTTCGCGGCCGACCCCACCCTGCAACCGCGTGACGTGGTGGTGCTCTGTCCCGACGTCGACACGTTCGCGCCCCTGCTCGAGGCGGTGTTCCCGCGCGGCACGGCGGTCGATCCCGATCCGGAGCGGGCGGGTGAGCTGACCGCCTCCTCCTTGCGGGTGCGGGTGGCGGATCGCTCACCCGGGACGACCAACCCGCTGCTGCACCTGGTCACGACGCTGCTGGGCGGTGCCGAGTCGCGCTTCGGTGCCTCGGAGGTACTGGATCTCGCCGCACGGCTCCCGGTGCGCGCACGGTTCGGGTTCGACGACGCCGACCTCGATCGGCTGGCCGGATGGACCGATGCGCTGGGGGTGCGGTGGGGCATCGACGCCGAGCACCGGGCGGACCACGGCGTCCCGACCGGTGCCGGTACGTGGGCCGAGGGCCTCGAGCGGCTCCTGCTGGGGGTCGGCATGGCGGACGAGGGGCGTCGCACCATGACCGGCGTCGTGCCCCTCGACGACGTCGCGGACGGGGACGTCGATCTCGTCGGACGGTGCACCGAGTTCGTCATCCGGCTCGATGCGGCCCGACGGGGCCTGATCCGGCCCCGTCCGTTGAACGACTGGTGCGATGCGCTCCGACTGGCACTCGACGCCCTCACGGACGTCGCCGACGAACCGTGGCAGCGTCTGCAGGTGGAGCGACTCCTCGACGGACTCGTCGCTGCGGCCGGTGCCTCCGCCGCGGACCTGGGGCTGCACGCGGCCGAGTTGCGTGCGCTCGTCAACGACGGGATGGCCCGCGGCGGCTCCCGCGCCGATCAGCGCACCGGCGATCTGACGGTCAGCAGCCTCGTGCCCATGCGCTCGGTCCCCCACCGCGTCGTCTGCCTCGTCGGTCTCGACGACGGCAGCATGCCTCGCCGGGTCCGGCTCGACGGCGACGACGTCCTCGAGCGTGATGAGCGGGTCGGCGACCGCGATCCCCGCACCGAGGACCGCCAGCTCCTGCTCGACGCCGTCCTGGCCGCGCGGGAGGCGTTGCTGATCACCTACGCCGGTCACGACGAACGCACCGGTGACGTCCGTCCACCCGCGGTGCCGGTCGGTGAACTGCTCGACGTCCTCGACCGCACCGCCTGTGACGCCGCGGGTCGAGGTGCCGGCGTCGAACGCACCGTGGTCCATCCGCTGCACGCCGTCGACCCGCGCAACTTCCGACCCGACGGCATCGCCGGGCTCGCCGGACCGGTCGGTGCCGACCCCGGGGACCTCGCCGGGGCGCGGGCGCGGCAACGTCCCCACCGTCCCCGTCCGGGACCGCCGCTGGGTGACCCACTGGCGCCCGTGCGACTGCTGGCCGTCGATCATCCCATCGAGCCGGTCGACCGGTGGTTGGGGCTCGACGAGGATGCCCGGATCGTCGAACTCGATGCCCTGCTCGACGCGGTCCTGCGGCCGATCCCCAGCTACCTCGATGCCCGCCTGGACCTGCGCTTCCCCCGTCGCGCCGCCGTCCTGGACGACGAGCTGATGGTCGAGCTCGTGGGCCTGGACGGCCACGCCGTCGGTGACGCCATGCTCGAACAGGTGCTGGCCGGTGCGGCGCGCGACCGGGCCCACGATCTGCTGCGGGGGCGCAACGCCCTGCCCCCGGGCGAGCTCGCGACGGCCGGGCTGACGCAGATCGACGAGGCCGTCGACCGCTTGGTCGCCGCCGCGCAGGACCGCGGTGTGGACGGCGAACCCGACGAACGCGTCGAACTCGACGTCGCACTCGACGGGGGCCTGCGGCTCGTCGGCACCGTCGACGAACTCGTCGGGACCCGCGTCCGCCGACTCCGTTACTCGCGGCTGCGACCCGCCCACCGGCTGGCGGGTTGGCTCCGGGTGCTGGCCCTCACGGCCGCGGAACCCGAGGTCCCCTGGTCCGCGGTCACCATCGGACGGGTCACCAGCAGCGATCGGGAGAAGCGCAAACGCGCCCCCGCCTTCGTGAGCGTCGCGGAGCTCGATCTCGCCCACCTCGACCCGGACGCGCGCGAGGTGGTGGCGCGGCGCGAGCTGGAGACGCTCGTGTCGCTGGCCCGCACGGCCCTGCGCCGGCCGCTACCGATCGTGACCGGCACGTCGTCGGTCTTCGCCGAGGCACTCCACGACCGACGGCACGGCCGCAGCCGGGCGGATCCGCGCACGGCCGGACGCAACGCCTTCGAGGGCACGCAGGTCATCACCGCCGATCGCACCGATCCGGCGATCCGGCTGGTGCTCGGGGGGGAACCGCGTTTCGCGGAGCTGCTGGCCGTGCCGGCCGAGGCAGCCGATCCGCCACTGCCCTCCCCACAGCCCGCGTCCACCGACGTCGGGCTCGAGCAGCTCGCCGACGACTCGCGGTTCGGCCGCCTGGCGCAGGTGCTGTGGAACCCGATGCTCGACGTCGAGGAACGGAGCGATCGATGACCCCGCACGACGACGTCGTTCCACGTCCGCCCGCGTTCTCGGTCGGCGACGAGCTCCCGCTCGGCACCACCGTGCTCGACGCGTCCGCGGGCACGGGCAAGACGTTCGCGATCGCGGCGCTGGTGACCCGCTACGTCGCCGAACTGGGCGTCCCACTCGGCGAGTTGTTGATCGTCACCTTCACCCGGGCCGCGACCGCGGAACTGCGCGAGCGCATCCGCCGACGACTGCTCGAGGCGCGCGACCACCTGGCCCGTCAGCTGGCCCGTCCGACACCCGCCACGGCCGCCGGCGGTACCGCCTCCGGGCGACGCGCCACCACGGACACCGACGACGAGGTGCTGCAGGTGCTCGCCACGGCGGACCGGACCGAACTCGAGCGCCGCCACCAGCGACTCGCGACCGCGCTCGACAGCATCGACACCGCGGCGATCACCACCATCCACGGCTACTGCCAGCAGGTCCTGTCCGGCCTCGGACTCGCCGCGGACCTTCCCGGCGAAGCGACCCTGCTCGACGACGAGGCACCGCTCATCGACGCGGCGGCACGCGACCTGCTCGTCGAGCGCTTCATCGACGGTCCGGGTGCACCGAGCCTGCGGGACGCGGTCGCGGTCATCACCGCCGCGTGTGCCGATCCCGACGCGCGCATCGTGCCCGCCGACACACCCCCGACCGGGGACGCGACGGACGCGGAGGTGACCGGCGCGATACTCGCGGATCTCGCCCGGCGGGGGCGCGAGCGGGTGGCGCGCCGCAAGACGGTGCTCGGGGTCGTCGGCCACCAGGACCTGCTCACCCGCCTGCGGGACACCCTGGACGATGCGACCATGGGACCAGCGGCACGGGCGACCATCCGGGAGCGGACCCGGATCGCGCTCGTGGACGAGTTCCAGGACACCGACCCGGTCCAGTGGGCGATCCTGTCGGGCATCTTCGGGGGGCCGGCGGATCCCGCCGACCCGCGGGCACTGATCCTGATCGGTGATCCGAAGCAGGCCATCTACGGCTTCCGTGGTGCGGATGTCCGCGCCTACCTCGCGGCGACCCGCGCCAGCACCGCCCGGTGGACGCTGGAGACGAACTGGCGCTCCGACGGCGATCTGCTGCGGTCGCTGGACCGCCTGCTCGACGGCGTCGTCTACGGCGAGACCGGCATCGCACACGCACCGGTCCGGCCCGCTCCCGGTCGGACGGGATCGCGACTGACCGGGGAGCCGGCGCTGACCGTGCCGCTCACCCTGCGGGTGGTGACCGCGGAGGGGCCGCACCGGCGACCGCCCGCCGCCAGCGTGCGCCACGGGCTGATCGCGGACGACGTCGTCGCCGAGGTGGCACGACTCCTGCAGCCCGATGGCCTGCGGGTGGCCGACACCGCGTCCGACGACGGCGATCGCCGTGGGCGGCCCATCGCGCCGGGCGACATCGCGATCCTGGTCCGCGCCAACCGCGATGCCCACGTGCTGCAGCGGGCGCTCATCGACCACGGGATCCAGGCGGTCCTCAACAGTGTCGGCAGCGTGTTCGGCACGCCGGCGGCCCCCGCCTGGCGCGACCTGCTCGACGCCGTCCGTCGCCCCAACGACACCGCCGCGGCGCGCCGTGTCGGGGTCGGACCCTTCAGCCCGGTGGCGGCCGGCTCGCTGCTCGATGCCGACGACACGGTCATCGACGGCCTGCACCAGCAGCTCGCCGGCTGGTCGCTGACCCTGCGCGACCACGGGGTGGCCGCGTTGGAGCGGCGGGTCACCACCGACGGGCAGCTCACCGCGCGACTGCTCGCGACCGCCGGCGGGGAACGACTCCTGACCGACCTCCAGCACATCGGCGCACTGCTGCACGAGGCGCAGGGCACGGACGACCTCGGTGCGGCCGGCCTGGTCGGGTGGCTCGACGAGCGCATCGCCGCGGCCGAGGAGGAGCGGATCCCGCCCGACGAGCAGGC
The DNA here is from genome assembly GCA_964438785.1 of uncultured Actinomycetota bacterium. Lineage (GTDB taxonomy): Bacteria > Actinomycetota > Nitriliruptoria > Nitriliruptorales > Nitriliruptoraceae > PWLR01. The sequence continues at coordinate 18,955 of CAYTLZ010000016.1, read as the reverse complement.
GCGGCGACTCGAATCGGATGCCCAGGCCGTCCAGATCCTGACGATCCACCGCAGCAAGGGACTCGAGTTCGGGATCGTCCTATGCCCGTATCTGTGGGTGGGATTCAAACACGTGACCGCGCCCTACGAGGTCGCCGCGCCGGACGGCACCGGACGCCTGATCGACGTCGGCCCCAGCGACCGACCCGCCGCACAGCCCCACCAGCAGCTCGCCACCGACCAGCAGCACGGTGAGGGCCTGCGCCTGATCTACGTCGCCCTGACCCGGGCGCGGCACAAGGTCGTTGTGTGGTGGTCCCCACCACACAACCGCCAACGCCGTCCGCTCGACACCATCCTGTTCGGCCGGGACGACGAGGGGCGCGTGCTGCCCGCGGCTCCCGGCCAGCAGGTGGACGTCCCCGTCGCGAAGGAGGCCGACGAGCAGGCGGTGGCCCGCCTCGCCCCGCTGCTGGCGCGGTGTGGCGGTCGGATCGACGAGGTGCCGGGCGTGGTGACCGCCCTGCCGGTCGCGGGCGACGACACCGAACCGCCCGAACTGACCCGGGCCGTACACCTCGGCACGATCGACCACGACTGGCGACGGACCTCCTACAGCCGCCTGTTGACCGCCGCCGGGACCCCGGCGACCGCGTCCCCCGCGGTCACCGCGTCGCTGGACGGCAACGGGGATCAGGCGGACGAACTCGGGGTCACCAGCGACGAGGACCTGACCCCACGGATCGACACGGGGCCGGTCGCCCCCGTCGCGCCCACCGGGGCCGACGGCGCGACGGCGGGTGTCGACCGACCCTGGTGGCGGGCCGACGACGGTCGGGACCTGCGGACCGTCGAGTTGCCGCTCGCCGGGGTCCGCGGATCGGCCGAGCTCGGCACCATGCTCCACGCCGTTCTCGAACACACCGACCTCGATGCGGCCGATCTCGACGCCGAACTCGCCCGCCGGCTCGACACCGAACGCCGGCGGCACGGTGTCCTCGCCGATCGCGACGCCCTGCTCACGGGCCTGCAGGCGGCGGTGCGGACGCCGATGGGACCGCTGGTCGACGACCGGACGCTGGCCGGGACCCCGTGGCGCGACCGACTCGACGAACCGCGCTTCGAACTGCCGATCGCCGGCGGCGACCGCCCGACCACCCCCGCGCCGCTCGGTGCCATCGCCGACGTGCTCACCGCGCATCTGCCGGCCGACGATCCGCTGGTCGACTACCCGGACCGGTTGCGGGCCGACGGACCGCGCGGGCACCTGCGTGGCTACCTCAACGGTGCCATCGACCTGGTGCTGCGCGTCGGACGGAACGAGGGTGGGCGGTTCGTCGTGATCGACCACAAGACGAACCGGCTCGGCTGGCCGGCGACACCGACCGCCGCCGACTACCGACCGCAGGCGTTGGCCACCGCGATGCAGGCGGGGCACTATCCGCTGCAGGCGCTGCTCTACAGCGTCGCCCTGCACCGGTTGCTCCGCGGGCGGCTGCGGGACTACGACCCCGCCCACCACCTCGGCGGTGCGCTCTACCTGTTCCTGCGCGGGATGACGGGGCCGGACGTGCCCCGCGTCGACGGTGCCCCCTGTGGGGTGTTCGCCTGGCACCCGCCGGTGGAACTCATCACGGACCTCGATGCGTTGCTGGCCGGTCGCTGGTCACCGAGCGGCGCGACGCGGGACACCGCGAGTGTCGCCCCATGACCGGACCCGACCCCACGCCGGGGCAGCCGGTGACCACCGACGGGCCGACCTCTGACCCCACGCCGCCACCGGCGGATGCCCGACGGGCCCTACCCGTCGGCGCACTGGAGCCCACGACCGACCGCGCCGGGGCCAGCGACTTCACGGTGCACCGGTCGATCGTGACCCCCGAGACGCTGCGGCCGTTCGTGGACGCGGGCGTCCTGCGGACCGCCGATGTGCTGGTCGCCGCGACGGTGACGAACCGGGCCGCGGACCGGGATCCGGCGGTCCTGCTCGGTGCCGCGCTCGCGGTTCGGGCCCCACGCCTCCAGCACGTGTGCGTGGACCTCGCACGGATCGATGCACTGCTCGACGACCGTGGCCCGGATCCGGATCAGCTGCCGGACCTGCCGGCACTGCCGTGGCCCGGGCTGGACGCCTGGCGCGCCGCGCTCGCGGCGAGCCCGCTCGTCGCCGTCCGTGATCCCGTCGACGTGCGCGAACCCGACGACACCGATCGGGATGCCGCCCCGCTGACCCTGGCCGGCAACCGGCTCTATCTCGATCGGCTGTGGCGCGACGAACGCCTCGTGGCGCGCTCGTTGCGGCAGCGGGCGGCACGGATCAGCCCGGACGTCGACGCGGACCGGCTCCGCGCCGACCTCGAGGCCCTGTTCGACGGCGCGGCACCGGACCGGCAACGGCTCGCCGCCGCGACCGCGGTCCTCCGCCGCCTGACCGTGATCGCCGGCGGTCCGGGCACCGGCAAGACCACCACGGTCGCCCGCATGCTGGCATTGCTGGACGACGAGGCATCGGCGGCCGGCCGCCGCCTGCCGAGCTGGGCCCTGGCCGCGCCGACGGGCAAGGCCGCGGCCCGGCTCACCGAGTCGTTGCGTGCGGCCGCCGGACCACTCGCCGAGCGCCGGGGTCCCGACGACCCGACGGTGACGCGGCTGCGTCGCGCCGAGGCGGGGACCCTGCACCGGCTGTTGGGCGTGACACCCCGCTCCCGGACCCGTTTCCGTCACGACGCCGCCCATCGCCTGGCCGCCGACATCGTCGTCATCGACGAGACCTCCATGGTCTCGCTCGCCCTGATCGCCCGTCTGCTCGAGGCCGTGCGCAGCGACGCCCGGCTCGTCCTGCTCGGCGATCCGGAGCAGCTCGCCTCCGTCGAGGCCGGCTCGGTCCTCGGCGACGTCGTCGGGGACGGGGATGTCGACGACGAAGCCGTGCGCGGGAACGTCGACGAAACCGTACGCATCGACGGGGACGACGACGCAGGCGACCTGGCGGTCGACTCACACGCGGGGACGGAGCGCGCGGCCGATGCCGTGCTCGTCCGGACCGTCGGAGCCGAGCACCTGCACGGGCGTCGACCACCACACGGCATCGACGCGGCCATCGTCGTGCTCGACCGGGTCCATCGCTTCCGGGCCGACTCGGGCATCGCGGCCGTGGCCGGGGCCATCCAGCGTGGCGACGCCGATGCCACCATCGAGGCGTTGCGGGTCGCCCGGGACATCACCTGGGTCGAACCGGGCGACCGGGATGACGACCGCTGGCTCGATCCGGTCCGCGACGACGTCGTCGCGGCGGTGGTCCCCGGGGTGCGGGCGGCCCGGGCCGGTGACGTCACCACGGCACTCGCCGGGCTCGACGAGCAGCGGATCCTGTGCGGCCCCCGCCGCGGCCCGCTGGGCGTCGAGGACCTCAACGAGACCGTCGAACGCTGGCTGGCGACCGCCACGGGGACGGCGCTGACGGGTCGGTTCTACCCCGGTCGCCGGGTGCTGATCACCGTCAACGACGCGCGGATCGGCGTGACCAACGGCGATGTCGGCGTGGTCGTCCGTGGGGCCGACGGCCGGTCCGTGGTGGCGTTGCCCGGAACGGACGACGACCATCCGCGGCTGTTCGCCCCGAGCCGTCTGCCGGCCACCGAGACGGTCTACGCGATGACGGTGCACAAGAGCCAGGGATCGCAGTTCAACCACGTGGTCGTGGTCCTGCCCGCACCGGGCTCACCACTGCTGACCCGGGAACTGCTCTACACCGCCCTCACGCGGGGTCAACAGCGGGCCACCATCGTCGCGGCCGTCGACTCGATCCGCGCCGCCGTCACCACCCGTGCGGTCCGGGCCTCGGGTCTGGGTCCTGCGCTCCGGGCCGGCGGCCATGACACCGGCGGAGCGTGACCGTGGATGACGGTGATCGCCGCGTGTTCGGACGAGGGGGGCCGGCGAGACAGCCCGGGTGCGGTCTCGTACCGTTGTGGCCGGAGGTGCCATGAGCGAGTCGACCGATTCCCACACGGGCCAGGGCCCGGTGCCGGGCGATCCCCGCGATCCCGGACCACGTCCGCACGCGACCGGTGCCGACGTCTTCTGGGGACTGCTCGCCGCCGCCATCGGCACCCTGACCGGTGTGCAGTTCATCGGGCTCGCCGTCCGGCTCGGCGGCCTGCCGGAACGACCATCGCTGGGCGGGCTGATCCTGGGCTTCACCATCACGGTCGTGTGGCTGCTGACGATCTACTGGTTGACGATGGGTGCCTGGCGCCGTTCGGTGTGGGGTTGTCCCTTCGACCACCGCCGGGACGGCGTCGCGACACGGCGATGTGTCCGGCACGCCCTGGTCACCACGGTCGATCCCGATGATCCCGACGGACCCACCGATCGGGTCATGCTCCGCTGAGCGCCCACCGGGCGTGGCCGGCGGTTGCCGTGCATGTGACGGCGCTGATATCGTTCGCTCGTGTTCGGTCCGTGGTGGGTCCTCCTGCTCGACCTCCGCCTCGGCCTCCTCATCGGTCAGCGTCGCCGGGCGACGCCCCCGATCGACGTCGACCCCCGGCCCGACACCGACGACGCCGCGCGCTGCGATGGCTCGCCAGCAGATCGTCACCGAACCAGCCTTCCACGCCCAACTCCCGGCACCACGAGACGAGCCCTCCATGGCGAACATCAAGTCACAGATCAAGCGGAACCGGCAGAACGTGACCGCTCGCGAGCGCAACCGCCAGGTCCGCTCGGCCCTGAAGACCCACGCACGTCGGTTCCGTGTCGCGCTCGACAGCGGCGACAAGGACGCGGCGACCGAGGCCTACCGCACCGCGGCCCGGGCGCTCGACAAGGCGGCGTCCAAGGGCATCATGCACCGCAACACCGCGGCCAACCGCAAGTCGGGCATGGCCAAGCGGCTCGGCGCGCTCTAGTCGCCACACGGCGGAAGCCCAGGCATCGGTCGCGATGCCTGGGTTCTCGCATGCCGTCGTCGGGCCTCGTCGCGGCGAGGCGCGCCCCGGTGGCGACCAGGGGTGCGGGTGGGATCAGACCCGTCCGAAGCGCTCGGCCTCGACGCTGAAGCTCTGGAGCATCTCGGTCGAGATCGACGGCTGGGTCCGCGACACCGCGGCGAGCAGATCGGCCGACGTCACCATGCCCTCGCCGCCGTTGGTCCGGGCCCGATCGAACGCCGCGGCGGCGGCACGCTGGGCGGCCAGATCGACGTCCCCGGGAGTGAAGCCCTTGGTGCGACCGGCGATGTCGACGGGATCGACCTCCTCGGCGGTGGCGATCGGTGCCAGTGCCTGCTCCCACAGCGCCTGCAACGCCTCCTCGTCGGGGGGACCGATGCCGATGAGCAGATCGAAGCGACCGGGCCGCAGCACCGCCGGATCGACCGTGCCGACGAAGTTGGTCGCGCAGACGAGCAGTCGGCCGGGACGGCGGCGGAACTCCGGGATGGACTTCAACAGTTCGTTGACCACACCCGCGGTGCCGGGATGGGCGTCCCGGCTCGGCGCGAGTTCCTCGAACTCGTCGATGAAGACCACCACGTGCTCGAGCCGGCCGAGATCCTCGAACGCCTCGCGGACCTCGTTCGCCAACGTCCCCTCGCCGCTGGCGAGCTTCGAGGGCAGCAGTTCGACGAACGGCCACCCGAGCCGGCTCGCGATCGCCCGCGCGAACGTCGTCTTCCCCGTCCCGGGAGGTCCGAACAGGATCACCGTCGACGGTGCCCGCATGCCGACGCGCACCGCCAGTTCCGGCTCCGCGAGGGGGGCGACGATCCGCGACTCGATGAGCGTCTTCTCGCGCTCCATCCCGGCGACCTCGTCCCACAGCCCGGCGGAGCACATCTCCCCGCCCCAGCTCTTGACGATGTGGACCTCCTCGGGTTCCAGCGCCTGACGCTTCTCGTACCGGACCAGGCCCTCGGCCGCCACGAAACCCTCGGACTCCAACGCGGCGCGACCCGGATGGTCCGGACCGACGAGCGCGCTGATGCGGCGGACGCCGTTCTGGGACAACCGCGACTCCAGGTGCTCCAGCAGGGACGCCCCGATCGGGTGCTCGTGCCACTTCGGGGAGACGGCGAAGGCGGTGAGCTCCGCGCTGGAACCGTCGATGCGGGCCAGTGCGGTCCCGACCACCTCGTCGTCCACCAGCGCGGTCGCTCCCAGCGCGCCGTGCTGCATGTCCGCGATGATGCCCCCGAGATCGAGCGGCTCACTCCCGGCGGCGATCGCCGCCTCCTCGAGGACCCGCAGGGCACCGCTGAGGTCGTCCGGCGTGAAATCGCGCAGCAGTGGCGTCACGGGTTCCCCTTCTCGACGGCATCGCCACCTGGTCCGCGTGGACGCACAGGCGATGACGATGGGCGGGTTCCGCAACCCGGAGAACGTTCGGACCGACAGCAACCGCGGACCATGCCACCCACCGACCATGGCGGATGGTGAGCGCGCGCCCCACCACCTCGACCGACGCGGTGCCTATGGTCGGAGGCCACCGATCCCGAGGCCGCGTGCCCGCATCTCCGATCACCGTCGACGCCGTGCTCGCCGCCCTCGACGAACGCGCCGTCGACGGGGCGCACGGACCTGCACGCCAGCCGACCCGGGCCATCGCCGCGGCCATCGTCCGCCAGCTGCCGGACACCGCCCGGCAGCGCCTCACGGCGACGACGCTCGCCCGCTGGTCCGTCGATGCCGTGCGCGCGGTGGAGGCCATCACCACGGCGGCCGACACCCCTGCCACGTCGGCCGCCGACACCGGCGATCCGGTGCCGGCCTCGATCTCGCTGCGGGAGGCCGACGGCCACAGCTGCCTGCTGATCGTCACCGGCGACCGCCCGCTGCTCTACAGCAGCGTGCTGCGGGTCCTCGCCGAGCACGACCTCGTCGCACGGTGGGCGGCGCACCCCGTCGTCGGTACCACCCACGGAGCCGGCGGGGCCCTGCAGCGAATCGGCCCGGCACGGACCGCGGACCGTCGGGTCTCGATCCTGCTCATCGGTCTCGACCCGCTGTCGGCTGCGGCCGGACGCGCACTGCTGCCCGCCATCGGGACCGCACTCCGCCTCGTCGGCCGTACCGCCGCGGACGATCCCGCGATCACCGCCGCGATCGACGCGCTGCCCGGGGCGACCGGTGCCCTGCTGCAGGCGCTGGCGGCCGACCACGTCCGGATCCTCGGCCTGCTCGACGAGCCGATGCCCCCGAACGAGCCGGCTGCGGCGACCGGCCCCGCGACGGCCACCCCCGCGACGGCCGTCGGTGGCCACCAGCTCGGCATCGCCACCGAGCTCGGCGCCCACCCGCACTGGTGGCCCGGCGACGCTCTCGCCGCCAACCGCGCCGCGCTCCTCGCCGAGCCGGGCATCGGCCTGACCGCCAGCCGCAGCCGGCACCGGGCTCCGATCAACCGGGCCGACCGTTTCCTGGTCGTCAGCCTGATTCCGGACACGGGGCCGACAGCCGGGGCGGACGTCGAGCGGCTGGTGCATCTGCTCGCGCTGCCGACGGATCCACCCGATGCGGCCCTGCTCCGCCAGCCGGTCCTGGCAGCCCGCATCCGCCACATCCTGCACACCGAGGACCTGCTCGACACGTCCCACGACGCCCGGGCGGTCATCCGCACCTGTACCGGCCTGCCCCTGGACCTGCTGTTGCGCCTGCCCGAACGGGACCTGCTTCCCCTGGTGCTGGCGCTACGCGGCGCCGAGGACGAGGATCGCATCCACGCGCAGCTGCGCCCCGGACCCGGTGCCGACGCCGACACCGTCCTGATCGGCCTGCCCGGAGCGAACTGGAGTGCGGCCGCCGCCGATCGCCTGCTCGCCGCCGGTCGACGACTGGTCCCCGCCGACGACCTGGAGATGGAGATCGCGTCGATCCGTCGCCGCCAGGTGCTGGTCCGGCTGCAGGTCTGGGGCGCGACGCCCGGCGAGCCGGGTGAGGCGCTGGACCTGGCGCTGCGTCGTGCGCTCGAGCAGGCGTTGCGCAGCTGGCACGACCGGGCCCGGGACCTGCTCGCGGTGCCGTCCGCGACCGCTGAGGCTGCCGAGGTGATCGCACGGGTGCTGCCGCGCCTCCCGAGCAGCTACACGGAGACGGTCACGCCGCACGACTCCCTGCCGGAACTCCACCTGCTGCGGGCTGCACTCGACACGGACCCGGCGTCCATCCACCTCGCGTTGCGTCCGGCACCGGCGCACGGGACCGATCCCGGGGAATCGGGGTCCCACGCCTGGCTGTCGGTGGCCGCCGGCGGTGGGCCCGTCGAACTGTCCGACTTCATGCCCATCCTGGAGAGCCTGGGCTTTCAGGTCATCGCCAGCGAACCCCACCCGCTGGCCCCACCCGGTCCGGGTGCGACCCTCCAACGCGTCGCCCTGCGCGCACCGACGCCGATCACGGCGGACGGCACCAGCCGGATCACCGATGCCATCGACGCGGCCTGGCGGGGACACCTCGAACTCGACGCCCTCAACGAGTTGATCGTCACCGCCGGAATCGACCATGGTGACATCGGGTTGTTGCGTGCCTACCGACGGCTGCGACGGCAGCTCGGGACGACCTACACCCCCGGTTACGTCGACCGCGCCCTGGTCGCCAACGCCGTGGTGGTCCGATCCCTGGTGCGGCTCGTGCACGCACGTTTCGACCCCGCGACCCATGACGCGGACGAGGAGGTGGCGGTACGCACCCGGCTCGCCGGGGAACTGGACGCCGTCGTCCGCCTGGATCACGACCGCATCCTGCGCGCCCTGGCCGAACTCGTCGACGCCACCGTGCGGACCAACGCGTTCCGCCCCGACGCCGTCGCCGCCGACACCGGCGAGCCCTACATCGCCCTGAAGATCGATCCCCACCGCATCGCCGGGCTCCCCGCCCCACTGCCCCACCGGGAGATCTTCGTGCACTCGCCCCGCGTCGAGGGCGTGCATCTGCGGGCCGGACCCGTCGCCCGTGGCGGGCTGCGCTGGTCCGACCGCGAGGACGACGTGCGCACCGAGGTCCTCGACCTGCTGCGCGCCCAGATCCTGAAGAACGCGGTGATCGTCCCCACCGGGGCCAAGGGCGGGTTCGTCCTCACCCACCCGCCCGCCGATCCCGACGAGTTGCGCGCCGAGGTCCGGCGTCAGTACGTCACCTTCGTGCGGGGCCTGTTGGACGTCACCGACGATCTCGACGGCGACGAGGTGATCGGGCCGCCCGGGGTCGTCCGCCACGACGACGCGGACCCCTACCTCGTCGTCGCCGCCGACCGGGGTACCGCGACCCTGTCCGACGTGGCCAACGCGCTGGCAGGCGACCGGGGCTTCTGGCTCGACGACGCCTTCGCGTCCGGTGGCTCCAACGGCTACGACCACAAGGCGCTCGGGGTCACCGCCCGGGGGGCGTGGGTGACGACGACCCGCCACTTCGCGGAGCTCGGCATCGACGTCGCGGTCGACCCCATCAGGGTCATCGGCATCGGGGACATGTCCGGTGACGTGTTCGGCAACGGGCTGCTGCGATCACGGGCCGTGCACCTGGTCGGCGCGTTCGACCACCGCCACATCCTGCTCGACCCCGATCCCGATCCGGATGCCGGCTTCGACGAGCGCCGACGTCTGTTCGGGCTTCCCGCGTCGAGCTGGGCGGACTTCGATCCCGATCGGCTCGGGCCGGATGCCATGATCGTGCGTCGCGACGCCAAGACCGTCGAGCTCAACGACGCGGTCCGGGCGCTGCTGCAGACCGATGCCGCGCAGCTGAGTCCCGCAGAACTCATCCAGGCGATGCTGCGGGCTCCGGTCGATCTGCTGTTCGCCGGTGGTATCGGCACCTACGTCAAGGCCGATGGCGAGCGCCATGCGGAGCTCGGCGACCGCGCCAACGACGAACTGCGCATCGACGCCGGGGATCTGCGGGTCCGGGTCATCGCCGAGGGTGCCAACCTGGCGTTGACGCCCCGCGCCCGCGTCGAGTTCGCCCGTCGTGGTGGGCACATCAACCAGGATGCGATCGACAACGCCGCCGGGGTCGCCACCTCCGATCTGGAGGTCAACCTCAAGATCCTGTTCCGGCTCGCCATGGACGACCGCGTGCTCGATCCCGCCGATCGTGACGGACTGCTGCGGTCACTCGACGACGACGTGGTCGGTGCGGCGCTCGGCGTCGTCGACCGGCAGGCCGCGGGCATCTCGCGCGAGGTGCGGCGGCTACCGGGCCGGCTCGCCGCGGTCGGTCTCGTGCTCAGCGACCTCGAGACACGCCACGACCTCGACCGGGAGCGGGAGGTCCTGCCCGACGGCCCGGAACTCGACCGCCGCGACGCGGCGACGGCCGGGCTGACCCGGCCGGAGGTCGCCTCCATCGTGGGCTGGGTCAAGCGGGATCTGAGCGAACAACTGCTGGCCACCGACGTCCCCGACGCGCCGACGATGCAGCCCGTGCTCGAGGCGGCTTTCCCGACCCGGCTGCACGAGCGTTTCCGGCGGCAGATCGACCGCCACCGGCTCCGGCGCGAACTGATCGCCACCGGGTTGGCGAACACGGTGGTCGACCGCATGGGCGCGGTGTTCGCCCCGGTGCTCGCCGCTGACACCAGGCAGCCGGTCACCCGGGTGCTGGCGGCCTTCCAGGCGGCCCGACTCGGCCTGGACGCGGACCGCTGGTGGGCAGAGCTCGATGCGCTCGAGCTGACCCACGGCCCGGATCGGGTCCGCGACCTCGAACCGCACGTCGAGCAGCTGTTGGCCACCTGGACCCGGATCGGGCTGCTGTCCAACGAGCCGGACACGATCGCGCTCGTGACGGGCTGGCGACACACGCGGACCGTGGTGACCGGGGAGTCGACGACGATCGGCTCGGAGGGCAGCCGCCGCGCCCGCGATGCGCACGCCCGCTGGCTGATCGACGACCTCGTGGAACCGACGCTTGCCCGGCGGCTCGCCGACGCGCCGCTGCTCGCGCTGGTCCCCGATATCGCCGCGACGGCGGAGCGGCTCGGCTCCGTCCCGCCGGCCGTCGTCGCCGACACGATGGTGCGGGTCGGCGAACGACTCGGGCTCGACCGGCTCGAACAGGGACTGCACCGGTTCACGACCGGGTCGCACTGGGCCCGCGCGCAACGGCTCGGGCTGCTCGACGATCTGCGCCGCATCCGCCGCCGGGCCACCCGGCTGGCCCTGACCACCGATCCAGCGGATCCCGCGGGCGGGCTCGCCGAGCTGTTCACGGCGCGCGGCGACGCCCTGACCGCCGCCCACGGGGACGTCGTCGCGGCGGTCTCGGCCACCGATGCGCCACTCGACGCGACGGCGGTCGCGGTCCGCCGGTTGATCGACGCGCTCGACTGACTCAGGCGCGGCCGGCAGCCGGGTTCCAGGGAGCCCCGACGGGTGTGGACGTGGCCACCTCGATGATGGCGAGCTCCAGCACGAGCGCATCGGGCAGTTCGCTGCCCTTGAGCTCCAGGTCGAGCGCGGCGAGTCGGTCGTGGACGAAGGCGAGTTCGCCCGGGTGGAACGACGCGGCCTGCCGTTTCGCCTCGTCATGGCGTTGCCGTCCACCGCGGATCCCGGCGTCCTGTGCACTGGCGCCGGCGCGCACCATGAGCAGCTGGCGCAGGCGGTAGAGCACCGCACCGAGCACGGCGAGTGGCGCGTCACCGGATTCGAGCGCACCGCGCAGCGCGATCAGCGCCGCCGCCGGGTCGCGCGCCGCGAGGCCGTCGGCGACGGCGAACCCGGAGGCCTTGCCACGGCCCTCGACGACGGCGTCGACGTGTTCGCCCGTCAGCGTGGCCACACCGGCATGCGCCCCCGCCACCGAGCCCACCTGCGAGGCGATCACGCCGGCGTCCTGCCCGGCGTGGACCCGGATCGCGGCGATCGCGGTGGCGTCGGCCTTCCGCCCGAGCCGTCGGAACTCCTCACCGACGAGCCGGTCCCAGCCGCGGTCGTCCCAGTCGGCCGGTGCCTTGACGTCCACCCGCTCACCGTGCGCCTTGGCGAGCTTCGCGAGCTTCTGGACCCGGCCGACGCCCCGGGCCACGAGCACCAGGACCGCGTCGTCGGACGGGCTCGCGGCGTAGGTCTCCAGCTCCGTCTTGAGCTCACCGCTGACCGTCTCCACGCCGCGGACGACGATGCAGGTCCGGCCACCGAACAGCGACGCGGTCCGCAGCTCGGGCAGCTGCTCGAGCTCGCTGGCGTCGTAGCGATCGACGCTCAGGTCGGGGTCCTGCGACTGCAGATCCTGCAACCGACGTTCGAGCTCGCGCTGCAGCAGCAGGTCGTCGTCACCGGCGATCAGCAGCAGAGGGGTCATGGCCGGCAGGCTAGCGCTCACCACCCGACGTCCCCGCGCCGACGGGCTCACGCACCGGGCCATCGACCTCAACGACCACCGTGCCCTCCAGATCGGTGCGGCGGACCTCCACGCCGAGTTCCTCGAGGGTCGACAGGGTGTCGGCATGCGGGTGGCCGTGACGGTTGTCGCGTCCCGCGCTGATGATGCCGGTCCGGCCGCCGATCGCCGCCAGGAAGGCCGGGTCCGTCGTCGACGATCCATGGTGGGGCACGGCGAACACCTCGGCGCGGAGCTGCTCGGCGGCGTGCGCGAGCAGCTCCGCCTGCGCCTCGAGTTCCACATCACCGGCGAGCAGGACCCGACCGCTCGGGTGCACGATGCGCAGTACGTAGGACATCTCGTTGAGCTCACTGCGCGCGTGGCGGTGGGGACGTCCGGGCGACGGATGCAGCACCTCGACGACCAGATCGCCGACCCGGGCGACCTCGCCGGCCACCGGTGCACGCACCGGCACGCCGCGATCGGCTGCGACCTCGTGGACCTCCCGCGCCGCCGGCAGCGGCGTCGGCACCGGGGCCGACCAGACCGCACCGACGTCGACACGGCGCAGCACCTCGGGCACACCCCCGACGTGGTCGAGATGCGGGTGGGTCACCACGACCAGATCCAGTCGGGTCCGCCCGTGCCGCCGCAACCACCGGGCGGCCACCTCGTCCTGTCCGGCATCCACCAGGATCCGGGCCCCCGGCGACTCGATCAGGAACGCGTCGCCCTGGCCGACGTCGATCGCGGTGACCGTCATCACTGTCGGCGGGAGCCGCCCCTCGACGCCCGGCAGCACCGTGAGCACCAGGGCGACCGCCAGGCCACCGGCCGCCAACCGCGCGACGACCGATCGGCGGCGGACCACCACCCACACACAGCCCGCGACGAGCGCGACCACGGAGGCGGGCTGGTCGAGGGTGACGATGCCGCCCATCCCGGCGAAACCGTGGGCGGCCGCCAGGACGATCTCGGCACCCGGTGCCGCGGCGGCGAACAGCCAGGCACCGGCACCGACGTGCACCAGCGCCACGACGGTGCCGAGGAACGCCGTGGTCGCCGCGATCGCGGCGAAGGGCACCGCGACGAGGTTGGCGGGGATCGAGGCCAGCCCGACCTCGCCGAAGGTGGCCAGCAGCAGAGGGACGACGGCGACCTGGGCCCCGATCGTGATCGCAGCCAGCTCGGCGAGTCGTCGGGGCAGTCGCGACGGCAGCCGCCGTCGCACCAGGGGCGCGACCACCAGGACCCCGCCGGTCGCGACCGCGGAGAGCAGCAACCCCAGTGAGCCGGCCAGACGCGGGTCGACCACGAGCAGCACGAGCACCGCGGCACCGAGCGCGTGCCGGGCATCACGCAGCCGACCGCGGACGCTGACCAGCAGCAGGATGGCGGCCATGGTCGAGGCGCGTGACACGCTGGGCTCGAAGCGGGTGACGAACGCGAACCACGGCAGCATCGCGGCGACGAGCACCCACCGCAGCTGCAGTCGCAGCCGGAGCAGCGCACTCAGCCCCAGCACGCCGGCGAGCACGATCGCCACGTTGGAGCCGGACACGGCCGTCAGGTGGGTCAGTCCGGTCGCCCGCATCGCCTCCTGGTCGGCGTCGGGGAGCACCCGGCGGTCACCGGTGACGAACCCGATGAGCAGTCCACCCGTCGCATCACCGAGATGGCGGGTCGCCGCGAGGCGCACGCGTGACCGGACGTGCTCCGAGGCCCGGGCGAGCACCCCCGGCGACGGCCCGGGCTCGATACGTGTCGGGTCGAGTGCCACCGCGGCATGCTGCCGGGCGAGCCAGCGGCCGTAGCCGCCCTCGGGCAGCGGCCGTGCGGAGGCGTCGAGCGTCCAGAGCTGTCCCAGCACCGGCGGCTCGTCGTCGAGCACGAGTGCGGCCCGTTCACGGGTGGCGGTCCCCGCGACGGCATCGATGCGGACCAGCACCTGCCAGCCGCGCGCGATCGGACGGGGCTCGGCCACCACCGTGGCGTCCATGGTCGCGGTCCCACCCGATGCCGCCAGCGCCGGCAGCAACCCGAGATCGGTGGTCGCCACACGGACCATCGTCCCGCCGGCGGTCACCGCGGCCACGGCGACTACCGCCACCAGCCCGGCTGCGACCGGGCGATCCCGGCCCAGCAACCCCACGGCCACCAGCACCGCGCCGACCCCCGCCACGGCGACCACGAGGCCCGTCGGGCCACTGCCGGTGACCAGTTCGCCGGCCAGCGCGCCGGTGACTGCGGCCACCGCCCATCCCGCGACCGGACCGACGACCGCGCCGAGGGGCGCGACCGCGTTCCGCCCGCCCGATGGGTCGGGGGTGCGGGCGCTCACTCCACGGTGATCAGCGGCGCGAGCCGTTGGAAGGTCGCCTCACCGATCCCGGACACGGCCCGCAGATCGCCAGGGGTCGCGAACGGCCCGTGCTGTTCCCGGTGGGTGACGATGGCCTCCGCCCGGGCCGGACCGATGCCGGGCAGCGCGGTGAGTTCCTCGGCACTGGCGCGGTTGAGATGCACCGGTGCCGGCTCGCCCGACCCCTGGTCGCCCGCCGCACCACCGGTGGCCCCGCCGCCGGGCGCTGACGCCACACCACCGATCGGCGGCAGCGTGGCGGGATCATCTCCCTCACGGGGCACGTGGATGTGCTCGCCGTCGGCAACCAGGCGCGCGAGGTTGACACGTTCGACGAGCGCGTCCGGGCTGGTGCCCCCGGCGGCGGTCACCGCGTCGCCGATCCGGGCCCCCGCCGGCAACGCGACCACCCCCGCGGTGTGCACCGCCCCGGTGACGTGCACCACGACCGTCCCCGGCTCCCTGCCCGGCTCATCGGGCCCACCGCCCGCCGCAGCTGCGGCGCCGTCGTCCCCGGGCCCCGCCCCAGCGGGGTCGCGGCCCGCTGCGTCGTCCCGGCCGCGCCCGTCCGCCGGCTCGTCGACACCGGGCGCGTGACCGGCCGCGGTCCCGTCGGCGTCCATCGCCACGCCGATCTCCGCAGGACCGTGCCCATCGGTCGCGTGGTCGTGACCGGCGGTGTCGCCGTGGCCCCCGGATGGCTCGGACGTGGTCGGTCGTGCGACCGCCTGCACCCACAGGACCGCGCTCAGGACCAGCGCACCGACGAGCAGCACGGCGAGGCCCGCCAGCTCGCCCGGGCTCGGCGAGAACCAGGTCGCCAGACGCGTGCGCCGGTCCGCCTCGTCGCTCGAGGCGTCATCGGGATCCCAGCTCAGGCTCATGACCGCAGCCTGCCGCACCGGGCCGGCGACCCGACGACGGATGTGTCCCGGGCTGTGGACACCACGGCGCGAACTACCCTCCCGCCGCATGGATCCCATCGACGAACCCCGCTTCGAGCAACTGGTCGGCGACGCGCTCGACGACGTCCCCGATGCCCTGTGGGAACAGTTCGACAACGTCGTGCTGCTCATCGAGGACCGGCACGAGGACGAGCCCGATCTGCTCGGCATCTACGAGGGCATCCCGCTCACCGAACGGGACGAGTACGCCGGCGCGACGCCGGACGTCATCCGGATCTTCCGTCTGGCCCTGTGCGACGTCTGCGAGGACGAGCAGCAGCTCATCGACGAGGTCTACATCACCGTCGTGCACGAATTCGCCCACCATCTGGGCATCGACGACGACCGCCTGCACGAACTCGGCTGGGCGTAGGTCGCCGTTGGCGCGGAGCCGGGCGGGCCCCGGCCCTAGCCCTCGTCCACCGGCACGACCGCCACCCCGACGGCACCCGGGCCGACATGGGCACCGACCACGGGCCCGATCAGCGCCTCGTGCCGGTCGTCGATCGTCACCACGTCGTGCAGCCGCTCCCACACCTGTGCTGCCAGCTCCGGCGCGAGCGCATGCACCACGATCACGTCGACCGGTCGACCGCCTGCGGCCTCGGCGGCGATCGCGGCCAGACGGTCGAGCGCGCGACGGGTGGTGCGCGCACGCTCCAGTACCTCGACGCGCCCCTCGTCGGTGACGTGCAGCAGCGGCTTGACCCGCATGGCCGAGCCGAGGGCCGCCTGCGCACCGGTCAGTCGCCCACCCCGCTTCAGATGCGCGAGGTCGTCGACGACCAGCAGGCTGACCGAGTCGCGCCGCACGCGTTCGGCGGCCGCCACGACCGCGGCGACGTCACCTCCGTTCGCCGCCACCCGGTGGGCGGCCAGTGCAGCCAGGCCGAGTGACCCGCCGACCAGTCGGGAATCGACCACCTCGACGGGGATGTCGACCCGTCTGGCCCGGTCGCGCGCCAGCGACACGGTGCCCGACAGCGCCGCCGAGCAGTGGATCGACACGATCGCGTCGTGGCCGTCGTCGACACAGTCGGCGTAGGCCTCCTCGAACCACAGCGGCGCGGGCTGCGAGGTCGTCGGCATCCGCGACGCGGCGGCCATCCGGGCGTAGAAGTCGGCCGTCGGCAGGGTGACGCCCGCGACGAACGATGTCTCGCCGAACGCCACCGACAGCGGCACCATGCGCAGCCCGACCGATTCGACCAGCTCGACCGGCAGATCGGCGGTGGAGTCCGTGACCACCGCGACGCCACCCACGCTCAGCCCCTGACGACGAAGTTGAGCAGCTTGTCCGGGACGTGGATCACCTTGACCACCTCACCGGTCAGATGCTCGCCGATCTGCTGATCGGCCCGCGCCGCCGCCTCCGCCGCCGACTGGTCCGCACCCGACGCCACGGTGATCCGACCACGGACCTTGCCGTTGATCTGCACGACCATCTCGACGAACTCGTCGACCAGCAGCGAGGTGTCGGCCACCGGCCAGATGCGCTCGTGCACCGAGGTGGCGTGGCCCAGCCGGCCCATCAACTCCTCGGTGATGAAGGGACAGATCGGGGCGAGCATGGTCAGCAGCGCTTCCAACGCCTCACGTACGGCCGGTCCGGCCGCGCCGTCACGCGTCGCATCGAGCACCGCGTTGTTCAACGTCATCAACTTCGCGATCGCGGTGTTGTACTTGCGCGCGTCGAAGTCGGCCGAGCACCCCACGATCGCCTCGGCCGTGGCTCGGCGCAGGGTCGCGGCCGCGTCGTCGGACAGCTCCGGGGGCGATGCCGAACCCTGCGCTGCCTCGCGGTCGAGCTGTTGCAGCGTCAGGCGCCACACCCGGGCGAGGTACTTGTTCATGCCCGTGGGCGACACGTCCGCCCAGTCGATGTCGTCCTCCGGGGCGGAGGCGAACAGCATCGTGGCGCGCAGGGTGTCGGCCCCGTAGGTCTCGAAGACCTCGCCCGGGACGACCAGGTTGCCCTTGGACTTGGACATCGATGCACCGTCCATGATGACCTGACCCTGATTCAGCAGCGCCTGGAACGGCTCGTCCGCGGCGACGTGACCGCGGTCCCGCATGGCCTTGACCACGAACCGGCTGTAGAGCAGGTGCAGCACGGCGTGCTCGACCCCACCGGTGTACTGGTCGATGGGCAGCCACCGACCGGCCGCATCGACCGGCCAGGCACGCTCGTCCGAGCCCGGGGCGAGGTAGCGCAGGAAGTACCACGACGAGTCCACGAACGTGTCCATCGTGTCGACGTCGCGCACGGCCTCGTCGCTGCCACACGAGGGGCAGACGACGTCGTGCTTCCACGTCGGGTGCTCATCGAGCGGCGAGCCCTGGACCTGGAAATCGAGGTCGGCGGGCAGTTCGACGGGCAGCTGGTCCTCGGGCACCGGCACCTGGTCGCAGGACGGGCAGTGGATGACCGGGATCGGCGCCCCCCAGGAGCGCTGCCGGGAGATGAGCCAGTCGCGCAGCCGGGTGTTGACCTTCGCGGTCCCCCAGCCCTTGGACTGCACGTCACCGATGATGCGTTCCTTGGCCTCGTCGGAGGTGAGCCCGTCGTAGGCGCCGGAGTTCACCATCACGCCTGGCCCGGTGTAGGCCGCGGTCATCATGTCCGCGTCGAGCGCCTCGAGCGGCTCACCGTCGGCACCGGTCGGGTGGATGATGACGCGGATCTCGAGGTCGTAGGCGCGGGCGAATTCGAAGTCGCGCTGGTCCCCGACCGGCACGGCCATGATGGCACCGGTGCCGTAGTCCATCAGCACGTAGTCGGCCGCGAACGCCGGGATCGACTCGCCGGTGAACGGGTTGATCATGTCGAAGGGCAGGCGGTAGCCCTCCTTGCCGCCCTGACGCTCGATGTCGGAGCGTCGGGCCACCGCGGCGAGGTAGGCGTCGTAGTCCGCGTCGCCCGCCATCCGGCGGGTGACCAGCGGATGCTCCGGCGCGAACACGAAGTAGGTCGCCCCGAAGATCGTGTCGGGACGGGTGGTGTAGACGACCACCTCGTCGGGCTTCCCGTGGGGTGCATCCGCGGTCCGGAAGGTGATCTCCGCACCTTCCGAGCGGCCGATCCAGGCGCGCTGCGAGTTCTTGACCCGGTCCGGCCAGTCGATGTCGTCGAGCCCGTCGAGCAGTTCGTCGGCGTAGTCGGTGATGCGGAAGAACCACTGCGTGCGCGGCGATCGGGACACCTCGGTGCCGCACCGCTCACATGCCCCGTCGACGACCTGCTCGTTGGCCAGCACCGTGCCGCACGAGGGGCAGAAGTTGACCAGCGCTTCCTTGCGGTAGGCCAGCCCGGCGTCGAACAGCTCCAGGAACAGCCACTGCGTCCA